>CAZWCU010000101.1:0-14231 GCA_964632715.1 uncultured Bifidobacterium sp. | reverse complement strand
GCCGATGGGCACGTTGTCGTACTCGCAGTCGTCGGTGAGGTGCGACAGCGCATGGTCGAGATCCATGCGCTCGACTGCCTCGATGAAGCTCGTCACGATGTCGATGGCCATGCCCGAACCCTAGTGGGGTGGGAGGATGCCGTCAGCCGGGACGAGTCATGTTCACACTCACACCGCGGGCCCTGATGCCGATGGGCGCCGACACCGTGAAGCCGGCGAGGTGCCGGTCCTCCTCGCTCTCGCCTGCCCAGAAGCCGTACTCGTGGTTGGCGCGGGCGAACTCGCGACAGGTGGTCAGCACGTCGCAGGTGTCGCAGATGCGGCGGGCACGCGCCTCACGGCGGGCACGGGCCTGCGGACGCTCGGCCTTGGGCGGGAAGAACAGCGGCGTGTGTCCTTTGCAGGCGGCGAGATCCATCCACTCCGGCGGCGCTGCTGCGATGACCGGCGGTGATGTCGCTGTACTCATGCATCTATTTACTACTAAATGATTGCGGGAGTGTCAAGGACGCGCGCGTCACACCATCCGAACCGCCCTCCGCTCCGAAGTACTCGCTCTGATCGGTTGACGGAAACGCTGTCGAGTCGTGACCTGGGGCTGTGCGTCCGAGGTCGTGACACACACCCTGGTTGGCGCCGGTCCTGGGTCAGAGGAGCTCGGCGGCGAGGCTGGCGACGGTGCCGCGCTCGCACGCGCTGAGCGTGACGTGGCCGAAGCACGACTGGCCGCCGAAGGCCTGGATGAGCACGGCGAGCGCGTTGTTCGACTCGCCGAGGTACGGCGCATCGATCTGGCTGGTGTCGCCGGTGAAGATGACCTTGGTGCCTTCGCCGATGCGAGTGAGCACGGTCTTCAACGTGGTGGGTTCCAGGTTCTGCGCTTCGTCGACCACCACCAGTTGACGGTGCAGGCTGCGACCGCGCAAGAACGTGACCGACTCGAGCGACAGCTGGTTGCGCCCGACCAGTTCGTCGACCATCCGCTGGGCGTCGTGCGCGCTGCGCTGATCGGTGAGGGCGACGATCGCGTCGTGGATGGCCGACATCCACGGGTCGAGCTTCTCGTCGAGACCACCGGGAAGGAACCCGACGTCGGCGCGGCCGACCGGCACGAGTGGGCGATACACCGCGAGCTTCTCGTATGCGCGCTGCTCGACCACCTGCTCGAGGCCGGCGGCGATGGCGAGCAGCGTCTTGCCCGTTCCCGCTCGGCCGTCGAGCGCGACCACGCTCACGTCGGGGTCGAGCAGCAGCTCGAGTGCGAACCGTTGCTCCTTCGAGCGGGCGCGCAGCCCCCACGCCTCGGGGGCGGCGTGCGGCAGCAGACGCAGCTCGTCGTCGACGCAGCGGGCCAGCGCGCTCTGCGAGCCGTTGCGCATGACGACGAACTCGTTCTCGTGGATCATCGCCCCGCCGCTGACTTCGGTGCGGCCGACCGCGCCCGAGGTGTAGAGGCGGTCGATGAGCTCGTGGTCGGTCTCGACGGTGGTCCAGCCGGCGGAGCGCGTGGAAGCCGAACGTCCGCTGGGGTGATGCTCGACGGCCTCGAGGCCGAGGTGTGCAGCCTTGATGCGCAGTGCTGCATCGTTCGAGACCATGCGGGTGGGCGCGTGCATCATCTGCCCGAGCGCGGCACCGATGATGCGGTTGTCGGGCACGTTGGGATCCAGCCCGTGCTCGATGAGCAAGTGCTTCTGCACACCGTTGATCTCCACCTGCAGGGTGCCCTCGGCGGACGGTTCACCGATGGCGAACGGCTGTGCGAGCGATCCGCCGGCCTTCACCCGCTGCTCCTCGATGGTGCGCAGCGCGGTGCGTGCCGCGCGGCCGACGTCGTCGGCGCGTGTCTTGAGACTGTCGAGCTCCTCGATCACCGTGAACGGGATGACCACGTCGACGCCGGCGAAGCTGTGGAGACAACCTGGGTCTCCGACCAGCACCGACGTGTCGAGCACCACTCGCGTACGCACACCCCCTCTCGTCTGGTCGACAGCAGGACGGCCGTGCACGAGGTCGGTCAACGCCACTCCATTCGTAGGAAGACTTGAACGTGGATGTTCCGCAACGGGGTCAGTTGTAGCGCACGGCTCGGCGGCTGTGGTGGATGGCACCGAGTGTTCACATTGCCGTTCGAGTCGCCTCCGCGTGCTCCCGCCGTGGGCAAGACTCGACCCGTGAGCGAGTGCGTCTTCTGCGAGATCGTTGCCGACCAGTCGCGGGCCGACGTGGTGTACAGCGACGATCAGGTCGTCGCGTTCCTCGATCGATCGCCCGTCTTCAAGGGACACGTGCTCGTCGTGCCGACGACTCATGTGGGCACCTTGCTCGACATGGCGCCGAGCGAACTCGGCGCGTACTTCGGCGTCGTGCAGCGCGTGGCCGCCGCGGTGCAGGGCGCGCTCGACGCGCACGGCAGCTTCGTCGCCATCAACAACGTCGTCAGCCAGAGCGTGCCGCACCTCCACGTGCACGTCGTGCCGCGCCGTCGGAAGGACGGTCTGCGCGGCTTCTTCTGGCCGCGCGTTCGATACGCGGACGCGGCCGAGTCGCACGCGACGGCCGCGCGCATCCGCGAGTTCCTTGCGACGTAAGCGCACGCGCAACGTGCCGTTCGGCACTTAGTGCAAATGCAACAACTTGAATGCTTGTATTCGGTGCGCGAAACCTGTTCGATACGCGGACGTAACAGTCCGTTACCAAGCAATCCGGTACCCGGAGGTATCAAGTCACATGACCACCAAAGCAGAGCTGATCGACGCCATCGCAACCGACGCAGGTGTCACCAAGGCCGACGCCGAGCGCACGGTCGCAGCGTTCTTCGACATCGTCGTGGCGTCTGCCAAGAAGGGCGAGAAGATCGCATGGCCCGGCTTCGGTTCGTTCAGCACCTCGAAGTCGGCCGCGCGTACCGGTCGCAACCCGCAGACCGGCGAGCCCGTGAAGATCGCGGCGTCGACCCGCATGAAGTTCACGGCGAGCAGCACCCTCAAGGCTGCTCTCAACCCGAAGAAGTAGTTCAGCAGTTTTCATCCAGCAATCAACAGAGCAAGTAGCACCAGCAACCAACGGAAGGAAATCCCAAGTGGCAGCAACGAAGAAGGCGGCTCCCGCCAAGAAGGCTCCGGCCAAGAAGGCTCCGGCCAAGAAGGCCGCACCTGCGAAGAAGGCCGCACCGGCCAAGAAGGCTCCGGCCAAGAAGGCCGCTCCGGCCAAGAAGGCCGCACCTGCGAAGAAGGCCGCTCCGGCCAAGAAGGCTCCGGCCAAGAAGGCTGCGCCTGCGAAGAAGGCTCCGGCCAAGAAGGCCGCTCCGGCCAAGAAGGCCGCACCTGCGAAGAAGGCCGCTCCGGCCAAGAAGGCACCTGCGAAGAAGGCTCCGGCCAAGAAGGCTCCGGCCAAGAAGGCAGCTGCCAAGAAGAAGTGAGCACTCGTGCTCGGAAGTGATCGAACGGGGGGCCAGCCGGCCCCCCGTTCGTCGTTGTGCGGGCGCCTCCTGTCGTGTGCGGTCGAGGCCGTGCGCAGCCGACTGGACGGGGGCCGCGGGTCCGTTCGACGGAGGGTGGCGCGGTGCACGACAATGGGGGAGTGCATGCCATCTGCGACGACCTCCACGATGAACACCTCGCGCTCGACGGAGTGGTCGCGACGCTCACCGAGGAGCAGTGGTCGCTGCCGACGCCCGCGGCCGGTTGGTCGATCCGCGACCAGATCAGTCACCTGTGGTTCTTCGACCAGCGCGCCACGCTCGCCCTGCGCGATCCCGAGGCGTTCGCCGACGATGCCGCGCGACTGATGGCATCCGGCGGCACGCACGCGTCGGTGGAACCGGGGCGGGCCATCTCCGGCGCTGCGCTGCTCACCGCGTGGCGGGCTGATCGTGCCGACCTGCTCGCGCTGGCGCGCACGATCGACCCGGCATCGCGCATCCCGTGGTACGGCCCGGCGATGGCGGCGCGGAGCTTCATCACCGCACGCCTGATGGAGACGTGGGCGCACGGGCACGACGTGGTCGATGCGCTCGGCCTCTCGGTCGCGCCCACCTCGCGCTTGCGTCACGTCGCGCACATCGGCGTGCGCGCTCGCCCGTTCAGCTACCTCATCAACGGCATGACACTGCCCGACGAGCCGGTGTACGTCGCGCTCGACGCACCCGACGGCAGCACGTGGGAGTGGGGCGACGACGGCCCGAACCGCGTCACCGGCGCCGCGCTCGACTTCTGCCGCGTGGTCACGCAGCGCCGCCACCTCGCCGACACCGCTCTGGCGGTGGAGGGTCCGGCCGCTGTCGAGTGGATGAGCATTGCGCAAGCCTTCGCCGGCGAGCCCGGCGGCGGCCGAACCCCCGGTCAGTTCGCGCGCTGACGCGTCGCGGTCAGAGGTCGCTGATGCGCTTGAACAGCTCGGCCGCCGCAAGGCCGTAGGGCTCACCGAGGCCGGCGAGCCGCGCTCGGATGCGAGTGCGGAAGCCGGCCAACTGTTCCGTATCGACGGCCTTCATCGTGCTCTCGAACTGGCTCTCGTGCGCCTCCAACGCGTGCAGCTTGGTGTCGACGAAGCCGCTCACGTCCTCCACGTGGTCGGGCACCTCGGCCTCCCAGAGCAGCAGCGTCTGCGGCCGATGATGGGCGAGCCCGTGCTCCTTGAAGAAGTGCGGATCGCGCGCGGCGACGATGCCGTCGCACGCGAGGAGACCGGCCTCGCGATGGTCGGGATGCAGCCGATACTGCTTCCACGGATCGTGCGCCAGCACCACCTGCGGGCGCAGTTGCCGGATGACACGAGCGACCTCGCCGCGCAACGCGAGGCTGTGTTCGAGCTCGCCGTCGACCTGCCCGAGGAACACGACCTCCCCGGCGTTCGAGCCCGCGAGCAACTGCGCGGCGCGACGCTGCTCGGCCTGGCGGGCCGCGACGAGTGCCGGCACGTCGGTGTCGGGGTTCCAGGTGCCCTTCGACCCGTCGGTGAGCACGAGGTGATGCACCGTGCAACCCGCTGCCGCCCACTTCGCCAGCGTGCCGCCACAACCGAACTCGACATCATCGGGATGCGCCCCGATGGCCAGCGCCGAGGCCGGTGTGGGCAGGTCGAACGACGTCAGCGAACGTGCGGGATCCGGTTGGCCTGGTTCGTTGGCAGCCATGAGGGGAGCGCTTCCTGCACCAGCGGGTGCGTGAGGTCGGAGGGTGTGTCGAGATCGATGGCGAGCAACGAGTCGCGTCGGACCGCCACGCAGGAGCCGGCGGCGACGGCCTGCGCGAGGTGGCGTCGGAACGAGCCCGGGCCGTACGCGAACTGGAACTCGGCGTCGGTGGGCAACGCCGCGACGTTGGTGCCGTCGTCACGCGAGTCCGGCACGAGCGTGATGGTTCCTTCCACGGCGACCGACGCGAGTGCGTGCGCGCGGGGTAGGTCGGCGTGCGCGACCACGACGTGGTCGATGCCGCGGTCACGCAGTTCGGCGATGCTGTTGTTCACCGCCGCGTTGAGGCCCACGCCAGGGTGCCAGAGCACGGTGGCGCCGTGGGCGGTGGCCCACTCGGCGACCGCCTCGTGGTCGCAGGCCACGAACACCGGCAACTCGCCTGCGGCCGCCACCACCCGTTCCGCGGTCCAGCGCGCCAACGCCTCGCGATCCGCAGGCGACAGCGCGGGCGCGAGCCGAGCCTTGGCATCGGCGAACGCCTTCACCGGCAAGAGCACCACGGGTTTCACGCAGGCATCGTAGAGGGCGTGGCCTACGCTGTGGCCATGCCGATCAACGTCGCCGTCATCGGGGCGGGGTCGTGGGGGACGACGGTGGCGGCACTCGCCGCGGTCAACACTCCCACGATGCTGTGGGCCCGCCGTGCCGCTCTCGCCGACACGATCAACTCCGAGCACGTCAACAGCGACTACCTGCCCCAGTTCCCGTTGCCGCCCGAGCTGCGCGCCACGCCGTCATTGGCCGACGCAGTCTCGTCGGCCGATGTGCTGGTGATGGCGGTGCCGTCGCACGGCTACCGCGAGGTGGCTGCGGAAGCCGCGCTGCACCTGCGGCCATGGGTGCCCATCGTCAGCCTCACCAAGGGCCTCGAGCAGGGCACGCGCAAGCGGATGAGCGAAGTCACCCGCGACGAGATGCCGGGGCATCCCGTGGCGGTGCTCACCGGCCCCAACCTGGCCAAGGAGATCCTGTCCGGTCAACCGGCGGCGAGCGTGGTGGCCATCGACGACAACGACATCGCTGCCGAGTTGCAGCGCATCTTCGGACGTCCCAGCCTGCGCGTGTACACCAACGGCGACGTGGTCGGCTGCGAGGTCGGGGGAGTGGTGAAGAACGTCATCGCCATCGCGTCGGGCATGGCGGAGGGCATGGGCTTCGGCGACAACACGCGCGCCACGCTCATCACCCGCGGGCTGGCGGAGATGACCCGGCTCGGCATCGCGATGGGCGGCCACGCGGCCACGTTCGCCGGCCTGGCCGGGATGGGCGACCTCATCGCCACCTGTTCGTCGAAGCAGAGCCGCAACAACATGGTCGGCTTCCAGCTCGGTGAGGGCCGCAGCATCGAAGCCGTCCTCGCCGACATGAGCATGGTGGCCGAAGGCGTGAAGAGCTCGCCGAGCGTGCTCGAGCTCGCTCGCCGCTACGGCGTCGACATGCCCATCACCGAACAGGTGGTGGCCGTGTGCCACCACGGGCGACCCGCACGCGACGCACTGGGTTCGCTGATGCAGCGCACGCGCAAGAGCGAGATGGAGTGACCGGCCAGATGATCGACGACACGAGCCTCCCCACCACCGGCATCACCGGTGGTGGGTGGCGGGCATCCATCACCGCGTGGGGTGCCATCGAGCCCTGGGACGGGTCCACGTCGCTCGACTGGCACATCGCCGCCGACGATCGCTGGCACAGCCCGGCGCACGAGGCTGCGGTGCGACAGCGGCGCATCGACGGCACCGCGGTCATCGAGACGCGCGTGCGCATCCCCGACGGCGACGCGGTGCAGCGCGTGTACTCCGTGCCCGACCGCGGCGGACTCACGATCATCGAGGTCGAGAACGAGTCGCCGTTACCCATCGCGATCGCGTTCACGCACGGCGGACTCCAGTCGGTGCGGCCACCCACCGCGCCCATCGAAGGCATCACGTTGCCCGCCGGCAGCGTCGCGTTCCCCGTCGGGCATCACGCGGTGCTCACGGTCGCGATCGCACACGATGGCTCCGGGGCCGGCGCGCTCGCCGGCGGGTTGCCCACCGCTGCTGGTGTGGTGCGCGGGTGGCTCGCCACCGCCGAACGTGCGAGTCGGTTGTTGCTGCCCGACGCGGCGCTGTCCGAGCGGGTCGTGGCCGGCCGGTGCGAGCTCGCGCTCGTCGGGCCTGCGCACCCCGACGACGACCCCGTGGGCTTCCTGATCGCAGTCGGTCAACTCGTGCGCATGGGCGAGCAGTCCGGCCCGTGGGTGCCCGATGTCGCGCATGCACTCGAACTGGCGGCGAAGTCGGCGACGCACGACTGGTCGCTCGCGGCCGCCATCGATGCCGCCGAGCGCGTGCTGGAGGCCGCCGGCGAACGGCGCGCTCGCCGCGATCTCGGTGCCGTGCGCGCGCGGCTGCAGATCGCGCGTCCGCTGCCGGCCGAGGCACCCGCCGATCATGCCCGTTTCCTCGCGTGGGTCGAGCGACGCGTGGCCGAACCACTCGCCGACGGCGCGTCGCTGTTCCCCGCGGGGTTGCCCGCGGAGTGGGCGGGCACCAACTTCGAGGTCTACGGCGTGCCCACCGGTGCCACCAGCAGCGTGTCGTTCGCGCTGCGCTGGCACGGCGAGCGCCCGGCGGTGCTGTGGGAGCAGAGTGGCCGGCCGGTCACGCTCTCAGCCACGACTCTCGCGCCCGAGTGGCACACCACCGAGCCGAAGGGTGAGGTGCTCTGGCCGGTGCCGCCCGGCCTGGCCGCTGCGGCGCCGCCTGTCGAAGCACCAGCGGTCGAGTCAGCCGAGCAGCCATCGTGGCCCGCCGAGGGCGAATCCTTCAGCTGATGTGCGACTGCCTCGTGGCCTTGCCGCCGGCGACCGACCGTACGACCACGCTGTTCGCGAAGAACAGCGATCGCCCGCCGACAGAACGCCAACTGGTCCACTGGTCACCGCCGAGACTCGACGCCGGGCCGCTGTCGGCGACGCACATCGAGGTTGCGCCGCACCCCGCGCACACGTTGGCGTGCGTGCTGTCGCGTCCGGCCTGGGGATGGGGCGCCGAGCACGGCGTGAACGAAGCCGGCGTCGTCATCGGCAACACGGCCGTGTACACCACGCTCGATCCGCGCACCGCGCCGCTCGGCCTCACCGGGATGGACCTCGTACGCCTCGCGTTGGAACGAGCAGTCGATGCCGCCGATGCGGTGCGCGTGATCACGGCGCACCTCGAGCGTTACGGCCAGGGCGGTAGCGGCCACGATCCTGCGATCGTTGCCGGCGGTCGGCCGTACTGGAGCTCGTTCCTCGTCGCCTCGCCGGGCGTCGCGTATGCGATCGACACCAGCGGCAACAAGTGGGCGGCCGAGCCGGTCACTGACGTGCGCGCCATCTCCAACCGCACCAGCATCCCCGCGTTCGACGCCGCGCATCGCCACCCGCGCCAGCCCGTCGACCGTCTGGTCGATCCGCGGTGGACCGCGTCGCAGCGAGTGCTGGCGCAACGTCCCATCACGGTCGAGTCGCTGCAGGCGCACCTGCGGTCGCACGACTCGTGCGGCGAGCCAGGGTGGAGCGTGTGCATGCACGTCGACGGCGTCGAGACCACCACTGCTTCGATGGTCGTGGCGCTGTCGACGGGTGAGCAGCCGCGAGTGTGGGCACTCACCGGTAGCCCGTGCGAGCGCGAGTTCGTCGAGTTCGACTTCGCCCGCGCGTCGTCGACCGACCTCACCCGCGTCTGACGCTCGTGAGCGCAGGACTCAGTCGTCGGGTTCGGCGGACCCGAGCACGAGTGCATCGACCACGGCACGGAGCTTCGCCGCGACGGCGTCGATGATCTCCGGGTCGTCGGTGTTGCCGTCGGCGTCGAATCGATCGCCGACCGACGTGAGGCGCACGGGAGGCTCGGCGACGACGGTGGCACCGAGGAAGCCGAGCACCACGCTGACGCTGTCCTGCGCGCGCTGGCCGCCCGACCGACCGGCGGCGCTGAGGAAGGCCACCGCGGTGCCGGTGATGGCCCGATCCGCGGGCGGCCGAGTGGCCCAGTCCAGCGCGTTCTTCGCCAACGCGGTGGGCGTGGCGTTGTACTCGGGCATGCCGATGATGAGCGCGTCGGCCGAGCGCACGGCGTTCCACCAGCGCTCGACGATCTCCGGCGGATCGCTCTCCAGATCCGGGTTCATCCACGGCAACTGATCGACCCAGTCGATGATGTCGATGGAGAGCTCGGGTGGAGCGATGCGCTGCGCGAGGTGCACCAGCGCGGTGTTGGTGGAACCCTTGCGAAGGCTGCCACTGAACGCGATGGCGCGGAACGTCGGATGAGTCATCGAGCCAGTATGGGGTAACGTCGGCTGATCCGAACGGCCCTCGGCGACGAAGGGTTTTCCATGGTCATCCCCATCGAGAAGTTCCAGGAGCAGGGTGGCCGGTTGAAGACCGACGACCTCGACTTCGAAGCGTTCCGCAGCCAGCCGCTGTCGCCACACGTCCTGCGCTGCCTGTCGTACATGCACGACATCGAGTACCAGACCGTGCTCTACACGCGCGAGCTGCTCGTCACGCCCGCCTGGAAGGACCCGCAGTTCACGGCCTTCCTCACGCTCTGGAACTACGAGGAGTACTGGCACGGTCAGGCGCTCGGCAGAGTGCTCGCGATGCACGACTGGCCGGCTCACGACACTCGCCTCACCGCGATGCGCAGCTTCAACAAGCGCTACCTGTTCTGGAGCCCGGCCATCTTCTGGATGCTGGGCCACGGGGTGCGCAAGTTCCCGGCAGTCCACATGACCTGGGGTGCCATCAACGAGTGGACCGCGAACGCCGCGTACAACCGGCTCGCGCAGCTGGCCGACCACCCCGTGCTCAGCGAGCTGCTCGGCCGCATCATGCGCCAGGAGGGTCGCCACGCCGCCTACTACGCCAGCTACGCGCGCGACCTGCTCGAGGGCGACCGGCGCGCACAGCGCGTCACGAAGTGGTTCCTGCAGCACGAGTGGGCTGTCGTGGGCAGCGGCGACGTACCGAAGTTGGAGACGTCGTTCGCGGCCGCGTACCTGTTCGGCACCGGCGACGGCGCGGAGCTCATCGACCGGGTGGAGGAACGCATCGACGCGCTCCCCGGATTGCGCGGCCTCTCCCTGGTACGTTCCGCCATCGCGGCGGCGACGCAGCACGTGTGCGCCGAAGAGGGCTCGGTGCCCTCGCCGCCGGTGCGGGTGGACGCAACGGTCAGTCGCTGACCGCGGCGGCGCGGCCGGCCCCCACCTCGCGCGCGATGCGGACGAACTCCGCCACCGACGGATGCGCGCCACGTCGCGGCCACGCCACCAAGAGCGGCACCGGGGCCGCGTCGGAGAGCGGCACGTAGCGGATTTCGGGGTGCGGATGCAGCGCTGCGGTGGACGAGACGCTGACGCCGAAGCCCAGGCCGGACGCAATGGCGACCATCCAGTCGTCGATGCTGCTGGCGTCGGCCACCACTCGGGGTCGACGGGCAGGCGGCCACAACTCGGCGGTCGTGGTGCCGGCCCGAGTCGCCAGCACGAGCGCATCGTCGGCGAGGTCGTCGAGACACAGTTCGTCCCGCTGCGCGAGTGGGTGTTCTGCGGGCAGCACTGCGACGCGGCTCTCGTGGTCGATGACGACGGAGCGGTAGCCATCGTCGGGCAGCGGGCCGCGGGTGAGCGCGACATCGACGGAACCGTCGGCGAGGCCGGCCGTGCGATCCTCCACGCGGACGACTTCGACGGGTCCTTCCGGGTGCGCTGTGCGCCATGCGCGCAGGATGGGCGACAGGTAGGCCGTCGCCGACCAGTTCTGACCGATGCGCAGCGGTGCCGGGCGTCCGGCGGCACCCGCGAGCGCGTCGTCGAACGCCTGCACGGCCGCGCGGGCCGACCGCTCGAACCGGACGCCGGCCTCGGTGAGGTGCAGGTGGTGAGTGGAGCGATCCACCAGTTGCACACCGAGGTCGCGCTCCAACTGGGCCAGCGTGCGCGAGAGCGCCGGCTGGGAGAGGTGCAGGTGACCTGCGGCGCGGGTGAGGTTGCGCTCGTCGGCGATCGCGAGGAAGCCGCGGAGGTGGCGCACTTCGACGGTCATACGCTCGGAGCATAACCAGGTCGGCATCGGCATTTCACAGGTCGTCGACGATGGTGCACAGTCGAGGGGTGACCGTCGCCGTGGAACCTGCCGTCGCTCACGAGACGGCAACCAGCGGTCGTGGCGCAGTGCTGGTGCTCGCGTCGATCACCTCGGTGCAGTTCGGCGCCGCGTTCGCGGGCCGCCTGTTCGACACGGTCGGTCCCGCCGGCGTGGTGCTGCTGCGTCAGGGCATCGCAGCGATCGTCCTGATGGCGGTGGTGAGGCCACGGTTGCGCGGCAGGGGCCGTGCGGAGTGGCTGGTGGTGCTGGCGTTCGGCGCGGTGCTGGCGGGGATGAACCTCACCTTCTACGAGGCGGTCGCGCGTCTGCCCCTGGGCATGGCCGTCACGATCGAACTGCTCGGGCCGCTGGGCCTGGCGGTCGCGCTCTCGCGGCGGTCGATCGAACTGGTGTGGTGCCTGGTGGCGCTGTCCGGCGTGCTGCTACTCGGCGAAGGCGGTGCCGCCGTCGATCTCGTCGGTGTGGCGTTCGCGCTCGCGGCGGCCGCCGGCTGGGCCGGCTACATCCTGCTGCTCGGCGCGGCCGGCCGTCACTTCACCGGGGTCGACGGCGTGGCGCTGGCGATGGTGGTGGCGTCGCTGCTCTCCAGCCCGTTCGGCCTGCAGGCGGGGACCAGCCTCGTCGAACCGCGTGTGCTGCTGATCGGCGTGGTGGTGGCGATGCTGTCGGCGATCGTGCCGTTCTCGCTGGAGGTCACCGCTCGCCGCAGCGTGCCACCGGGTGTGTTCGGGGTGCTGATGAGCCTCAGCCCCGCAGCAGCCGCGCTCAGCGGCTGGCTCGTGCTGGGCCAACACCTGACGCCGCAGCAGTTGATCGGCATGGCGACCGTGGGCATCGCCAGCGCAGCCACACTGCTCAGCGCGCGGGCGCGTCCGGCCTCGGCATCGGTGGACCGTTAGGGCTCCAGCGTCGCCACGTCGCCGACGGCGATGGAGCCCGGCTCGAGCACCGTCGCGTACACCCGGCTCAGCGGACCGCGCTCGTGGTGCATCGCGCGGAACTCGCCATCGGTGAACCATGCCGCGTTCTCAGCGCACGGCAACGCGAACGCGCTGACGTCGCACACGACGCTGCCGATCTGCAGCCGGACCCCGGCGCGCACCTCGGCCCACGGGAGCCCGCGCACGGTGATGTTCTCGCCGGCCAGACCGGGCGCGATGGGATGACCCTGTGCCTGCAGCGCCTGGATCGACTCCTCGCTCCAGAGGCACAGCGCTTGCCACGGCCGTCCGTGATGCACGCGCGTTCCCTGGCGGTCGCCGACGACGCCGCTCCAGGTGACCTCGACCGACTCGACCGGAGTCTTCGGCACGCCACCGTTCGACACGTTGAGCTGCGAGACCACACCGTGGGTGCGTGCGGGGAGTTGACCGGCAGCGCGCAAGGCCGGGCCGGCGGCGGTCCACGCGGCCCACACCGCCTCCAGGTCGGTGACGAGATCACCGGTGAGGGCCGGGTACAGCGGCTCGAGCACCGACGCGTCGCGGCCGTCGGCGTACAGCGCCCAGACGTCGTCGAGGTTGCCGATGGTTCGCCGCGCGTCGGTCTCGGTGAAGCGGTGCGGGCCGATGGAGTGCATGAACGCACACCGTAGGCTGGCGACGTGTCGCTCGCAGAGAATGATTTCGCGGACCTGAAGCTCACCGAATGGACGTCGTGCGGTGGGTGTGCGGCGAAGTGGGGAGCCTCGCTGCTCACCGACCTCGTGCGCGACATGCCCGCCGGGGTCGACCCCTCGTTGCTCGTCGGTCTGGCACCGTTCGACGACGCCGCCATCTACCAGGTGGCGCCCGACGTGGCGTTGGTCAGCACCACCGACTTCTTCCCTCCGCTCGTGGATCACCCCGCCGACTTCGGTGCCATCGCCGCGGCCAATGCGTGCAGCGACGTGTTCGCGATGGGCGGACGTGTGGTCATCGCCGTCAACGTCGCCGCCTTCCCCGAGCACTTCCCGCGTGAAGCCATCGTCGCCATCTTCGACGCCGCGGCCGCCACGGTCGCCGAAGCCGGTGGCACCATCGCCGGCGGCCACACCATCCGCAACCCCGAGCCCATCTTCGGACTCGCGGTGCAGGGCGTGGTGCACCCGCAGCGAGTGTTCCGCAAGGGTGGCGCACTCGCCGGCGACGTGCTGATGCTCAGCAAGCCGATCGGCACCGCGCTCGCGTTGGCCGGTGGCAGTGCCACCGACAAGGCGGCCGCCATCGCCGGCATGCGCCGCGTGAACCGGGCCGCGTCGGAGGAGTTGCAGGCGCTGGGCGAGGCCGTGCACGCGGTCACCGACGTCACCGGCTACGGGCTCGCCGGTCACGGCTGGGAGGTCGCCGAGCGGAACGGCGTGCAGGTTGTGGTGCACACCGACCCGACCGTCGCCTACCCCGGTGCACGCGAGGCCGCCGAACGGGGGGTGCGCCCCGGTGGGCAGCCGCGCAACCGCGAGTACGTGCACGAGCACCTCGTCAGCACCGCAACGGCGGCCGGCGAGGCGCTGTGCATGGACCCGCAGACCTCCGGTGGTCTGCTCGCCGCGGTGCACCCGTCGGTCGTCGGCTCGCTCAGCGAGATGTGGTGGCGCGTCGGCGAGGTCGCGGCCGGCCCGGCGCAGCTGGTGCTGCGATGACCCGGGGCGGCTGATGGCGGGGCACGCGCCCACTCGCCAGATCGAGAAGGAGCTCTGGGCGGCGGGACACGAGGTCGTCGTCGGCATCGACGAGGTCGGTCGGGGCGCGTGGGCGGGGCCGCTGATGGTGGGCGCGGCGATCCTGCCGCGCGAGAAGCGCGTGAACGGCGTGCGCGACTCGAAGGTGCTCACCGAGACCAGTCGCGAGTTCCTGTTCGACCGCATCGCGTCGTGGTGCGACGCGTGGGCGGTCGGCGGTGCGTCGCAGG
>CAZWCU010000100.1:0-14270 GCA_964632715.1 uncultured Bifidobacterium sp. | reverse complement strand
GATGAGCGCGGCACTTTGTGCATTTCCAGCCAGGTGGGCTGCGCGCTGGAATGCAAGCTCCGCCCCACCGGCACCCCGGGGCGGTGCCGTAGGGGAGGCCGGGGGCCACGTAGTAGTTGTCGAGCCCAGGAACGCGGCCCATCACGAAGTCGGCGGCGGCGCTGTAGGGGATCGGCCCGTTCAGCAGCGTGCGGATGCCTGCGGTCTCCAGGCATGGCGTGCGCTTCGCTCCCAGCTCGGCGAGCTGCGCGAACCGGTCGTAGTTCGGTTCGAACAACTGCCGCTGGAACGGCGACGGGATGCCGTCGGCGCCGGTGCCGGTGCCGAACGCGATGGTGTCGGGCTCGTAGCCGCCGATCAGCAGGCCGGGACCGTCCGGCTTGTAGTACACGAGGTGATCGGGGTCGCGCATCGTGGGCATCTTCCCCAGCTCGACGGGTGTGTAGCCGTCGATCGGGCCGCTCAGCAGGTACTGGTGCTCGACGGCGGTGGCGGGGATGCGCACGCCGGCCATGCGGCCGACCTCCATGCCCCACATGCCGGCCGCGTTCACCAGCATCTCGCACTCGATGTCGCCGCGGTCCGTGTGCACCGTGGTGCACCGGCGACCGTCGACGGTGATGGCCGTGACCTTCGTGCGTTCGTGGATCTGTGCGCCGCGCATCCGTGCGCCCCGTGCGATGGCCTGGGTGACCGACGCCGGATCGATGTAGCCGTCGGTGGGCAGGAAGGCCGCGGCGAGCACATCGTCGGTGGTCATCAACGGGAACAGCTCCTGTGCACGCTGCGGCGACACGATCTCCATCGGCAGGCCGAAGCTCTTCGCCATGGTGGTCAGCCGCTTCAGTTCGAGCACACGCTCGGGCGAACACGCGAGGCGCAGGCTGCCGGTCTCGTGCCAGTCCACCGCTTGCCCTGTCTCTGCTTCCAGCCCGCGGTACATCTCCACCGACTGCTCGAGCATCCGCGTGGTGTTGCGCGAGGAGCGCAGCTGGCCGACCAGCCCGGCCGCGTGCCACGTGGCGCCGTCGGTGAGCTGGTGCTGCTCGACGAGCAGCACGTCGGTCTCGCCCATCTTGGTGAGCCAGTAGGCGATGCTGCAGCCGAGGATGCCGCCACCGATGACGACGATCCGGGCGCGTTGGGGGAGTGTGCTGTCGCTCATGGTCAGGCCTTCACTTGTGCGTTGGTGGGGTCGTACAGCGGTTGCAGCGAGACGGCCGCGGGCGCTCGCTCGCCGGCTACCTCCAACTCGTAGGTGCCGGCCAGCACCCACTCGGCGGTGACGCCCGCAGGGTTGCGCACGTAGCCGTAACCGATCGACCGGTCGATGGTGTAGCCGAAGCCGCCGCTGGTGAGCCAGCCGACTCGATCGCCGTCGCGGTAGATGGTTTCGCGCCCGAGCAGGATGCACTCGGGTGCGACGGTGAAGGCGGCGAGCATCTTGCGCACGCCGTGTTCGCGTTGCGCCTCGATGGCGTCGCGTCCGCGGAAGTCGACGCCGCTGGTGCGCTTCACCGCCCAACCGAGCCCGGCTTCGATGGGTGTGTGGTCGGGGCCGATGTCGCTGCCCCACGCGCGGTAGCCCTTCTCCAGTCGGGTGCTCTCGATGGAGCGATAGCCGGCGTCGACCAACCCGTGCGCGACGCCTGCGGCCCTCACGGTGTCGTACACCCGCGGCGCGTACTCCACGGGGAGGTGCAGCTCCCAGCCGAGCTCGCCCATGTAGGTGATGCGCAGCGCGCGCACCGGGCAGCCGGCGATGCCGATGGTCTGGAACGTGGCGAACGGGAACGACTCGTTGGAGAGGTCGGCGGTGGTGACCGCGGAGAGGATCGAGCGCGACGCCGGACCCATCAGCGTGAGCACCGAGTAGGCGGACGTGATGTCGAACAGTTGCGCGTTCGCGTCGGGTGCGATGTTGCGGCGGATCCAGTCGAAGTCGTGTGTGGCGAAGCCGGTGCCGGTGACGATGTAGAACTCGTCGTCGGCCACGCGGGCGACGGTGAGGTCGGCCTCGATGCCGCCGGCGTCGTTGAGCATCTGCGTGTAGGTGAGCGAGCCCACCGGCTTGCGCACGTTGTTCGCACAGATCCAGTCGAGCGTGGCGAGCGCGTCCGGCCCCTTCAACCCGAACTTGGCGAACGAGGTCTGGTCGATGAGCACCGCCGCCTCTCGGCACGCCGCATGCTCGCGGCCCACGGCCGCGAACCAGTTCTGACGCCCGTACGTGTACTCGTCACGTGGAGATTCGCCGAGGGCCTCGGACGCGAACCAGTTCGGCCGCTCCCAGCCCAGCTTCTCGCCGAAGACGGCGCCACGCTCGAGCAGGCGCTGATACAGCGGCGAGGTGCGCGCAGGGCGCCCGCTGTGGTGCTCCTCGAACGGCCACGCCATCGTGTAGTGCTTGCCGTACGCCTCGAGCGTGCGCGTGCGCACCCACTCGGTGTCGATGTGCGGTCTGCCGAAGCGGCGCAGGTCGACCACCCACAGGTCGAACGGAGGTCGGCCGTCGTGCACCCACTCGGCCAGCGCCTGCCCGGCGCCACCGCCGGCTGCGATGCCGAACGCGTTGAAGCCGGCCCCGACGTAGAGGTTCTTCAGCTCGGGTGCCTCGCCGAGGATGAAGTTGCCGTCCGGCGTGAAGCTCTCCGGCCCGTTGATGAGGGTGCGGATGCCCACGTCGGCCAGCTGCGGCACGCGGCCGATGGCCAGTTCCATGATCGGCGCGAAGTGGTCGAAGTCGCTGTCGAGCAGCTGGAACTCGAACGGGCGCGGGATGCCGTTCACCGCCCACGGGACGGGGTTCGGCTCGTAGCCGCCCATCACCAGGCCGCCGACCTCCTCCTTGTAGTAGGTGAGCCGGTCGGGGTCGCGCAGCGTGGGCAGGTTGCGCGGCACCTCGGGCGTGAACTGCTCGGTGATCACGTACTGGTGCTCCACGCTCACCAGCGGCACGTTCACTCCGACGGTGGCACACAGTGCACGGGTCCACTGGCCGCCGCAGACCACCACCTTCTCGCACGCGATGCGACCCTGATCGGTGACGACGGCGCGGATGACGCCTTGCTCGACCTCGATGGCGAGCACCTCGGTGCCCTCGCAGATGGTGGCGCCGTGCATGCGTGCGCCGCGGGCGAGAGCCATCGTGATGTCGCTCGGGTTGGCCTGGCCGTCGGTGGGCAGGAACGCGGCGCCGACCAGGTCGTCGATCTCCATCAGCGGCCACAGCGCCTGCGCCTCCTGCGGGGTGAGCAGATGCATCTCGAGACCGAAGCTCTTCGCCGTGGTGGCCTGCCGCTTCACCTCGGTCCAGCGCTCCTCGTTGCACGCGAGCCGGAGGCCGCCGTTCATCTTCCAGCCGGTGGCCTGGCCGGTCTCGGCCTCGAGTGTCCTGTACAGCTCCACCGAGTCGCCGAGCAGCTGGGTGATGTTGGCGCTCGTGCGCAGCTGGCCGACGAGGCCGGCCGCGTGGAAGGTGCTGCCGGAGGTGAGCTTGTGCTGCTCGACCAGCACGGTGTCGGTCCACCCCAGCTCGGCGAGGTGGTACGCGGTGGAGCAGCCGACGATGCCGCCTCCGATGACAACGGTTCTGGCATGCGTCGGGATCTCGTTCACAGCTCGGCATCTTCGCGCGCGCCGCAACAGAAATGGTCGGATGTGTTGCTTTGTGTTGGAATGCTCACGTGGCGCGCTACGAGTCGGACGTGATGAACGCAGTCGCGCTGCGCGGGTCGGTGAGCGTGCGCGAACTGGCGATGCTGCTCAACGTGAGCGAGCAGACCGTGCGGCGCATCGTCAAGCCGCTCGTCGAGCGCGGTGAGATCGAGAAGGTGCACGGCGCAGTGGTCGGTCGCACGCGGCCGGGCGAGGCACCGTTCCTGGCGCGCATGTCGGTGAACCAAAGGGCGAAGGTGGCCATCGCCGCGCGGGTGGCGAGGCTGGTGCGTGACGGTGACGTGATCGCGCTCGACACGGGCAGCACCACCGGCTTCATCGCGCAGGCGTTGCGGCAGCACCGCGGGCTCACCGTGGTCACCAACTCCACGTTCATCGCCGCCAGCCTCGCCACCATTGCCGGCAACAAGGTGCTGATGGCCGGCGTCGAGCTGCGCAACCACGACGGTGCGTCGTTCGATGCGCAGGCCTTCTCCGTGGTTCGTTCGATGCACGTTCGCCTGGCGATCCTCTCGGCGTCCGCGCTCGATGAACGCCGCGGTCTGATGGTGCAGGAGCACGCCGAGGCGGAGATGTCTGCCGCGATGGGCGAGGTGGCCGAGCAGCGCGTGTTCGCAGTCGACTCGTCCAAGTTCGGTCGACACGCACTGGTGGCGCTGCCGCCCCTCGGTGCCGACGACCTGATGGTCACCGACGCCACACCCAGCGCCGCACAGCGTCGACCGTTGGGCGACGGCTCGGTGCTGGTGCTCTGACTCAGGGTTTCGGGTGTGCGAACAGCCAGCCGATCATCGCCTCCGACATCGGTTGCGATCCGTCGGGGAACTGCAGTCTCGGGAGGTGGCTGCCGTCCTGGAGCGTCCACAACTCGACGGCGATGCCGTCGGGGCATCCGTCGAACGTGGTGGCCGTGGTCTCGTTGCCGGGCACTGCGGCATCGAAGTCGATCGACCTCCCGGACTCGATGGCGACGTCGCCGCAGCCGTTGTAACCCGCCCAGGTGGCGACCGTCGTGGCGGCACTCGGGTACTCCGCTGCCCCCGGTCGACTCCCGCCGTCGAACACGACGGCTTCGTCGTCGGTGCCGTGGATGTGGAGCACGCTCACGGGCTCGGTCGGCGCGCACTTCGCTGGGTCGGCCCAGGTGGCTCCTGCCACACTGACGATCGCCGCGATCCGGTCGGCAGCGTCGCACGCAGCGCGGTACGACATGAAGCCTCCGTTGGAGTGCCCGACCACGAAGACTCGCGACGGGTCGACGTCGTGGGACGCGCTGACCTCGTCGATGATCGACACGAGGAAGCCGACGTCGTCGGAGGTGTTCCCGTCGCCGCAGCAGGCGTCGGTGGCATCCCAGAACTGGCTACCGGACGGGAGGAGCGTGCCCTCGGGGTGCACGGCGAGGAAGCCCTCGGACTCGGCGAGCGGCTGCAGCTGCAGGTAGCCCTCCGCCTCCACCCCGTTCGAACCGAGACCGTGCAACATGATGACCAGCGGCATCGGCGTGCCGTCGCGATACGAGGTGGGTGTGAACACGTCGTACGGACGATCGGGCTCGCTCGGCGGTGTCGTGGCAGCCGGGGCGGTCGTGTCGCGCGTGCTCGACGAGTCGGCACACGCCCCGAGCAGCAACGTGCCGACGACCAGCAGCGCGCGAGCAACCCTCATCGCGCAGACGCTACGCCGCGAGCGGGCTCAGTCGCGGCCGAGCTCTTGCACGTTGGCGATGAGCAGGATGACGGCCAGAGTCCAGAACGTGCCGGTCATCGCGTACCGCCAGCCCCACGTGATGACGGACAGGAGGAAGGCTGTCACCAGCATGGTGACGACGACGACCGCCAGCACTCCCAGCAGGTAGCCGACCAGGTGACGTCGGGCGACCGCCTCGATGCCGAGCACGACCAGGGTCCAGACGAGCACCGTGGTGACGATGGCGAGCGAGCGGGCCGGCAGGAACGCGAGACCGACGGCGCCCAGCAGCAGCGGGGTGCTCACCGCGGACCATGCGGAGAGCAGTCGCAGACGCGCACGGGTCTCGCCGGTGGTCGGCAGGTGTCGATGGCGCAGGTGTTCGTGCGGCCCGGGCTCCGGTGGCGGGCTGACCAGCCGGGTCTGCAGCCGACGGCGCTCGTCGCTCAACCGAACGCGGGTCGTGGCGAGCACGTTCAGCTCGACCTCTTGGATGCCCGTGACGACCACACCGCTGGCGACGTCGGCGCGCAGTTGCGTGCGACGCTCCTCGAGTTCCACGCTCACGGCTTCCGCTTCGGCTTCGAGGTGCTCGAGTCGACTGCGAATCAGGTCCGCGGCGACCGCATGATTGGGCGCCACCTTCGACAGGCCGGACCAGCCGACCACGTCGCCCCACGGGTGCCGAACCAGGCCGGTCTTCTCGTAGCGCGGACCGGCGGGCCCACGCTCGCCGCCCAGCGGGTCGGCGGTGTCGTTTCCCCACAGGCCCTGGTAGTGGAACACCCACGGCGTCTCGTCGTCGATGAGCACGCCGTGCCACGGTCGATCCTGTCCGGGTCCGACCGTCAGCCCGTCGCCGCGGGCGTAATCGATGTAGGGGATGCCGACTCCCGCCTTGGCGTTGGTGCGTGTCCAGGGCAGGAACAGCCGGTTCACCTTGCGACTGAACCGGATGAATCGCTTGAAGGCCGGCGGATCGAAGCTGGTGAGGTACTCGCCTCGGAGATAGGCGCCGCTGTGCGAGCCCAATCCGGCGAACACCACGGGGTGGTCGCCGACGAGCGTCAGGTCGGGGTCGTCCCATCGGCGGCGCAGGTCGTCGCCGGTCTCGTCGTGGGCCGAGAACACCACCCACGACGGCACCGGAGGTCCGTCGGGTTGCTCGGCGAGGTAGACCACCGCCTGTTCCCAATCGGCCTCGTGGTCGTTGACGCCGTAGATGCGGCTGCGCCAGTCGTTGAACGGGTAGAAGAACCAGTACTGCAGCGCGACGTAGCCGCCGGTGCGCACCACTCGCCCGTAGTAGGGGTGGTGCTCGGTGCGCATCTGCTCTCGGTACAGCGTCTCGGCGGCAGCCTCAGTGCCTTTCGCGACCTTGCCTCGGAACAACAGGCTGATGCGGTTGAGCGCGTCGACCACCCGGCTCAGCACGCCCACCTGTGCGAGACGGCTGGCGTGACGGAACCGTGGTCGCTCGGAGCGGTGGCGCCAGATGGTGGTGCGCGTGCGGCTGAACGGCTCGTCGACGAGGCGCAGGTACATTCCCGTGCCGGGGTGTGCCGCGCCGATCTCGGCGAGTCGGTCGAGCGTCAGCTCTCCTCGCGGCACCACGACGCGCGGCGACTGGCCGGCGACGCGCTCCATCAGGTCGCAGCACGAGACGTAGTCCTCCACCGCCGTCGGGAAGAAGAACTCGCCGAGGTTGAACCGCACGATCGGCTCGTACGCCCGCAGCAGCTCCAGCTCGTCAGCTTCCGCGCTCGCCCCCTGCACCATGCCGGCGAGCGTAGAGCATCGCTGCCGTTCGACTTTGTGTGCGCTGTGACTCTCCCAGCGGGACACAGCGCACACGACGTCCAGAGTCAGCCGGGCGTGCCGCGCTCCCGCGCCGGACGTTCATGGAACAGTCGATCAGGGTTGCGGCGCTCAGGTCTATGCTTCGGCGCACGCGAGGGCGATCGTTACGGGGGAGTGGTGGCAGTGGATCCGATGATCTCGGTGAAGGACCTGTGGAAGGTCTACGGGCCGCGCGCTGAGCGCATCGTCGGCTCGCCGGAAGCCGACCTGCCACGCGGTGAGCTGCAGGCGAAGCACGGCACCGTGGTCGCGATGCGCGAGGTGAGCCTCGACGTGGCGCCCGGCGAGGTGTTCGTCGTGATGGGCCTCTCCGGCAGCGGCAAGAGCACCCTCATCCGCTGCATCACGCGCCTCATCGAGCCCACGTCCGGCACGGTGCTCATCGACGGCGACGACGTCACGGCCGCCAGCGACGACCAGCTGCTGCAGATCCGCCGCAACCGAGTGTCGATGGTGTTCCAGCACTTCGGTCTGCTGCCGCATCGTACGCTCGTCGACAACGTCGCGTTCGGCCTCGAGCTGCGCGGCGTCAACAAGGCCGAGCGTCGCCAGCGCGCCATGCAGACCCTCGAACTGGTCGGGCTGCCGAACATGGGCGACTACAAGCCGCACCAGCTCAGCGGTGGCCAACAGCAGCGCGTCGGCCTCGCTCGCGCGCTCGCCACCGACCCGGAGATCATGCTGTTCGACGAGCCGTTCTCCGCGCTCGACCCGCTGATCCGGCGTGAGATGCAGGACGAGATCGTGCGGCTGCGCCGCGAGCTGCGCAAGACGATGGTGTTCATCACGCACGACCTGTCCGAAGCGTTGCGTCTCGGCGATCGCATCGCCATCATGCGCGACGGTCGCTTCGTGCAGGTGGGCACTCCCGCAGAGGTCGTGCTCGAACCGGCCGACGAGTACGTCGCCAACTTCGTGCGCGACGTGCCGCGCTCCCATGTCGTGCCGGTCGACGCCGTGATGGCCGCGCCACACGACGGTCCGTTCGCCGGCGAGGTGCTCTCCGGCAGCAAGGTGCGCGATGCGGTGAACCTCGTCGCGCGCAGCGACCTTCCCGTCCGCGTGGTGCACGAAGGTCGCACCGTCGGCACGCTCGACAGGGTGGGAGTCCTCTCGGTCATCGCCACCGAGGATCTGTGATGGCCGTCTCGGTCGAGACGCTGCCCACTCACGAGTCGGAGGAGGTGGTCGCCGCGCGCCAACGTCGCCGCGTGATCGGCTTCGGTGTGTTCGCCGCGGCCGCGGTCGCCGCCATCGTGCTCGCCCACGAGGTGCCGGAGTGGATGGACAGCGGCATCCAGGACTGGGCGCAGGACCGCTACAAGTGGTCCGTCATCAACCGCCAGACGGCGCCGATGTTCGAGTACTTCTTCAACCCGATCAGCGACTTCCTCGACTGGTCGGTGCGCCACGTCGAGTCGTTCCTCCTGTGGCTGCGGTGGCCGGGCGTGGTGGCCCTCACCGCCGCGGTGGGCTGGCGCACAGGAGGTGCACGCGCTGCGCTCTCCGGTGGCGCAGCGATGTTCGGCGTCGGCGTCATCTCCGACTGGGACCTCGCGATGCGCACGCTCTCGATCATGACGGTGGCGGTGATCATCGCACTCGTGCTCGGCGTGCCGCTCGGCATCCTCACCTCGCGCTCGGACCGCGTGGAACGCGTCGTGCGCGTGCTGCTCGACACCGCGCAGGTGATGCCGATCTTCGTGTACTTCAGCCCGGTGCAGATCCTGTTCGGCATCAAGTTCCCGCCGGCGGTGGTGGTCACGGTGATCTACGCGCTGCCGCCCGCCGTGCGGCTCACCAATCTCGGCCTGCGCCAGGTGCCGGTCGTGATGAACGAGGTCGGCGAGTCGTTCGGCGCCACCAGCCTGCAGCAGCTGTTCAAGGTGCAGCTGCCGCTCGCTCGGCGCACCATCCTGCTCGGTCTCAACCAGGTGATCATGATGGCGTTCGGCGTCGTGGTGCTGGCCTCGCTGCTCGGCACCGGCGACCTCGGGCAGACCGTGCTCGCATCGCTGCAGAAGCAACAGGTCGGCCTCGCCTTCGCGGCCGGCCTGGGCATCGTGCTGATGGCGGTGGCGCTCGATCGCGTGTCCACCGGCGAACGAATCGGTGGCACCTCGTGGCTCGCACGCACGCTCCCGACCGTTCCGAGGAAGGCGGCGTCCGTCCTGGCGATCGTGCTGCCGCTGCTGGCCGTGCTCGCCGGCCGCATGCTCGACGCAACGGGCTTCCCCGAGGGCCTGCGGTGGGACATCTCACCGGCCATCGACGACGCCGTGGGCTGGGTGCAGGACAACTTGCGCACCGGCGTCCCGGTCATTGGTGGGACGCAGGCCATCAACGACTTCCTCATCAACTACGCGCTCGATCCGGTACGCGACCTGCTGCAGGGCGCGCCATGGTTGCTGGTGGTGGTCGCGTTCGCGTTCCTCGGTTGGTTGAGCAAGGGCTGGCGGCTCGCGATCACGATGACCGTGTGCTTGCTGCTCATCGCCACCATGGGTTACGACAACAAGACGCTGATCTGGGACCACGCCATGGACACGCTGAGCCAGGTGCTGGTGGCCATCGTCATCAGCATCCTCATCGCGCTGCCGCTGGGCATGTGGGCCGGTCGGTCCGACCGCGTCGAGCGCATCCTGCGACCCTTCCTCGACATCGCGCAGGTGCTGCCGCAGTTCGTGTACCTGCTGCCCGTCGTGTTCCTGTTCTCCATCGGTCGCGCGGCCGGCGTCGTCGCGTGCGTCATCTACGCCATCCCGCCCTGCATCCGCCTCACGTCGCTCGGCATGCGCGAGGTGCCGTACGCGCCCCGTGAGGCCGCCGTCTCGTTCGGCGCCACCGGTCGGCAGGAGATGCGCAACGTGCAGTTGCCGCTCGCCCGCAAGGCCATCCTGCTCGGCATCAACCAGACGATGATGATGGTGCTGGCCACGGTGATCATCGCCTCGCTCATCGGCGCCGGCGGTCTCGGCCTGCTGGCGTACCGCGCCTCGGCGAAGCCGCAGATCGACCTTGGTCTCGGAATGGCGGGTGGCTTGAGTATTGTGCTGCTGGCGATCATGCTCGACCGACTCACCCAAGCGTGGGGTGAAGGTTCCGAGACCGAACGTGGCGCATGAAGGTTTTCCAACAAAGGGGAGTACATGACATTCATCCGTAGGAAGCGCCACCTCGCGGTGGTCGCAGTGCTGCTCGCCACCTCGCTCGCAGCGTGTGGTGACGACAGCGAAACATCCGACAGCGCAGCTCCGGAGACCACCGCTGCCGATGGCTCCAGCCCGGACACCACCGCGGCGCCCGATGTCACCGGCGATGCCATCACCCTGGCCGTCAACCCGTGGACCGGCTCTGCCGTGAACGCGTACGTGGCCAAGGCCATCATCGAAGCCGAGCTCGACACGCCGGTGGAGATCATCGACATCGACGAGAACGCCACGTGGGTCGGCCTCGACGACGGCAGCATCGATGCCGTGCTGGAAGTGTGGCCGTCGGGCCACGCTGCCGACTACGAGACCTACATCACCGGCAAGGGCACCGTGGTCGACCTCGGCCTGCTCGGCCCCTCCGCGAAGATCGGCTGGTACGTGCCGAAGTTCATCGTCGACGCGCACCCCGAGCTGGCCACCTGGGAAGGCTTCAAGGACCCGGAGCTCGCCAAGCTGTTCGCCACCGCCGAATCGGGCGACCTGGGACAGTTCACCATGGGCGACCCCAGCTACGTCACCTACGACGAGCAGATCATCGAGAACCTGGGCCTCCCGCTCGACTACGTGGTGGCCGGTTCGGAAGCCGCGCTGCTCACCGCCATCGACCAGAGCGTGGCCGACCAGAAGCCGATCCTGATGCAGTTCTGGCAGCCGCACTGGAAGCAGCTCGAAGTCGAGCTGGTGGAAGTGAAGCTTCCCGACATCACGCCCGAGTGTGAGGCAGCCCTCGCATCGCAGGACGGCAGCTACGCCTGCGACTACCCCGTCGACGAGCTGTACAAGGCCGCCAACGCCGGCCTCGAAGCGAAGAACGCTGCAGCGTTCAGCCTGCTCTCCAACCTGACGCTCACCACCGAGCAGCAGAGCGAGATCGCCGGCTACGTGGACCGCGACGGCATGACCGCCGAAGCCGCCGCCCAGAAGTGGGTCGACGAGAACCCCGACGTGTGGCAGGCCTGGCTCGCCTGAGCCCGCGCTGACACCATCGCACCGACACGGCGGTGGCGGCGTTCCCTCCCGGGTTCGCCGCCACCGTCGTGTCGCGTGTGGACTGCACCATCGACGATCGGGGAACGAATGAGTGAGCACGTCGCAGTGGGATACATCGGGCTGGGACATCTCGGCGCGCACCTCGCCCGCAGCCTGCTGCGAGCCGGCCACACGCTCACCGTCACCGACCTCCATCCCGACGCGGCGACCGAGCTGATCGCCGCCGGGGCCACATGGGCATCCACTGCCGCGGAGGTCGCTGACGCGAGCGACGTGGTGTTCACCTGCCTACCGTCGCCGGCGGCGGTCGACGCGGTGGTTGCCGGGCCGCACGGGCTGCTCGCCGGCATGCGCCCGGGCAGCACCTGGATCGACAACAGCACCAACGATCGCGACGAGACGCTGCGCCTGGCCGCACTCGCCGCCGCGCAGGGCGTGCGCATGCTGGAGGCGCCAGTCACCGGCGGCGTGCACAAGGCTGCCGCGGGCGACATCACCGTGCTGGTGGGCGGCGACGACGACGTGTTCCTCGAACACCGCCACCTGCTCTCCGCCATCGGACAGCCGGTGCTGCACATGGGGCCGTTGGGCAGCGCGGCGGTCATCAAGGTGATCACGAACATGCTCGCGTTCGTGAACCTCGTCGCGGTCGGTGAAGCGCTGATGCTCGCCAAGCGCGGCGGGCTCGATCTCGCCAAGTCGTTCGAGGCCATCGCCAACAGCTCGGGCAACAGCTTCGTCCACGAGACCGAGGGGCAGGTCATCCTCAACGGCAGCTACAACATCGGGTTCACGATGGATCTCGCGTGCAAGGACCTCGGCTTCGCCAGTCAGTTCGGCCGCGAGTTCGGCGTGCCGCTCGACCTGGCCGGCCAGACCGAGCAGACCTTCATCCGCGCCCGCTCGCAGTACGGTGGCGATGCCTGGTCGAGTCAGGTGGTCAAACTGTTGGAAGACGCGCTGGGCACCGACCTGCGGGCGCCCGGCTTTCCGGAGGTGCTGCAATGAGCAACGAACTCGAGACCCGCCGAGACCTGGCCGCAGCCTTCCGCTGGGCGGCCCGGCTGAACCTGCACGAGGCCGTCGCCAACCACTTCAGCGCGGCCGTGTCCGACGACGGCGCCACCTTCCTGCTCAACCCGCGGGGCCGTCACTTCTCGCGCGTGCGGGCCAGTGAGCTGCTGCTGCTCGACGCCGGTCGAGCGGGGCAGGAGGGCGCCGACCCGACGGCCGATCCGACCGCGTGGTTCCTGCACGCGCACCTCCACCAGCGCGTGCCGCGCGCTCGCGTGGTGCTGCACACGCACATGCCGTATGCCACTGCGCTCGCCTGTCTCAGCGACTTCGAGTTCCTGATGCTCGACCAGAACGCGTGCCGCTTCCACGATCGCATCGCGTACGACCGCCACTACTCGGGCATGGCCCTCGACGACAGCGAAGGCGCACGCGTGGCCAGCCTGTTGGGCGACGACAAGAGCGTGCTGTTCATGGGCAACCACGGCGTGATGGTCATCGGCAACACGGTGGCCGAGGCGTTCGACGAGCTGTACTACCTGGAGAAGGCCTCGCAGCTGCAGGTGCTGGCGCTGTCCACCGGTCGGCCGCTCGAGCTGGTGGAGCACGAGGTGGCCGCACTCGCGTGCAAGCAGTGGCTGGAGTACCCGGAGGTGGCGTCGCTGCACTTCGACGAACTGCGCGCCATCCTCGATCTCGAGAGCCCGGACTACGCCTCATGACCTCCGTGTTGCACGCTCCGGCGCTGCAGGCGGCACAGGTGGTCGGCGCGCACGTACGGCTGTCGTGGAGCGACGGCACGGTGAGCACGCTGCTCTCGCTGTGGCTGCGCGACAACGCACCGGAACTGCTGCACGCCTCCACGCAGCACCGCGTGGTCGAGACGTCGTCGATCCCTGCCGACGTGCACCCCGCCGATTGCGCCGTCGGCGACGACGGTGCGTTGCACATCACATGGGCGCACGACGGCCACCGTTCGGTGTACCCGGGCGCGTGGCTGGCGGCGCACGACTACTCGAACGGTGCTCGCCACCACCAACCCGAGGTCACCCTGTGGGACTCCGGGGCGTTGGCCGACGTGCCACGCGCCTCGTGGCCCGAGTTGCTCGCCGACGAGGCCGTGCGACGCAGCTTCCTGCACGGCTTCTGCGCGTACGGCGTCGCCCTGCTGCGCGACGTGCCCACCGAACCGGGCAGCGTGCTCGATGTCGCGGCAGCGTTCGGCATCGTGCGACCCACCAGCTGGGGCACGGTGTTCGACGTGGTCTCGATGATTGACGCGAACTCGGTGGCGTACACCAACCTGCCGCTGGTGGTGCACACCGACGAGGGCTACCGCGACCCGGCCCCCACCGTGCAGCTGCAGCACTTCCTGCGCAGCGACACCAGTGGCGGCATGGCCACGCTCACCGACGGGTTCAAGGTGGCGGCCGACCTGCGCGCCGCACATCCCGACATGTTCCGCCTGCTCGCCGCGCACTCGCTGCAGTTCCACTTCGCCGACGCCACCGCCGAGCACTCCGCCAGCGGACCGGTCATCACGCTCGGCCCGGAGGGTGATGTGCGTGCCATCCGCTACTCGAACCACTCGGCCAGGCCGTTCCTGCTGCCACCCGACGTGATGGCCGACTACTACGCGGCGTACCGCACGTTCGGCACCATGCGCGAGAGCGAGCAGTACCAGTTGCGCATCGACATGCAGGCCGGCGAGCTGTACATGGTCGACAACCGGCGGGTGATGCACGGCCGCACCGGCTTCTCCGGCGGAGGTGCCCGCCACCTGCAGAGCTGCTACATCGAACGCGACGAACTGGTCAGCCGGCTCAC
>CAZWCU010000099.1:2110-14512 GCA_964632715.1 uncultured Bifidobacterium sp. | reverse complement strand
GACGCGGGCGACGGCGTTCCCGTGTTCCCGGCGGGCACATCGGTGAGCTTCCGCTACGCGGTGTGGCTCGACGGAACGTCGACGGGAGTCGTCACCTGGCCGACGGGCACCGCCGGCGTCGTCACCGACGACAACGGCACACCGTCGGATCTCGGCGATGACTTCGTCCCCGCGTACGCGGCCGGCGACGACGGCGACGGTGTGCTCGAGCTCGGCGAGACGTGGCTGTACGAGGCGGCCGACGTACGCATCGCCACCGCGGGCGAGACGTACTCGAACTCCTCGGCCATCCCGGCCGGAGAGGTACATCATCCGGCCAACCCCACCGGCCCGAGCGAAGGCCCGACGACACCTCGCACCGACCCGGCGGGCTACGTGGTTCCGGACTGCACGACCACTGTCGTCAACCCTGCGGACGGCACGAACGTGCTCGGCATCCGGGGCGGCACGGTGGTCGACACGGTGGCCTGTTCGAACCTGGTGGCCGGCTCGCCGGTCACGGTGTCGGGTGAGCTGCAGCGTCGACTGCCCGACGGCAGCGTCGTGCCGGCCGGCATCTCGGCGTCGACCACGTTCACGCCCACGGCATCTCCGGCCGTCACGACGGCGGTGACCTTCACGGTTCCGGCCGACGTTGCGCCGGGCACGTTCGTGGTGTTCGAGACGCTGGCCGCAGTGTCGACGGGGGTGATCGTTGCAGTGCACCACGACCCGGACGATGCGGACCAGACGTTCGTGAAGCGGAGCCCGATCACGGTGTCGACACGTGCATGCCACCGCGACCGCACGCTGCTGTCCGGAGCGACGACGACCACGAACTGCGACATCGTCGTCGTCGGCGGCGATCCCGGCGACGTGGTCACCGGCACCGTCGTCGCCCACCGATGGGTCGACGGTGTGCGGGTGTGCCCCAGTCCGTTGGTTGCGGTGGCGTGGTCGGTGACGATCGACGCCGACGGCAGCTCGCAGGTGACGTCGCCTGACATCGTCGGCCTCGGCGAAGGCAGCTGGGAGTTCCTGCACACTGCCTCGACGGCGGACGGTCGTACGCACTCTCGTGACTGTGCCAGCGCGCCGCGTGACGAGGCGGAGGCGTTCACGGTGCGACCGCCGGAGGTGACTCGCCGCAGCCTGCCGCCCACCATCCCATCGACGGGCTCGAGCTCGCTGCTGGTGATGGCACTCGCCGGCGGCCTGCTGGTGGCGGGCCACGGCACACGCCGCGCCGTGCGGCGAGCGCGCCGGTCCTGACACGCGACGGCACCCCGTCAGCGGCTCGCGGGGGTGAGCGCGACGGGGTGCCGTGCGGTGACCGACTCAGCTCCTCCTACAGGGGCGAGTCAGTCGGTCAGTGTGTTCAGCCGCCGACAGCGCGGCGACCGTTCGCGGCCCGGTACACGAGCAGCGCGATCACGGAACCGACGATCGAGCCGATGATGCCCGAGGCCTGGAAGGCGCCGTCGCCGGAGTCGTTGCCGAACAGTGCGTACCCGATGAAGCCGCCGACGAAGGAGCCGACGATCCCGAGCAGGATGGTGCCGCCGAGCGACATCGCGTCGTTGCCCGGCACGAGTGCGCGAGCGACGAATCCGCCGATGAGGCCGATGACGAGCAGGAAGAGGATGAAACCGATCATGGGTGAGTCTCCGTTCTTGAAAGTGACTCTGGTGAGAGTGACTCGTTCTCAGTACCCAGGCTCTCGGTGATCAAAACCTCAGGCGTCGCGCTGGGGCGAGCCGGTGAACTCGACGAGGAACAGCGTGGCGTCGTCGTTGAGGCCGTCGCCGACGTGCGAGCAGACGTGGGCCGACAACCGGCGCACGGTCTCTGCGGCAGGCAGGCCGTCGAGGGTGGCACGCACCACGAAGTCGGCGAGTCGCTCGTGGCCGAACTGGCTGCCGTCGGGTGACCGCGACTCGGTGATGCCGTCGGTGTAGAAGAGCACGCGATCGCCGCGCTGGAGCGTCTCGCTCGCCACCTCCACCACCCGGCCGCCGAGGCCGATGGGCATCGACGGTGCGCACTGCATCTCGCCGACGTAGCTGCCGTTGCGGATCAGCAACGGCAGCACGTGCCCCGCGTTCAGCCAGGTGAGCTCGCCGGTGGCGAGCTCGAGCGAGCCGAGGTGTCCGGTGACGTAGTTCGAGCTACCGAAGCGCTGCTCGACGATCTGGTCGGCCTGCCGGTAGGAGTCCACCAGCGAGGCACCCTCGCGGCGTGTGTTGCGCAGGCTGTTGATGACTGCGGTGGACATCAGCACCGCCGACATGCCGTGTCCGATCGCGTCGATGACGGTGAACTCGAGCCGGTGCGAGTTGAGGGCGTAGTCGAACGAGTCGCCACCGATCTCGTACGCAGGCTCGAGGATGCCGCTCACCGACACCTCCGGCGCCGCAGAGCTGAGCGGTGGGAGCAGATCCCACTGCGCCTCGGCTGCGGCCGTGAGCTGCTGTGCACGACGAGTGCGCATCCACACGTCGGTGTACCGGCGCATGGCGGTGATCAGCAGCACCAGCACTTCCGTGACGCCGACGAGCACCCGTGGCGGGTCGAAGTCCGGGCCGGAATAGATGAGCTCGAGCATGCCGAGGCGTTCGGTGCCGTCGACCAGGGGCACCCACAGCGTGCCCTCGACCGTGGCGATCTCGCCGGTCGCGAACGTGCGACCCGCGAGCGTGCCCTCCATCGCGTACGACTCGCCGCGCGGGCCACCGGCGTCGAGCACGCGGAAGCGCTGCAGTGCGTAGTCGGCGACGTGCACGCGGGCCACGCTGGCCTCGAGCAGCTCCGCGACCAGCTCGACGAGATGGGCGATGTCGGCGGGACCGAAGCGGTGCCGCGCGTCGAGCAAGCGGAGGACCGCTCGTCCGAGTGCTGCATCGTCGGGTGCGGTGTCTCGCTCGCCCACTCTCACTCGCCTCTCAAGGAATGAACGGCGAGCCTACCGAAGAGGTGGCGAGAGGGTGCCACCGACCTTCGGGGGAACCACCAGATACCCTGAACCCGATGGGACCGGCCCGATCCACACCGGTGTGGCTGGGCCGCACTCGAGTCCTGGTGGTGGTCGGGAAGGGCGGGGTCGGCACGAGCACGGTCGCGGCAGCGGCAGCCATCCTCGCCGCCGACGGTGGCGCCGACGTGCTGCTCGTGTCGGTCGACGGCAAGCCCGGTCTCGGCGGGCTGCTCGGTGGCAAGCCGCTCGGCCCCGACGAGCAGACGCTGCGCACGCCCAAGGGTGGGGGCAGAGTTCGTGGTCGCACCGTGTCGCCGCAGCAGGCGTTCGGCGACTACCTGTCCCTGAAGGGGTTCGGCGGGCTGTTCCGACGCGCGGCATCGGCTGCCTCACTCGACCTCATCGCCGGGTCCACCCCGGGCATGGAGCACCTCCTGGTGCTGGGCAAGATCAAGGAGCTCGATCGCGAGCGAGCGGCCGACCTCATCATCGTCGATGCCCCTCCAGCAGGGCACGCCACTCCCTTCCTGCGGTCGGCGTCGGCGCTGCAGGCCGCGGTGGCCAGTGGCCCTGTGCGCGATCAGGCCGACGAAGTGTCGGCCCTGCTCACCGATCACCTGCGCTGCCAGTGCCTGCTCGTCACACTGCCGGAGGAGACTCCGGTGAACGAGGTCATCGAACTGGCGCACGACCTCGACGACGACCTCGGACTGGCACTCGCACCGCTGATCGTCAACGGCTGCTGGGCGGATCGACCCGGGCTCTCGATGACGGCGGCCGCCGCGGCCAAGCAACAGAAGGTCACCGTGCCGGCCGCCACGCGACGGGCGCTCGACCACGCGGTGCGGTTCGGTCGCAGCCGCCTCGACGGTCAGCGCGAGCAGTTCGCGCGTCTCGGCAGCGCGCTGCCGATGCCGCGCGTGCACCTGCCGCGCCTGCCCGTCGCGAGATTGCTGCCGGAGCACCTGAATCGCCTCGCCGACGCGCTCGCCACCGAACCGGTCGGGCCATGACGATCGCGCTCGACTCGGTGCTGCGCGACGCGGCCCTGCTCGTGACCTGCGGGCCCGGCGGGGTGGGGAAGACCACCACCGCGGCCGCGCTGGCACTGGCGGCGGCCGATGCCGGCAGGCGGGTGATCGTGGTCACCGTCGATCCGGCACGGCGACTCGCCGACACGCTCGGCATCGACGGGTCGGCGCGATCGCACGACCCGAGCGAAGTGGTCGGTGCGACCACGAACCCGAACGGCTCGCTGTGGGCGCTGATGCTCGATGCCGAATCCACCTTCGACCGGATGATCACGGACCGCGCCGGCGACGAGCAGCGGGCGAAGGCCATCCTGGCCAACCCGATCTACCGCAGCATCGCCGGGTCGCTCGGCGGCGCCCAGGAGTACATGGCCATCGAGCGCCTGCACCAGTTGTGGAGCAGCGGCGAGTTCGACCTCATCGTGATCGACACGCCGCCCTCGCGACACGCCATCGACCTGCTCGGCGCGCCCGATCGGCTGGTCACGTTCTTCAGCCACCCCGTCTACCGCATCCTGACGATGCCGGGCCGCTCGTTCGCCCGCGTCACCAACGCCGGTTCGGCGACGTTCCTCTGGGCGGTCCGCAAGCTCGCCGGCCCGAAGGTCGTGGAAGACATCATCGAGTTCTTCCGGTCGCTGTCGGGCATGGAGGCCGGGTTGCGCCAGCGCGCCGCGGAGGCCGCCGCACTGCTGCGCGGACCCGACACCGCGTTCGTGTTGGTGTCGAGCCCACGCGCCGAGGCGATCGACGAAGCGACCCACCTCGCCGAAGCGCTGCTCTCCGGCAAGTTCCCGCTGCGAGCCACGGTGGTCAACCTGGTGCACCCCACACCGCTGGCCATCGACGCGCCGATCCCGGCTCACCTGGAGCCGGGACCGTTGGCCGATCAGTTCGAGTTGCACCGCGAGCTCACCGAGTTGGCGGCCGACGAGCTTCGCGAGATGGCGAGGCTCGACGAGGTGGGCGGTGGCGTGCCGATCATCGACGTGCCGCTGCTCGACGACGTGCAGGACCTCGCGGGTCTACGCGCCGTCGCCGAGCACCTACTGCGCGAGCCCGCCTCAGCGTGAGGTGATGCTGCGCAGCTTGCGCACCGCTGCTTCGCCCGCACTGCGCAGGCCGTCGATCGGGTTCGTCACCGCAGCGGCGAGCACGTTGAGCGGCGGTGTGTCGGGCGAGCCGGGGTGCGGCTTGGTGGGCGCCGACGCCTTCGCATCGTGGAGCAAGGCGCCCAGTTCGGCCAGCTCGGTGCGAGTGAAGCCCTTGCGGACGGCGGGGAACAGCTCGCCTTCCTCCTCCTTGACGTGGTGGCGCACCATCTCCATCAACACGGTGAACTTCGCGTCGAAACGGGGGTGTTCGGCCGACATGCCGTCGAGCTCGGCGAGCGTCCACTTCATCACGTGGTGCTCCTCGAGTGCTTCCAGCACACCGTCCTCCTCGTCGGTCAGCCGCTCGCGGATGGCCGGGTAGAACACCATCTCCTCGATCGCAGCGTGCACCGAGAGCTCCTCGACCACATCGGCGACGACCGCGGCCTTCGCCTTGTACGCCCGATCGCCCAGCGCCTCGAACTTCGCGAACTTGGTCTCGACCGATTGGTGGTCGTTCTTCAGCAGGGTGATTGCATCCATTGTCGTTGTCTCCTCAGATGACGGTGATCAGTTCCTGTACCCGAGGGGGAGCGGCCTGAGACGCAACCGCGCCGCGAGTGCGATACAACGGGGAGATGCAAGGAACCGCCCGAGCTCGCGTGTGGATGGAGCGGATGGCCACCCGCGTCAGCCAGGCGGATCTCGAGCGCGTGTCGCGCATGCTGCTCGCCGGCATCGACGAAGTGAGCAACGCGCGGTGGGAAGCCGCCGTCAGTCGCGCCGCCGCGCTGCCGGGCGACGTGCGCCCGGAGAAGATGAAGGCACTCGCCGACTCGTTCTCGCGAGAGCTGGGAGCCTTCGGCGCCGGCGTCGGCGCCGCGGCAGCCACACCGGTGGTGGGCACCACGGCCACCCTGCTCGCAGCCACAGCCGAGCTGGCGTGGTTCACCGCTCGCGCCGGCGACCTGGTGCTCACCGTGGCCGCGCTGCACGGTCGGCCGGCACCGACGGTCGACGAGCGCCGAGCCTGGATGCTGGCCGTGCTCATCTACGGCGGCTCCGCGCGCGACGGCTTCACCAAGGCCATCAACGAGGCCAGCACCGGGCTCGCTCCCAGCACCGGCAGTCGACTGCCGATCTCCACCCTGCAGACCGTGAACCGGCTGCTCATGCCGCGACTGGTGCGGCGCTACGGCAGCCGTCGCGGCGCCATCGCGCTCGGCACGGCACTCCCGCTGGGCATCGGCGCGCTCGTCGGCGGCAGCGCGAACTACATGGCGGTGCGGTCGCTGGCGCACCACGCCGACGAGTTCTTCGCCCGCCTTCCGTACTCCGCCATCGACACCACCGCCATCGACATCGGCGGCCACCTGCCCAGCGGCAGCGGCTGAGCGGCGTCACTCGCCGGCGACCGGCGCTCCGGAGCGGAGCACCTGGAACTGTCGGTCGGCGGCGTCCTGGCGCACACGGGTGCCGGACGGCTGCACCACCTCCGCGCCGTCGGGTGCGTACTGCACGATGTAGGCCTTGCGGACGCCGTCGGAGGTGTTGGGGCCGGTGCGATGTGGCGTGAGTGACGAGAACACGACCACGCTGCCCGCCGGAGCTTCCACCGGCACGGCCGCGGCGTCGTGTTCGTCGTTCTCGAGGCACTGGAACCCCACCGGAGTGGACCAGTGCTCGAGCGTGCCGCGGTGGTGGAACCCGGGCATCACCCACGGGCAGCCGTTGCTCACCGTGGCGTCGGTGAGCGGCACCCAGCAGGTGAGGTACTGCTGTGGTTCCACGAACGCATAGCCGTTGTCCTGGTGCCAGGGGAACTCCCGCGCCGGTTCTGGCTTCTTGTACACCGCCTGGTCCCAGTACAGCCGCACGTCGGGACCGACCAGGTCGCGGGCGATGCCCAACAGCGACGGGTGCCGCACGAACGCTCGGGTCTCCGGGCAGCGAGTGACGAGGTGCACCGTGAAGGTGATCTCGCCCGCGGTGGCGATGAACAGCGAACCGTCCGGCTGCGACCGCAGGAACTCTTCCGTCCCTGCCTCCCACTCGTCGATCGCGGCGCGCACTTCGTCGACCGCGGCCGCGTCGAAGGCGTGCTCGACCAGCACGTAGCCCTGCTCGTCGAACTGTTGCACCTGCTCGGGGGAGAGGAAGGTGGGCGCGTCGCTGCGGTACTGCCACTCGAACATCTCGCCGACGCTACGAGTGCGGCCCTCGCTCGTCAACGATCGGGTGCAGGTCGGAGGTCCGTGGCGTGGATGTGGGCGAGCGGCGCACACTGACCTCATGACGACGTTGCGCATGGCGCGTGCGGCCGTCGCAGCCGCGGCCGCGATGGCATTGCTCTCGGGCTGCAACTGGATCGTCGGCAACTCGGTCGTCTGGTTGGCGCAGCCCAGCATCGAGCGCGACATACCGAACGTCAACGTCGACGCCGACCCAGGGCGTGGCGCGTACACCGTCGGCCTGGCCGGCAAGCCGAGTGGCTGGGACACCATCGTCGCACGCGTTCCCGAGATCGGCGCCGGGGAGTGGCTGGTGGTCGAGATCGGCACCAACGACCTCACTCGTCCGGAAGCGGAGTGGCGCACGTTCATCCAAGCGGTGGTGAACCTCTTGCCCGACGACCGTTGCCTCGCATGGATCACGCCGGCGCACCCGATGTACCCGGATGCCGCCGCACGATACGAGTCGATGCTGAACGCGGTGCTGCCGGGGCAGCCGTGCAGCCGCCTCGTGCAGTGGGACGACGCGCTCCGCCGCGATCCGACGCTGAGCGCCGACGGGCTGCACCCCAACGACGCCGGCATCGCCGTGATCACCTGCCTGATCAACCAAGTGATCCACCACACGTGCGTGTACCCGCCACCGCCGAAGCGGTTGGACTGAGCGCGCTCAGCCGACCGTGTAGGCCACCACGTCGGCCACGAGATGCGCGGTGGCACCGGCGACCTTGAAGCACACGTGCCCGTCGATCGCCGACGGCAGCGCCACGAACACGAGGTTCGTGCGCGGCCCGCCCGGTACGAAGTTCACGTTCGACGTGCCCACCGCACTTCCCCGCGGCGACACGACGAGGTAACCGCTCGCGCTGGCGTCGGCCACCGTCGTGCTCAGCCACACGCCGAGCAGCCCTTCGCGAGGGAGTCCATTGGCGGTCTCGGTGCGGTTCGCATACAGGTCGACGCACGTCGACGTCCCCACGCCGACCGGCAGCCCGGCGCGAGTGTCGAGCACGCGGCCGCCGCCGCCGTCGGTGGCGAACGTGCGGCCCGCGGTCGCAGTGCCGGTCGACTCGAGGTACCCCTGCACGTCGACGATGACCGACTCGGAGGCCGGTCCGCCCGCGGTGAGCCGCATGCGACCCTGCGAGTCGAGGGGCACGATCGCGAGCCGTGCCTTCGTCTGCCCCGTGGTGAAGTTCAGGTTGGAGGTGCCGGGAGCCTTCGTGCCGCCGGCGTGCGCGGTGAGGAAGCCAGCGCCCGACACCTGCGTGACGGTGAGGTTGGCGATCACGGCGGTGGCGGTCGCCGGCACACCGCCGCGACCGCGCACCTGGATGTCGCGAGTCGTGCCGCCGACGAGCTTGGCGATGGGCCGCGAGTCGTACACGCGGGCCGGCACCAACGGCACCACGCGCACCGCGCCGGGTGCGGTAGCTGCACCGCTCGTGTCGGAGTAGTAGCCGAGCACGTCGACGATCAGGTCGACCGACTGCGACGTGAACACCTTCAGCCGCTTGGTGTACCGGTTCACGCGGCTGATCACGAGGTTGGACTCCGGGCCGCTGGCGTCGTAGCTCACGCTGTACCCGCCGGGCACGAAGCCGTCGTCACCCGGGTAGACGGTGGCGTAGCCGGCGCGGCCGCGCGGCACCACCGTGACGCTGAGCACCGCGGCGCCGAGGTCCGCCTCGTTCAACAGCGCGCCGAGCGCGATCTCGGTCTCGCCGTTCACACGTGCCGCGCCTCGGCTGTCGAACACTCTCGTCGGGCCGATCGGATGGAAGAGTCCGATCGCGCGGAAGTCGCTGCCGTAGCCGTAGGTGGCGTCCTGCAGGAAGTAGCCGGTGCCGTTCAGTTGGTCCTTGACGGGTGCCATCCAGCACGTCGAGGCGCCGTCGACCGGCCACTCCGGATCGCTGGTCACCGCTGCGATCCCCACCGCTTTGCCCATCACCCACGAGGGCCCACCGCTGTCGCCATAGATGCATCCGGTGCCCATGCCGACGAAACCGTCGTAGCCGTACGCGGTGACCACCGAGCAGAACGCGGGCGCCTGTCCCCGCGCCACCGACGCAGCGCCGTAGCGGCAGATGACGCTGCCCACCGCCGGCAGGAACGACCCGGAGATGAGCACGTTCGGCGCCTGCAGCCGTGCGGCGGTCATCGTGCCGGGGGGAACCATGTGCAGTTGCCGGTCGTAGCCCGAGTCCGCGCTGCCACCCAACCACGGCCAGAACGATCGCTGCTGCTGTGCGGGCGACAGCGTCACCTGACCGGTCTTCACCGGGTTGTCGGCGCAGTGCCCGGCGGTGAGCACCGCGCGAGCGTTGGACGGACTGACGACCGTGAACGCCATCGTGCACCCTGCGCCCTGTTGCGCGTCCCAGCCGCCCGTCACGTCGGCCGGGTCGGTGATGTCGGCGGCGCGCCAGTTCACCTGCGGGAACCCTTCGGTGGCCAACAAGTGACCGACCGCCGCGTCGGCAGTCGCCTCGGCATGCGACAGACCCGCCACGTTCAGCGCCCCTCGACGTTCGTCGATCTCCACCTCGATCATCTCGTCGCCGGTGGGGTCGATCATGTCGTGGATCCTGGCGGCGTCGTCGACCAGGTCGTCGTACGAACGTGGCATCGCGACGAGCGTCGGGCGTGCCCCTCGCGGCCCCGCCGCCGCGGCCAGTGCTCGGTGCGAGCGCTGCGACACGACCACGCCGTCGGCGACGCCGACGAACACGCGCGACTGGGTGTAGTCGACCCACGCACCGGCGAACCCGGGCAGCGAGGTCATCGCCCACGCGCGGGTGTTCCCGGCGGTCCACGTCAGCCGCAATGCCTCCGCCGCGCCGTCGTTGTCGAGTCCGTAGGTCAGCTGCAGGTACTCGAACTCGTGCGGAAACGCGCCGGCGAGTTGCACGTGCGACATGGTCATCGGATCCATCTGCACGAGGAACGACCGATCGTTCTCGAGGTTCGTGGTCGGCTCCGCCACGGACGACAACGCACCCACCGCGATCAAGGCACCCAGGATGCGTCTGCGCATGGTCACCTCGTCTCCGCTCGCCGATCCGAGCTGCGAACTCGAATCCCTCGGCTGGTCATCGGTGCGCTCGCCCCCGCATGCGAGGGGACCTTGGTCATCCAGAGCGAGTCTTGACAATTGCCAGGTCAGCACCCCCGGTAGGTTCATGCGACCGGATCGGAAGGCCGCCCGGTCAGCCTGGGAGCACCTCATGACACACACGATCCGTCGCCGTCTGCTGTCCGCTGCCGTGGCGGTGGCCGCCATCGTCGGGGCGGGGTGCAGCAGCGATGCGTCCACCGCCACGACCTCGCCGGTCGATGTGGTGGACACCGCGGGCTCGACAGCGTCGGCGCCCCCCTCCGACACGCAGGCGCAGGAACCGGCACCGGTCGACGGCGGCGGCGAGTGGCCGCCCACGGATGCCTGCACGCTCCTCGACACTGCCACCGCCGAGGCGCTCACCGGTCAGACGCTGTCCGGTGCGCCCGTCAGCCAGAGCGGTGAGTTCGCCTACGGCCCGAGCTGCGAGTTCACCTCCGACGCCTCGGGGCTGTTCATGGTGATCTACACCTATCCGGTGGCCGATCTCGCCACGTACACCGAAGGGTGGATCGACGAGGGTCGTGCGGTCGCGCAGCCCGGAATCGGCGACGCGGCGTTGCTGGAGATGGACCCGAACTTCAACAACTCGAGCGTCTACGTGACTGCCGGAACGCGTGCCTTCTCGGTGCAGGTCACCTCGATGAGCGACAACGGCTGGACGCCGCAGGTCACCACCGACATCGCGATCGCGGTCGCCACGGCGCTCGTCGGCTGAACGCCGCACCGCGGCGGGTGACGTCGGCGCGTCGTGCTGACGCGAGACTGGCCGCATGACCGATGCAGCAGCCAGGGTTCTCGACGCAGTGGAAGCACTGCGGCAGCCGATGCTCGACGAGCTCGCCACGGTGGTGCGCATTCCCAGCGTGGGCGGCACCGACGCCGAGAACGACGCACAGGCGCACATGGCGGCGCACCTCGCCGAGCACGGTCTCGACGTCGATCACTGGCAGATCGATCTGGCGGACCTCACTGCGCGTCCCGACTTCCCCGGCATGGAGGTGGATCGTCGCGAGGCGTGGGGCGTGGTCGGTCGGCTGAACGGCACCGGCGACGGTGCATCGCTGATGCTCAACGGCCACATCGACGTGGTGCCCACCGGCGATCCCGACGCATGGGTCGATCCGCCGTTCGCCGCGGAGGTCCGCGACGGTCGCATGTACGGTCGCGGCGCCTGCGACATGAAGGCCGGCCTCGTTGCATCGGCGTACGCCGTCCATGCCATCAAGGCCTCGGGCGTGAGGTTGCGCGGCGACCTGCTGCTGGCCAGCGTGCTCGGCGAGGAGGATGGCGGCCTCGGCACGTACGCGACGCTGCAGCGCGGCTGGCGCGCCGATGCCTGCGTGATCGCGGAGCCCACGGAGATGGACATCATCCCCGCGAACAGTGGAGCGCTCACCTTCCGGTTGCGCGTCCGTGGTCAGGCCACGCACGCGGCGCGTCGGAGCGACGGCGTGAGTGCCATCGAGAAGTTCTGGCCGCTGTGGTCGGCCATCACCGAGCTCGAAGCGCGCCGGCACCTCACCGTCGACCCGCTCACCGCACGCTGGGCGCTCGCTCACCCGATCTCCATCGGCACCGTGCACTGCGGCGACTGGGCCTCGTCGGTGCCCGACCTGCTGGTCGCGGAAGGGCGCATGGGAGTGGCCATCGGTGAGCCGGTCGACGCCGCGCGTGCGGACCTGGAGGACGCGATCGCGCGCGCCTGCGCCGGCGACCCGTGGCTGCGCGATCACCCGGTGGAGGTGGAGTGGTGGGGCGGCCAGTTCGCCAGCAGCCGGCTCCCCGCCGAGAGCGATCTGGTGCAGCGCGTGCAGGCGGTGCACGACGTGGCCAGTGGCGGTGCGCCGCTCGACGTCTACGGAGCGCCCTACGGCAGCGACCTGCGGCTGCTCACCGAGCTCGGCGGCATCGCCACGCTGCAGTACGGCCCGGGCGACGCGATGTTGGCGCACGGCCCCGCGGAATCGGT
>CAZWCU010000099.1:0-2010 GCA_964632715.1 uncultured Bifidobacterium sp. | reverse complement strand
TCGATCAGCAGTCGTCGATCATCCGTAGTAGCGCACCGGCACGAAGGTGTAGTGGTCGCCCGACCGGTTGGCGTAGCAGAACAGCGTGGTCGCGCAGTCGCGTGGCACGTCGGTGGGCGTCGGGCACGTGGTGGGCCACGCGCCACTGACGGCGAGCAGCTTCGTGCAGGCCTCGTTCGCCACCGGTTCCACCTTGCCGTACTGGCGCCACTCGCGTGTGAGGAAGAGCTGGGGTGGCGTGTTCCACAGCCACGGCGCGTGCTCGTGCAGCTCTTGGGCCAGCAACGTCGGCTTGACCGTGAACCAGACGTCTGGCGTGGAGGGTCGTGCGACGTGCAGCGACAGCAGCAGAGATGCCAGCACGACGGTGGTCGCGGCGGCCGAGCGCGGCGTGAACCGTCGCGGTGTCGCGCGCGCCTCGCCCGGCGATCGGTCGGGGAACGCGTACACGGCGAACGGGGCGATCCAGATCGCGTAGCGACTCATCGCGAACGTGCCGCCGCTGCCGGGCTGGTTGTTCTGTGCCTGCGCGAACAGCACCGCCAGCCCCATCACGAACGGCGCCCACACCACCGCCCACTCGCGAGCGGTGCGCCGCACGACGGGCCGCGACCAGGCCCGCGCGAACGCGCCGACGCAGAGTGCCACGACGAGGAGCGGCCACCAGACCACCAGGCCGACATACGGATCGACGATCGGTGTGACGTAGCGAGTGACGGTGGGAATGCGCAGGCTGTTGTCCTCGAGCACCATCGTCGGCTCGACGATGCGGAGACGCTGCAGGTAGTAGAGCGGGTGCATCGCCGCGATCGCGCCGGCCGCCACCAGCGCTGCCCACTTGCGTCGTGAGTCGAACAGCGTGCGGTCGTGCACGAGCAGCAACGTGATGGCGTAGGTGACCATGACGACCGAGAACGACAGGTTGTGCGCCGTGAGCACTGCCATGCAGATCAGGCCCAGGTGCGGCCGATCACGCAACCACAACAGGGCCAGGAGCAGCATGCAGAACACCAGCACCTCGCCGTGCGCCTTGTCGATCCACCACAGCAGCGGTGAGAGGAACAGCAGTGACGCGACGAACAGTCCCTTGCGTCGCATCAGGACACCGAAGGTGAAGGTGGCCAACGCGATGTTGAGCGCGGCGAAGGCGTACGTGTCGGGTTGGCCGAGCCACTTGGCCACCTTCACACCCGGCGCCGCCATGAGTGGATAGATCCAGAAGTGCAGCTGGTCGTAGCGGCCGTCGGAGAGGAGGTTCTGGTACCGCGGCACGGACCCTTCGAAGCCTGACATCCGATCTGCGAGGTCGGCGTAGTGCTGATCGAGCAGCGCGATGTCCTCGAGTGAGAGCGCCGGCGGGCGCAGGTTGGCGAGCTGCCAGGCCATCGCGGTGTACTCGCCGCCGTCGCCGATGCGGCGTGGTTCGGAGCCTGCCACCAGCACCAGGCACAGCACAGCGAACGCCGCCATGGCCGCCAGCGTGGTGCGGTCGGGCACGGCGAAACCCAGCACGCGCCGAGGACCGCCCGCTGCCGCCACCTCGGCGGTGTCGGGTGCTGCCGTGCGCGGCTCGTGGTCGAGGACTGTGTCGATGCCCGCCAAAGTATCGGAGCCGACGGTCGAAGGTCAGTCCGCGTTCGTCGCGCCGACCAGCTCGGCCACTTGACGAGCAGTCGGGTTCACCAATGACGTGTCGCCGATCGACACCGTCGGCACCGTCTCGCTGCCGTTGGCGACCGACCGCACGAAGGCCGCCGCATCGGGGTCGGCCCAGATGTTGACCGACTCGAACTCGATGCCACGCAGCTCCAGCCCGCTGCGCAGGGTGCTGCAGAACCCGCAGCCGGGGCGCCAGTACACAGTGATGGTGGGGGCGGTCGTCGGTGCTGTCTCGCTCACGCGGCCTGCAACACCGCGAGCTGGCCGATTGTTCCGGCGGCCGGTCTTGACGAGGCGTTGAGGTGGTCTTTCGGGAGCGCAGCAGACCCTTGACGAAGTCTTCGACGTCCC
>CAZWCU010000098.1:0-14554 GCA_964632715.1 uncultured Bifidobacterium sp. | reverse complement strand
GAGCGCGTCAACAAGGCCATCGCCAGCTTCATCCGTCTCGGCTGGATCGACCAGCACGAGCGGCGCTACGTCATCCTCAAGCGCGACTCGCTCGAGCTGCGCGCTCGCTGAGCCGCAGCCGGTCAGGCGTCGCGTCGGTTGACCGTCCACGCACCGAGCGCGGCGAGGGCGAGCGCGAACAGGCCGAAGTAGATGCCCGCGACCGGCCGCGACGGGCCCAGATCCACGGCGCCCACCACGACCAGCCGGATGCCGGACTGGAACGGCATCCAGTTCGGAATGGAGTCGTTGCTCGCGGCGAGCACCAGCAGCTGTGCGATCAGTCCCTCGGCGATCAACGGCCACACGATGAGGATCGACACTGCGACGGGAGTGCTGCGGGTGAGCAGTCCGAGCGCGTAGCCGGCCAGTGACATCAGCGCGGTGAGCACCACGGCACCCAGCATCGCCGGCACCCCGGTGGGCACGTCGGCGAGGTCGATCGACGCTCCCTGACTGTCGGCGATCGCGCTGCCGACGAACCAGCCGATGAGCTGCACGACCGCAGCCAGCACGGTGGTGGCGGCGACCACGACCGCGCCCTTGGCCGCGACCACGCGGAGCCGGCGGGGAGTGGCCGCGAACGTGGGGCGGATGGTGCCGAAACCGAACTCGCTGGTGATGGACGCGGCAGCGATGACACCGCACAGCAGCGCGGCCACCACCGTGGTGCCGGTGAGCACGCTGATCAGGCCCTCGGTGTCGAGGCCCTCGCCGTCGCCGTCGGTGCCGCTGGCGAAGAACGCGGTGAGCAGCGTGATCAGCAGCGGGAACACGATGGCGATGATGCCCAGCACCCAGTTCATGGTGACCGTGCGCAACTTGATCCACTCGGATCGCAACAGGTTGATCACGGCTGGCCTCCGACCTCGCCGCTGCGGTACTCCTGCGCAGCAGCGGTGGCCTTCAGGAAGGCGTCCTCCAGGGATCCGGTCTGCGGTGACAGCTCGTGTAGCACCAGGTGCTGGCTCGCCGCCAGCTCGCCGACAGTGGCGCAGTCGACGCCGCGCACGTGCAACGTGAGCTCGTCGACGGTCTCCAGCTCGCCGCCGCGCTGCTCCAGCGTCTGGCGCAGCGACTCGACCGAGGGGCTCTTCACTCGCACCCACCGGTCGGCGTGGCGTTCGACGAAGTCGGTGACCGTGCTCTGCTCGATGAGCCGACCCTGGCCGATGACCACCAGGTCGTGCGCCATCAGCGCCATCTCCGACAGCTGGTGACTGCTCACCAGCACCGTGCGCCCCTGCCCGGCGAGGTGCACGAGCACGTCGCGGATCCAGCGGATGCCCTCCGGATCGAGTCCGTTGGCGGGCTCGTCGAGGATGATCGTGTGCGGATCGCCGAGCAGCACCGCGGCGAGGCCGAGGCGCTGGCGCATGCCGAGCGAGTAGCCGCGCAGGCGCTCGCCGGCGACCGCGGTGAGGCCCACCATCTCGAGCGTCTCGTCGATGCGTCGCTTGCCGATGCCGTTGCTGGCGGCGAGCCACCGGAGGTGGTTGCGTCCGCTGCGACCGGGGTGCACGTATCCCGCGTCGAGCAGTGAACCCACCTGGTGCAGCGGCTGGTGCAGCGACTGGTACTGCTGCCCGTCGAACAGCGCCTGCCCGCCGTCGGCGCGGTCGAGTCCGAGCATGCAGCGCATCGTGGTGCTCTTACCGGAACCGTTGGGACCGAGGAAGCCGGTGACCACGCCGGGCCGCACTTCGAAGCCGAGGTGGTCGACGGCGACCTTCGAACCGAACCGCTTCGAGAGGTCGGTGACCGTGATCATCGCGGGGTCACAGGGTGTCGACGAAGGCGTTGGCCACCACGACGGGGTCGGCCCCGTTGTTGACGATCTGGTTCAGCATCTGGTTGAGCCGCTCGGTGGTGAGCGAGCTGACCAGGTTGTCGATGGCGAAGATGGCCTCGGGTGTGGCCACGGTGCTGGCCATCAGCGCGATGACGGCGTTGGTGGGCACCATCAGCTGATCGTCCTCGAGGATGGTGAGGTCCTCGGTGGTGATCAGCGCGTCGAGGGAGTTCATCACGAAGCAGTCGGCGGTGTCGTCGGTGATGGCTGCCTCCAGGGCATCGTCCTCCACCGTGACCGTGTCGTCGAACTCGCCGCCGTAGTAGCGCTCCCAGGCGGGGAGACCGCTGACCTCGTCGTCGAAGAACGATTGCGGCGCGCCGAGGCGGATGTCGGGGGCGATCGAGGCCAGGTTGGTGAGCGTGGTCAGTTCGATCTCGGCGTTGGCTTCCATCGCCGTGGCGGTGCAGGCGATGATCTGCTTGTCCTCGGCCGAGACGCCGTTGGTGACGACGAGCGCGTCGGGCAGCCCGGCGTTGATGGCCACGATCTGCTCGGCGAGCGAGCGGCCGTTGGTCACCGGCGCGACGGTGGTGGAGGTGGTGCTGGCCGGGTCGGCGGTGGTGGTGGTGTCGGCGACCGTGGTGCTGGTGTCGGCCGTGGTGCTGGTCTCGCCGGTCGTGTCGGCCGTCGTGTCCGCAGTCGTGTCGCCGGTCGTGTCGGCCGTGGTGTCCGCAGTGGTGTCGCCGGTGGTGGTCTCGGGCGGCACCGTGGTCGTGGTGGGGATGGTGACCGGGGCCTGCGTGGTGGCGGGACCGGTGGGCACCACTGTGGTGGGTGCGGGCTCGGCGCCGGGCTGGCTGTAGACGAACGCGAGCAGGTCGCCGGTGAGCTCGGGGATCAGCTGGAACGATCCGTCCTGCATGGCCTGGTAGTAGCCGGCGCGATCGAGGTCGACCGCGTCGCGGCGGCCCACACGGAAGCCGCCGTCCTCCAACACACGAGCGAAGATGGCCGCGAGCAGCTCGCTCTGCGGGTCGTCCTTCACCGACGTGACCACGATGCGCGGCGGCAACTGCACCGTCGAGGTGGTGGTCGTCTCGTCGTCGCTGCATGCCCCCAACGCCAGGATGGCCAGGCTCGCCGGGCCGAGGCAACGGGTGAACAATCGTGCAGTGCTGGTGGTCCGCTTCATCGGGGTGCGAGCCTAGTGGTACGCAGGGGTGCAACGGCCGTCGCCACCTGGCCGAGCGTGGCTACATCAGTTCTGATGCGTCGGTGGTGTCGTCGTCGTCGGGAAGCTCGATGTCGAGCGATTGGTCGGTGCCGGTGATGACCAGCAGCGTCGTGATGACAGCCGGACCGATGTCGAGATCGACGCCGATGCGCCGCAACTCGTTGTCCTCCGACACCCACATGTCGTAGGTGACCTCGTCGGGCATCTCGCCACCGACGGACTCGAACTGCTCGGCCACCTGCGGTGACTGCTGCAGCGCCTCCTCGCCCGACACAGTGACGCGGTAGTGCTTGAGTTGTTCGCCGTCGATCTCCTCGATGCCGACCTCTTCGACCGACTTGGCGTTCTCGAGCAGGACCGACGCCTGCATCGCGTCGTTGGAGGTGGCCGTGCTGAACATCGAGTCTTCGCCGCTCTCGGCCAGGAACTCCGCGTCCATCTTGCTCCAGTCGGTCTCCACGTCGAGTCCGATGCTGTCGAACAGGTCGCTCGACACGTACACGACCTCGTTCTTCGTGTCGACGATCATCTCCACCCCGTCGTCGAACATCGCACCGAGCTGCAAGGTCATCCGGGCGAGGCCGGAGTCGTTGTCGATCTCGGCTTCGATGACGGTCTCTTCGCCCATTGCGTCGACGGTCATCTCGAACGACATGGTCCGGTGCTCCGCAGCGGCCGCGGCAGCCTTGTCGATCGAGAACGTGGCCTCCGCCTCGTCGCTGCTCAGCAGCAGGAACCCGCCGACGCCGACCGCGGCCACCACCAGCGCGCCGAGGCCCACCAGCAACCCGGTGCGGCGCGGTTTCGGCTCGTCGTGGATGACCACCGAGATGGGCGCGTCGGCCGCAGCCGGCGGCGCGAAGCCGTCGAACTGGGCCGTCGGCGGCTCGAACGCGGCGGGCGGCTCGACGTTCGCGGGTGGCTCGAAGGCGGGTGGTGCGTCGAACGCAGTGGGGGGAACGAGCGCGGGCGGGTCGAGCGGTGCGTCGGCGTCGGGGAGTTCGGGATGTCCGTCCATCGCGGTCACGCTAGTGGGCCGCCTCGTTCGTCGGCAGTCGGTCGGTGTCGCGTGGCTGCCGCTCGTCGTCGACGGCCAGTTGCACCAGATGCACCGTCCCGTGGTCGACCAGCCACGCCAACCCGGGCCGAGCCGGCACCGGTGTGCGGCGAGGGACGACCGCGCTCAGCAGGTCGCCGTCGAGCTCGCTGCCGCCGGTGAGCACCACACCCATCCGGCTTCTCCGCACCACGCCGGTCCAGTGGCCGTAGAGCTGGCGCAGCGCGTCGGGGCGTCCGGCGATCACCAGCGAAGTGGCCGGGCGGCTGCCCGCAGCGATGGCAGCGAGCCGGCCGTCCGGGTCGTCGACGGTGTCGGCATCGTCGACCAGCAACAGCGCCGGGCCGGCGACCGGCAGCTCGTCGAGGAGCCGTCCCATCGCGGCACCGTCGACACACGTCGCCGTCGCCACGGTCTGGCCGACGGTGCTCGACCGTCGTGGCAGCACCGCACCGATCCAGCCGCCGGGGTGTGCCTCGGCCCACCCGTTCGCCATCCGGGCCAGCGCGCTGCTGCGCCCGGTGCGCGCGCCGCCGACGACCACGAGGTGCTCGCCATCGGGCAGCAGCAGCGCCGCCGGGTCGCCGGTCACGAAGTCGAGACCCACCGGCAGCGCAGCCGACCCGTCTCGCCGGCTGCCCCTCGGCAACGCAGCCGCGGTCGCCAGCGCCGGCAGTGCCGTGATCGACGGCGCGGCGTGCTCGGCATCGTCCGTGGACCCGAGCACGGCATGGTGGGCCGGCGTCACCAAGTGCGCCTCCAACCCGGAGGTGGCGTCGACCAAACGCCCGGGCGTACCGCCGCCCGGCACGCGTGCGGCAGGCACCCCGACCAGGCCGGCGTCGTGCGGCTCGTGGAGGTGCAGCACCCAGCGGTGAGGGCAACGCACGAGCCACGCGGCCGGCACCGCCGAGGCGTGCTCCACGGTCGCGACCACGGTGACGCCGCGGGAAGAGCCGTTGGCAAGCACGTCGTCGAGCATGTCGAACTCGTCGGCCGTCTCGACGTCGTCGAGCGCGCGCCGCACAGCGTCGAGTCCGTCGATGAACAGCACCACCGGCGGTGCCGCTTCGGTCGCGCCAGCGCCGCCCGCGAGTCGATGCAACAGCCGCATCACGCGCTCACGTTCGTGGAGGCGTACCACCGCGCCGCACCGAGGGTGCGTGGCCAGCGAGTCGAGTTGGTGACCGCCGCGACCGTCGAGCACGTAGACGTGAGCGTGATCCACGTCCATCACATGTGCCGCCAGCGTGCACACCGTCGAGGTGACGCCCGAGCCCGGGCTGCCGACCACGAGCAGGTGGCCGTCGGTGGTGTTCCAGCGCAGATCGGTGCGCCGCTGATGATCCGGATCGTCGAACAGTCCGACAGCGCCGCGGGCGACCTGGTCGGCGTCGAGCACCGCCGGCAGCGCGGGCAGCCAGGGTGCCGGCGGCCGTGGTGCGCCGATCAGTGCGGTGGCCTCGACCACGGCACGGACCAGTTCGGTGAGGTCGTCGCCGCCGGTGCACCGCGCGGTCTGGAACGTCACGTGGTCGTCGGCGCCGAGCCGCATCACCGCCCGGCCCGGCAGCGTGCGCGGCAGCAACGCCGGCGCGGCGATGCACACCACGTCGAGCGCATCGGAGGTGTCGTGCAATCGCAGCGCCAGGCGCAGGTTGGTGTTGGCGCGGATGTCGTCGCTGATCACGCCGTTCGGTCGTTGGGTGGCCAGCAGCAGGTGCACGCCCAGACTGCGCCCGCGTTGGGCGACCCCCACCAGCGCGTGCAGGAACGCGGGCTGCTCGGCCACCAGGGCGGCGAACTCGTCGATCACCACGACCAACCGCGGCAGCACCACCTCCGGGGCCGCCGCGCGCAGGTCGGGCAGGTCGGCGACTCCGTGGTCGCGCAGCATCGCCTCCCTTCGGCGCAGCTCGGCGTGCAGGCTGCGCAACGCACGGTCGGCCAGCCGGTCGTCGAGGTCGGTGATCACCCCCACCACGTGCGGGAGCGCGGCGCACGCGTCGAAGGTCGCGCCGCCCTTGTAATCCACCAGCACGAAGCTCAGCTGGGCCGGGCTGGTGGTGGCGGCCATGCCCGCCACCAGGCTGCGCAGCAACTCGCTCTTGCCGGCACCGGTAGTGCCCGCGATCAGCCCGTGCGGGCCGTCGCGGACGAGGTCGATGTCGACCACGCCGTCGGCCGCTACGCCGATCGGCGTCCGCGGGGCGGGGTCGTTCCCCGCCGCGGCCCAGCGGGCGACGATGCCGGCGGCTGTCAACTCGCCGCCACGAGCATCGGCGAGCAACGTGGTCAGCCTCATGTCGCGCGGCACGGCACTCGCGGCAGCGAGCGGGTCCTCGGGGTCGACGAGGCCGCGCTGAGCAGCGGCGCACGCGAACGTTGCTCGCTCGCCGAGGCCCGCGAACCGCACCGGCAAGGGGAGCAGCGTGGAACCCGTGTCGGGCACCCATCGTGCGAGGGGGCCGCGGGTGGTGGTGAGCACGCTGGTGCAGAGATGTGGCACCGGGCCGTCGCCCGCGAGCACCACCAGCAGCGCGTGCTGCTGCGGATCGGCGACGGCGCGTCGCAACGGCCCGGTGCGTGTGCCGAGCGCGGTGCTCTGGTCGGTGACCAGCAGGAGGTGCGTGTCGTGGCCGGCGAGCTCGGCGAGTGTCTCGTGCAGCTCCGACTCGGCCACCACTGCCGGTTCGCCGCCGGGCATCTGCAGGTGCGGGAGGGCGCGCACGCAGTCCCACGCGGCCGGCCGGTCGGTGACCACCACGATGCGCAGGTCGGCGGGCCCACACGACGTGGCCGCCTGCACCACCAACGCCCGCGCCACCGCCGCGGCGTGCGGGCCGCACACGGCGGTGCGCGCGCCCGGGCCGAGCTGGTGGCCCACGGCGCCGTGGTCCGTCGCGTCGGCGAAGGGCTCCGGCAGCGCGAGGTCGCCGGTGCCGATGCTCACCGCGAACGCGTCGGCGTGATCGGCGCGCCGCTCCCACAGCGCAGCCGAGCGGGTGACCGACGCACGGTGCGCGGTCGCGGTGGTCGGCACCGACGTCCGCCGGTACTCGCGATGGTCGGCGAGCGCCCGGTCGAGGGCGGCCGCGTGCGCCGCGGTCAGCTGTGCGAACGCTGCGTGCTCACGCCGGCGTCGGCGTCGGGCCGTCAGCCGTTGGGCGACCCAGCTGCCCACGGCGACCAGACCACCGAGCACCCCGAACAACAGGAACATCGCTTGGTTCAGGATCAGGGCCATCGCACCCGCTCCGGCCAGTCCCAGGACGGCGGGCACCAGGCTGCCGCCGCCCGCGTCCGGTGTCGCCGGAGGAGTGGGGGCCTCGAGCGTCGGCGCGACCCACCGTGGCACTGCGCGCGGACGGCGGACGAGCGCCCCGTCGTGCACGTGAGCTTCCGCGCGGCACGCCGCCGGCACGATGTCGCGCGAGAACACGGCGGTGCTGCCACCGATCTCCACCACCGTGCCGTCGACGATCGACACCGTCTCGTCGACACGGGTGGCACCGCCGCGCGGCGAGCCGAGCACGATCGGCGTCCGGCCACTGAGCTGCGTGAGCGTGAGCGTGCCGTCGTACCCGACCTCGATGAGTGCGTGGTGCGGCTGCAGTCCGGGGTCGTCGCACCTCACAGTGGCGGTGTGGGCACGGCCCATCAGGTGTCGCCCCACGCGCAGGGCATGCGAGGCACCCGCATCGGGGCCGGTCGTCCAGGTGCACAGCCAGCTGGTGGTGACCGGTCGGTCGTCGAGCTCCATCACCGCTACTGGGCACGGTGAAGGGGCCGAACCGGCAAGAAAGTCGAATCCGATGACGGCTGTGAGGCCTGCGGTGAGGCGGCCTGTGAGTCGAGCGGTGAGGGTGCGCGCGGATCATCGCCGGCATGACTCAGCTCCTTCCCCATGCCAGCAACCGTTCGCTGTTCGCCCGCCTGCAGCGTGAGTGGGCCGCCATCACCGATCGCCCGACGGTCCTGTGTCGGGTGCACCACTGGGGTGTCGGGGTCGGGTTCCGCAGTCTCGACGAGGTGGTGGCGGCCACCGGCTTCTGCGCCCGGCGGATCGATCGGCTCGCGGGCGCCGACGCCGACGCCGATGCGGCCTGCTCAGCCGCCGCGAACGACGTGCTCGCGAAGCTCCTGCTCGCCGCGCGCGTCGATGATCTGGCCGCGCGGGTGGTGCTGCAGCGGATGCTGCCCGGGCTGATCGGCACTGCCCGACGGTGGGGCGCCGACCGCGCCGGCGGGTCGTTCGACGCGTTCGACGAGCTGCTGTCGGCAGCGTGGACGGTGATCCGCGAGTACCCGGTCGAGCGCCGTCCGCAGCACCTGGCGGCCAACCTGTTGCGCGACAGCGAGTACCGAGCGTTCGGCCGGTCGGTCCGACGGATGCTCGCGCTCGAACCGACGCCGACCGACCTGGCGGAACTGCCCGCTTCGGTCGAGGCGATCGAGCCGAGCGTCGAGCTCGCCGAGGTGATCGCCGGCGCGCGACTGCTCACCGAGCACGACCTGCGGCTGCTGGAGCTGCTCGTCCGCGGCTGCAGCCAGGTGGAGGTGGCGGCGGAGCTGGAGGTGAGCGTGCGCACCGTGCGCAACCACCGCAACGCGGTGGTGCATCGCCTGCGCGAGGCCGCGCTGGCCGCTGCCTGACTCGGGAGCCCCGCTGGTCAGTGGGCCGACGAGGTGTGCTCGCTGCGCAACCAGGCCAGGTGGTCCAGCAGCGGCGGCAGGCAGCGTTCGATCACGTCGAACATGCTGCGGTAGGCGTCGGCGGTCTTGCCCCATGGGTCGGGCAGGTCCTCGTCGCCGGGCATGGCGTACGGGTCCCAGCGGCGCAGCAGCTGCACCTGCACCGGCTCGACCGCCGCGTAGCAGCTGTTCCGTTGGTCGACGCCGCCGCGCATCCGCTCGAGGTCGTCGACGTTGTTGCGGTCCATCGCGACGATGAGGTCGAAGTTGGCGAAGTCGTCGGGATGGATCTGGCGTGAGCGATGGCCCACCCGGTAGCCGCGGTGCGCGCCTTCGGCGATCGCCATCGGATGCGGCGGGTCGCCGACGTGCGAGCGACCGGTGCCGGCGGAGTCGAATCGACCGTCACCGATGCGAGACGGCGTGCCGTGCATCATCGCTTCGGCGACGGCGTGCGCGGCGGGAGAGCGGCAGTGGTTGCCGAGGCACACGAACAGCACGGTGACGGGTGGGCTCGATCCCCCCGACGAGATTCCTGCCATGGGTGAACGGACTACCACACCGGGTGGTCAAGTACCAGCATTCTCCACGGCCGGCGCGTCGGCGTGCTCGTGTGCCATCACCGGGCGGAAGCGCCGCAGCCGCAGGCTGTTGCTGACCACGAACACGCTGCTGAACGCCATGGCGGCGCTGGCCACCACCGGCGACAGCCGCCACGACATCGCCAGCGGGATGGCGGCGACGTTGTAGGCGAACGCCCAGAACAGGTTGCCCTTGATGACGGCCAGCGTGCGCCGGCTGAGCCGGATGGCGTCGGCGGCCGCGTGCAGATCCGCACGCACGAGCGTGAGGTCGCTGGCTTCGATGGCGACGTCGGTGCCGGTGCCCATCGCGATGCCGAGATCGGCCTGCGCGAGGGCGGCCGCGTCGTTGACGCCGTCGCCCACCATCGCCACCACGCGGCCCTCGGCCTGCAGCCGCTGCACCTCGGTGACCTTCTGCGCGGGCAGCACGCCGGCGATGACGTCGGCGGGCGCGATGCCCACCTCCGTGCCGACGGCCGCAGCGGTGGCCGCATTGTCGCCGGTGAGCAGGATCGGCCGCAGGCCGAGCGCCCGCAGGCGTGCGATGGCGGCCGCGCTCGACGGCTTCACGGTGTCGGGGCCGGCGATGGTGCCCACCAGCGCGCCCTCCACGTGCACGGCCACCACGGTCAGCCCCCCGGCCGCGGCGGGTACGTCGACCGCAGCCGCGCGGCCGACAGTGACGAGCGTTCCGGCGACCATCGCCTGCGCACCCACTCCGGTGAGGGCGACGAAGTCGGTGACCGTGCGGTCATCGATCGAGCCCGTGTTCGGGTCGGCCGCAGCTGCGCGCACGATCGCGGCTGCGATGGGATGCTCGCTGTTGCGTTCGATCGCGGTGGCCAGTTGCAACAGGCGCGTCGCCGACATGTCGCCGAGCGGGTCGAGCCGCACCACTTCCATCACACCGGTGGTGACTGTTCCGGTCTTGTCGAGCACGATGGTGTCGACCTTGCGGGTGCTCTCCAGGATCTCGGGACCCTTGATGAGGATGCCGAGCTGGGCGCCGCGGCCGGTGCCCACCAGCAGCGCAGTGGGCGTGGCGAGGCCGAGCGCGCACGGGCAGGCGATGATGAGCACGGCCATCGCCGGCGCCATTGCCTGGGAGAGGCTGTCGGTGCGGGCGAACCAGTAGCCGAGGGTGGCGGCGGCCAGCGTGATGACCACCGGCACGAACACGCCGGCCACGCGATCGGCCAGGCGTTGCACCGGCGCCTTGCCGCTCTGTGCGGCTTCGACGAGGCGAGCCATCTGCGACAGGGCGGTGTCGGCACCCACTCGCGTGGCGCGCACCACGAGTCGACCGTTGGCGTTGATGGTGGCGCCGGTCACGGCGCTGCCGGGAGCCACCTCGACCGGCACGCTCTCGCCGGTGACCAGGCTCATGTCGACCGCGGAGGTTCCCGACTCGACCACGCCGTCGGTGGCAATGCGATCGCCGGGACGCACCACGAAGCGGTCGCCGACGCGCAGATCGCCGGCGGCGACCTGCAGTTCGCTGCCGTCGGGCTGCAACACGTTGGCGGTGTCGGCGCCGAGGGCGAGCAGCGCGCGCAACGCGCCACCGGCGCGTCGCTTGGCCCGCACCTCGAACCAGCGTCCGGCGAGGATGAGCGCCACCGTGGTGCTGGCGACTTCGAGGTAGAGGTGGTGGCTGTCGCCGCGTGAGGGCACCAGCGACATCGGCATGGTGGCGCCGAGGTCGCCGGCCGAGGTGGCGAGTAGCGCGTACAGGCTCCAGCCGTAGGCGGCGGCCACGCCGACCGACACCAGCGTGTCCATGCTCGCCTCGGCCTGGCGCAGGTTTCTCCATGCGGCGAGGTGGAACGGCCATGCCGACCACAGTGCGACCGGGGTGGCGAGCACGAGTGCCACCCACTGCCAGCCGCGGAACTGGAACGGCGGCACCATCGACAGCACCAGCACCGGTAGGCCGAGCGCGATGGCCACGATCAGGCGCCGTTGCAGGTCGGCGGCGCGTGCCAGCGATGCGTCGGGGCGCTCCTCGCCGACTGGCGCGGGCAGCGCGGCCCCGTAGCCGATCGACTCGACCGTGGCGATGAGCGCGTCGGTGGTGGCGGTGCCGGGCGCGAACGTGACGTTGGCCTTCTCGGTGGCGTAGTTCACCGTGGCGGTCACGCCGTCGAGGCGGTTGAGCTTCTTCTCGATGCGGGCGGCGCAGGCCGCGCAGGTCATCCCGGTGAGCTCGAGGTCGACTCGTTCGAGAGTGTTCTCGGTGGTTGCGCTCATGGCATGGTCTCGCCGGGGGTCATCTGGTGTGCCGGGGGTTCGACCGGCTGCGAGCGGTCGCCGAGTGCGTACGCGCCACCGAACGCGACGGCGAGTGCCATCGCGAACCCGACGAGACGGACGGCGACGCGCGGCACGATCAGCTCGCGACTTCGAAGCCGGCTTCGTCGATCGCGGCGACGATGGCGCCGTGATCGAGCAGGTCGCCGGTGACGGTGACGAGCTTCGTGTCGAGGTCGACGGCAACGGCGGCGACGCCGGCCACCTTGCCGACTTCGCCCTTGACCGCGGCTTCGCAGTGGCCGCAGGTCATGCCCGGCACGGAGAAGGTGAGTGCGCTCATGTCTTGGTTCCTCTCATCGTCCGGGCTCATGCCCGGAGCAGTCGTTCGACTGCCTTGGTTGCTTCGTGGACGAGCTCGTTGGTGCGCTCGGCGTCGCCACCCGCCGCGGCGCCGGCGACGCAGTGCTGCAGGTGCTCGTCGAGCAGGTGCAGGCCCACGCCCTGCAGCGCCTTGCTGACGGCTGCCACCTGCGTGAGCACGTCGATGCAGTAGGTGTCCTCGTCGATCAGTCGCTGGAGGCCGCGTACCTGGCCCTCGATGCGACGGAGGCGCGTGAGCACCTGCTGCTTCTGATCTGCGTATCCCGGTGTCGCTGCCACGTGGTCAGTGTACCCCTAGGGGGTATATGACGCAACTCGTCGTTCAGTGTCCCTGGGTGAAGTTCGGCTTCCGCTTCTCGAGGAACGCAGCGATGCCTTCCTGAGCGTCGGGTGTGGTGGCGGCCTGCGACATCGTCTCCACCGCGAGTGCATAGGCGTCGGGCTGGTCGAGGCCCACCTGGGCGTAGAACGTGCGCTTGCCCATTGCCTTGCTCGCGACGCTGCCGCGGGTGGCGCGTGCGAGCAGGTCGGCGGTGGCGGCCTCGAGCTCAGGGTCGGGCACGGCGTGGTTGATGAGTCCCCACTCGGCTGCAGTGGCGGCGGTGATCGGGTCGCCGGTGAGTGCCATCTCCAACGCACGCTTGCGACCGACGTTGCGCGCCACCGCGACCAGCGGCGTGTGGCAGAACAGCCCGCCCTTGCCGCCGGGGATGGCGAAGCCCGCCGACTCGGCGGCGACGGCGAGATCGCAGGTGGCGACGAGCTGGCACCCCGCGGCAGTGGCCAGCGCGTGCACGCGTGCGATCACCACCTGCGGGATCGACTGCACGGTGTCCATCATCTCCGTGCACACGTCGAACAGGTGGCGGATGTCGGCCAGCTCGGCGCCGGCCATGTCGCCGAAGTTGTGCCCGGCGGAGAACACCGGTCCGTTGGCAGCCAGGATCACTCCGGTCGCGTCGCTGACGGCCACGTCGCGCAGCGCCTGGGTGAGCTCCTCCATCACGTCGAGCGCGAGCGCGTTGCGCTTCTCCGGTCGGTCGAGCGTGATGGTGGCGACGGCCCCGTCGATGGTGACCAGCAGATGTCGGTAGCTCACCGCCCCAGTCTCGCGTCCCCAACCCCATCCGAGTGCCAGCCGACCATCCGAGTGCCAGCCGACCGTCCGAGTGGCAGCGTGCACCCCGTCGGACCGCTGGCACTCGGATGCCGCTGCGGCAGTACGTTGCCGGCATGGACGAACTGACCGAGGCTGAGATGAACGAGCTGGGCGACCGACTGCTGGCGGGCATCCTCGCCGCCGACGAGACGGTGGTCCGCGCCGCGTATTCACCCGACGCGAAGATCTGGCACAACTTCGACCAGCGCGAGCAGACGGTCGACGAGAACCTGGCGACGCTGCACGACATGCATCGCCGCGTGACGGGTTTGCAGTACACCGAGATCCAGCGCTTCCCGTCGCCGGGAGGCTTCGTGCAGCAGCACGTGCTCGTCGGCGACGCGAAGCATGGCCCGCTGGAGATGCCGGCGATGATCCGCTTCTGGGCCGCCGACGGTCGCATCACGCGCCTGGAGGAGTACCTCGATACTCGCCAGGCGATGGTGATGTACACCAGCGCCAGCTGACCTACGCGAAGACGACGCTGTCGACGATGCCCTGGTAGGTGTCCGGTGGGTTGTCGTCATCGAAGGGCACGCCGCCGCTGACGAGGATGACCATGCTGCCCTTGGCGAATCCGTCGACGAAGATCCGTCCACCGTCGATCTCGATCACGGCGGTGCGTCGTTCGATGGCACCGTCGATGAATGACTCGTCGGAGGTGATGGTTCCACCGGCGCGGTCCGCCATGCCGTTGAGCACGGAGCGGAAGCTGCTCTGCGCGGCCGCACCGAGTTCGACGGGGAACTGCATCGTGAGCACGTCGAGCAAGAGGTCGTCGCCGGACTTGATCTGGTAGTCGGTGCCGGTCATCTGCATGCCCATGACGTTCTCGGAGAAGCTCTCCTCCACCGGTTTGGTCGGCATCGCGAACGAGTAGCCCGCACCCTCCATCACCCAGCGCTCTTCGGCGGCGAACGTCACGACCTTCGGTTGCTGAGCCTGCCACCACGACCAACCGCCGTACGCCCCGCCTGCGGCGAGCAGCGACACCAGGACGGCTGTGTCAAGGGCCAGCAGGATCTGCCCGTAGGCGGTCAGTGGTTCTGCCCGCTGGTGGCCATCGGAATTGCCCACTGATGGCCAGTGGTTCTGCCCGGTAGGTCAGTGGGTCAGTGGTGTCACTCCTTTGCCTCGGGTTGCTTGGGTGAGGCGGATCGAGTCGCCGGTGGTGATGACGACGTGGGCGTGGTGGAGCAGCCGGTCGACGGTGGCGTTGGCGATGGTCTTGGGCATGAGTTCGTCGAAGCCGGCGGGGTGCAGGTTCGACGAGAGCGCGATGGAGCGTGTCTCGTAGGCGGCGTCGACGACGCGGTAGAGCGCTTCGGCGGTCTCGGTGGTGACGGGGAGCAGTCCG
>CAZWCU010000097.1:12279-14720 GCA_964632715.1 uncultured Bifidobacterium sp. | reverse complement strand
AACTACATCCCGTCGGTGCAGACGGGCATCGAGGACGTGATGGTGAAGGGCGGCGTCCACGGGTTCCCGGTGGTCGACGTCGCCGTCGAGGCCTACGACGGCAAGTACCACTCCGTCGACTCCAGCGACATGGCGTTCAAGACCGCCGCTGCGCTCGGCTTCAAGGAAGCGATGCAGGCCGCCGGCGTCATCGTGCTCGAGCCGGTGTCGCTCCTCACGGTCACCGTGCCGGCCGCGCACCAGGGCGACGTGATGGGCGACATCACCGCGCGCCGCGGTCGCGTGCACGGCAGCTCCACCACCGAGTTCGGCGAGCAATCGATCGAGGCGCTGGTGCCGTCGAGCGAACTGCAGCGGTACGCCGTCGACCTGCGCAGCATCACCGGTGGCCGCGGCACGTTCAGCGTGCAGCACCACCACTACGACGTGCTGCCCACTCATCTCGTCGAGAAGGCGAAGCAGACCCTGCCGCGCAGCTGACGAGCGCTACGGGGCCACCACGTCGAACGCGGCCTCCTGCAGCCCGTCGGTCACCGCGTACGTTCCCGCCACGAGCTCCACGTCGACCGCGCACGTCGCGCCCGGCTCGACGCCGGTGATCTCCGCGACGACCGCGCCGTCGAGCATGACCGACACGTTCGCGAGGACGGCGTTCTCGTCGTCGGCTTCCACCGCGATGCGCACGAGTCCGGCCTGCAACTCGTTCGGCGTGCGGGTGCCGAAGCTGCCGATCCCACCGACCAGGTCGTTGTGGCGCACCACGACGGTCCGGCCCGCGTCGAACTCGCCCGTGGCGCAGGTGGTGGCGGTGGGCGCGTCGGCGGAGTCGGAGGCGACGACGACGGTGTCCGGAGGAGCGCTCTGCGAGTCGTCGTCGTCCGAGCACGCAGCCAGTGAGGCCACGCAACAGATCAGGATCGGGATGGTGCGCATCGACCGAGAGTACCTACGTGCGCAGCACCAGCGGCGGGAGCCACTCGTCGAGACGTTCCCAGATGACGGCATCGCTCTTGGCGAGGAGGTGACCGTCGCCGGGCAGTCGCACCAGTTCGCCGGTGCCCGCGATCATCCGCACCATGTCGCTCGCCTCGATGGGGAGGATCTCGTCGCGCTCGCCGTGGAACAGCAGCAGCGGTGTGGACGCGAGCCCACCCGCCACTTCGCAGCCGGCGGACTGCGTCGCGAACGTCACCACCCCCGCCACCATCTCGTTGAGCCCCACCCCCACGCGGACTGCGACGGCTCCGCCGAAGCTGTGCCCCATCAGCACCACCTGCTCGGCACCCGCGCCGCCGATGGCCAATTGCACGGCAGCGGCGAGGTCGACGCAGCACAGGTCGAGATCGTTGGGCTTGCGGTAGCTGACCCGCAGCACCGCCACGCCCTGGCGCGACCAGTGCTCGCCGAGGCGGTGGTACATCGCGTCGCCCGGGCCGAGCAGGCCGCCCATCGCGCCGCCACACAACACGAGGGCACCGGGCTGCACCTCCACACCGGCCGGCGGCTCGTGCCAGAGCAGGGTGAGCAGCCCGCGCATCGTGTACATCTCCACGTGGCGCAACGTCTCGGTGAGCATCACATCGCTCGAGGCCATCACCTGCAGCGCATCGAGCGGCGTGGGAACACGACCCTCGGCGTCGGGGGCAGCAGGGTTACCGATGGGGTCGTCCATCGTGGCTACCCTAACGCCACCCATGCCGGCCGTTCCCACCGATCCCCGGCACCGCGAGGTCTACGACCTGGCGGTGCGCATCGGCCTCGCATGGCGCGCGCTCCGGCGCGGGTCGTCCGCATCGGCGCTACGCGACTTCCTCTACGGCAGCGGTGAGGAGTCGATCGAGCAGGGCCAGATGGACACGCTCGACCTACTCGCGTTGCGGCCCGCGTGGCGGATGAGCGAGCTGGCCGATGCCTTGCGCGTGGAGCCGTCCACCGCCACCCGCGCCGTGCAGCGGCTGGTCAACGCGGGCCTCGCCGCCCGTCGTCCCAGCCCGGAGGACGGCAGGGTGGTGCAGGTCGAGATCACCGAGGCCGGGCTCGCCGTGTTCGAGGCCGTGGCCGCGCGGCGCGAGGAGCTGCTCACCTACATCCTCAAGTCGTACCGGCGCGACGAGCTGCCCGTGCTCGCCGACATGCTCGAGCGCTTCTCCACGTCCGTGAACGGCTTCGTCGCCACCCACGACCCCGCCCCCTGACTTCACCCCCTGACCCCGCCCCACTCGAGCTCGCGGCCCTTCCCCCACGCCCGCTCCAAGGTTTGTGTCATGGCTGGAGCGAGGTTTCCTCGGCTGCGGGATGACTCACAGCCAGCTCGCTGCCTCCCTCGGGAAGCCTCCGGGTTGCCGGCGCGCCCCTGTCCCCCCCGACTCCAGGGTTTGTGTCATGGCGCACGACGACATTTGCCGGAACGGGCGGCGCGACGTGCTCAGTAGGGGATGGCA
>CAZWCU010000097.1:0-12179 GCA_964632715.1 uncultured Bifidobacterium sp. | reverse complement strand
CGCACGACGACATTTGCCGGAACGGGCGGCGCGACGTGCTCAGTAGGGGATGGCAACGGACTCGAAGCTCATCGAACTGGTGGCGCGGCACCACATGATTGCGAACCGCGCGCTGGTGCACTCGGCAGGCATCACCCGGAATCAGTGGCGACGGCTGCTGGCGAACGACATCTGGATACCCATCGTGCCAGGACAGTGGCGTCACGCTGCCACTCCGCTCACGTGCGAGATGAAGGTTCGAGCGGGCGCTGCATGGCTCGGCACACAGGCAGCGCTGTACGGGGCGACCGCGATCGCCTGGTTGGGCATCGAAGGAATCGGCGCGCCGACGGTCGAGTTCCTCGTCCCACGTTCGCGCCGACACGTGCCGCCGTGGCTCACGCTGCACACGACCTCGTCCTGGACCAAGGGAGACACGGTCATGCATCGTGGAGTGCGGACGAGCACCGCGACCCGTGCGATCATCGACATGGCCCGTACCGCGTCGGCGGGCACGCTCGAGACCGTCATCGACAGTGCGGTTCGGATGCGGCGGACGTCGATCCCGACGCTCACCAGGAGGATGGCCGAGCTCTCCGGCCAGGGACGACACGGCATCGTGCTGCTGCGCACTCTGCTGCTCGACGCAGGTGGCGAGTCGCATCTCGAGCGGCGGATGCTGAGGCTGCTGCGCGACGCGGGCCTTCCTCGGCCGGAGCCGCAGGTGGTGCACCGACGCCGCGACGGCAGGGTGATGCGAGTCGACTTCCAGTACGGCGCCGCGTGGATCGTCATGGAGGTGAGTGGCCGTCGCGGCCACGCGTCGGATCGCGACCGCGCCAACGATGCTCGCCGACGCAACGACCTCCAGGCCGACGGATGGATGGTGCTCGACTTCACCACCGCGCACGTGCTCGACGATCCCGCCTACGTCGTCGGCACCGTCCGAGAACAACTCGGTGCGCGTCATCCTTCCAGCGAGCATTCCTCGCTCCAGCCATGACACAAACCTTGGAATCGGCGACGGGGAGGGGTGCGGGGTGCCGAGGGCGACGGGGTGGCCGAGGGCCGGCGCGGCGGGGGTGGCTGGGCGAAAAGTGGTGCGAGGAGGTGCTGGGGTAGGGTGCCTGGCGATGGCTGACCGGAGCGAGTTCGCACAGGAAGCGATGCAGTACGCACCTCAGCTGTACAGCGCAGCGCTGCGCATGACGCGCAGCAGGAGCGACGCGGAAGACCTGGTGCAGGAGACGTACCTGCGGGCGTACCGCGGCTACGAGGGCTTCACCGAGGGCACGAACCTGCGGGCGTGGCTGTTCCGCATCCTCACCAACACGTTCATCAACACGTACCGCGCCAAGCAGCGTCGCGTGCAGGAGACCGAACTCGACGACGTGGAGGACCTCTACCTCTACAAGCGGATCAGCGGGGTCGACGTGGCCAGCCGAAGTGCCGAGGACACCCTCTTCGAGCTGTTCCCCGACGACGAGGTGAAGGCGGCCCTGGAGTCGCTGCCCGAGTCGTTCCGGCTGCCGGTGCTGCTCGCCGACGTGGAGGGGTTCGCGTACAAGGAGATCGCCGAGATGCTCGACATCCCCATCGGCACGGTGATGTCGCGGCTGCACCGGGGAAGAAAAGCCATGCAGAAGGCGTTGATCGATTTCGCGACCGACAGAGGACTCCTGGAGCGGGCGCCAGAAACCGAACCGAGCGCCGATGGCTGACTGCAACGAGACACTGCGAGAACTCGAGACCTTCCTCGACGGCGAGCTCACCGACGACGCGCGCGCCGGCATCCACGCTCACCTCGGTGGTTGCACCGACTGCTTGCAGGCGTTCGACTTCCACGCCGAACTGCGCACGGTCATCAGCACCAAGTGCCAGAACGATCCGATGCCCGCCGGTCTGATGGCGAAGATCGAGCGGTGCTTCGGCGCCGACCTCGACGGCGACGGCCAGGTGGGCTGACCCGCCGGTTCGGCGGATTGGGCTGACCGCCACACCGACTGGCTACGCTGGCCGGATGATCGCGGAAATCTACCACTGGTGGCTGGGTGTCATCCTCACGGTCGTCAGTGTGCTCGCCATCGTCGGTGTCGTTGCCGGCTACCTGAAGAAGGTCGTCGCACCGCAGTACCCGGGCAAGCGCCAGAAGCGCGAAGACTGAGGCGGCGGGTTGCCTGACGGCACCCTCGACCCGTGCGCCACCCTGCTGGCGCGCTGCGCATTTCCGCCCCCCGGTCGCCAGGTCACCTGCGCGGTCTCCGGCGGCCCCGACTCCACCGCCCTGCTCGCCCTCGCCGTCGCGGCCGGGCTGGTGTGCACCGCGGTGCACGTGGATCACGGCCTCAGAGCCGGTTCGGCCGCCGAAGCGGAAGTGGTGCGAACGACAGCGGCCCGACTCGGTGCATCGTTCCGTGCCGAACGAGTTGCGCTGGACGACGGCCCCAACCTGGAGGCTCGGGCGCGCGACGCCCGCTACCGCGTCCTGCCCACCGACGTGCTCACCGGCCACACCGCCGACGACCAGGCCGAGACGGTGCTCGTCAACATGCTCCGCGGTGCCTCGACGAGCGGACTGGCCGCGATGCGGCCCGGCCCACGCCACCCGCTCCTCGCGTTGCGCCGCAGCGAGACTGAGGCGCTGTGCACCGACCTGGAGCTGGCGGTGGTCCACGATCCCTCCAACCTCGATGGGCGCCACCTGCGCAACCGGGTGCGCCACGAACTGCTGCCGCTGATGGCGGCGCTCTCCCAGCGCGACCCGGTGCCGTTGCTGTCGCGCCAGGCGAGCCTGCTGCGCGACGACGACGATCTGCTGGCTGACCTGGCCGCCGCCATCGACCCCACCGATGCCAAGGAGGTGGCGGCCGCTCCGGCCGCCCTCGCCAGGCGGGCCATCCGCAGCTGGCTCACCGGCGAGCACCCTCCCGATGCCGCCACGGTGGAGCGCGTGCTGGCCGTGGCCCGCGGCGAGGCGATCGCCACCGAGGTCGGTGGTGGCAGGCGGGTGCAGCGGCATCGACAAACGCTCTCACTCGGCCCCGACGAACACCCTGCCCAGCGAGTAACCTGAATCGACATTCGTTCGCACTACACGTGGAGGAAGGCTCATGCCTCCCAGGCTGCGCGGGAAGTGGGCGCTGGGCATCACGCCGCGCAACTTCACGTGGTTCATGAAAGACAAACTTGCGGTGTGCGAACGCCCCGGGGGGTACGGCGACAACCATCGCCGCGTCCGCCGCCAGGAGGAGATCATCTGGCTGCGCGAGAACGGCTTCGGCTGCGTGGTCAGCATCATCCCGGCCACGCACAACCTGCACAACTACGACGAGCTGGGCATGCCGTACCTGCATCGCCCGTTCACCGGCACCGACGACCTGGGCATGTGGTTGAAGGCGTTCTACGGTGAGATCAACGGGTTGCTGGAAGCCAGCACCAAGGTCATCGCACACAACGAGTCCGTCGACGACCGCATCATCGGCATCATGGGTGGCTACATCCGCTGGAGCGGCATGGTCGACGATCCGTCCACGGTCATCAACCTCACCGAGCGCATCGCCAAACGGCAGCTCGATCCGTTCGCCCGCGAGGTCATCCTCATGGCGCACGAACTGCGCTGACACCCGCACCATCTCGCGGCAGCTGCGCTCGGCGCGGTTGTGCCACGATGGCCACATGAGCACGACGCCCGCCAACTGGTACCCCGACCCGATGGGGCGGCACCAACTTCGCTACTGGGACGGCACGGCGTGGACCGCGCACGTGAGCACCAACGGTGTGCAGGGCAGCGACCCGCTGCAGGCGAGCCGGCTCGATCGGGTCGACAGCGCGCTCACGGTCGGCAACGAGGGCGACCCGGCGAAGATCCAGCAGCAGCTGTACGCCCAGAACACGCACCGCGGCGCGAACGTCGGCCAGGCCGCGTTCCAGGGCGGCGGCACTCTCTTCACGGAGCCGATCCTGGTGGTCAACCAGAAGGCCAAGATCATCGAGCTGAACAACCAGTACAGCGTGTTCAACAAGGAAGGTCAGCAGATCGCAGCGGTCAACCAGGTGGGCCAGACCACTGCCAAGAAGGCGCTGCGCCTGCTCACCAGCCTCGATCAGTTCATGACGCATCGCCTCGAGATCACCGACGGCACGGGGCAGGTGCTGCTGCGCATCACCCGGCCGGCGAAGGTGATGAAGAGCACGGTCATCGTCAGCGATGCCAACGATCAGGAGATCGGGCGCATCGTGCAGGACAACGTGTTCGGCAAGATCCACTTCACGCTGCAGGCGGGCGGCCACACCTACGGCGCCATCAAGGCCGAGAACTGGCGGGCGTGGAACTTCCGCATCGAGGATCACACCGGGCAGGAGATCGCCCGCATCACCAAGACCTTCGAAGGCATCGCGAAGGCGATGTTCACCACTGCCGACAACTACGTGGTGCAGATCCACACGCAGATCCCGCAGCCGCTGAACTCACTCGTCGTCGCGGCGGCCCTGTCGGTCGACACGGCGCTGAAGCAGGACGATCGCGGCTTCTGATCCGCCGGCGGTCAGCCCGCGGCGGCGAGGTCGATCAGCACGTGCACGGGTGCCGTCGACGACAGGCACAGCGCGTTCACCGACACGTTCAGGGTGATCGTCACCGAGTTGTTCGAACGGGCCGGCGTGTACGCCGCGGCAGCGGTCGGCACCTTGTCGGCGCAGTTCCACACGAACAGCGCCGCGTTGCTGGAACCGCCGAGCAGTGCAACGGTGAGCTCGGCCTGCGTCACGCCTGCGGGCAGGGCCATCGACATGAACCTGCCACCCGAGGTGACCATGCCGACGGTGCGCGAGTCGAACAGACGCTTCGGCGTCACCGGCAGCAGCGACTTGCTCCCGGTCCACACCGCGGTCACATCGAGCACGACGTGCGCCTGCTCGGTGACGGAGATGCACACACCGGCGTCGTTCGTGCGGATGACACCGCTCATCACCTGGTTGGAGCCGCCCGCGAACGGCACGATCCACGGAGTGCCGCCGCACGGTCCGATGCCGATGCTGCCGGCGACGACCGGCCCGATCACGGTGACGGTGACGGTGACGGCCTTCGATCCTGACGGCGCGCCCATCGCAGCGATGGATGCCGAGCGCGTGCCACCAGCGGGGATGGGCGTGGAGGAACGCGTGTCGAGCGCACGCTTGGTGACGATGGCCTGCGGGCCGACGCCCTGCGCGGCCAGCACGGCCACGGCATCGATGCGCACGTCGACCGCGGTGCTGGCGAGCACGCACACCTCACCGGCGACGACCTTCACCATCGTCATCGTGGCGTTGAGCTTCCCGGGGTTGTAGTTGAGCGTCGACGCCGGCGGCACGCCACCGTCGCACGCGAACATCACCAGGTAGCCGCTGGAGGCGACGTTGCGCACGGAGATGCGCGCCATCAGCCCGGTCGTGCCCGCGGGCACTCCGGCGAGGCCGGCCACTGCGATGCGGCGAGTGCCCCCTGGTGCGAGCTTGGCGCCGCCCGTGTCGAGCGCCTTCACCGGTGCGATGAAGCTCCACAGCCCACCCGTCGGGGTCGAGCCCGGAGGTGTCGTCGGCACGGTGGCCGCCACGGTGGTGGGCGTGGTCGGCGCGGGTGCGACGGTCGTCGGAGGCACGGTCGGCTTCGGCGCGGTCGTTGTCGTCGGCGGCACGGTCGGCTTCGGCGCGGTGGTCGTCGTCGGCGGGGTGGTGGTCGAGCCGCCGGGCTGCGGCGGCACGGCGGTGACCTTGCAGCCGTCGACCGCCTTCACCGTCGGCGTCGGGTTGACCGAGACGCCACCGCCGGGATGCACTTCGAAGTGCAGGTGCGGTGTGCCGGCGTTGCCGGTCATGCCGACGTTGCCGAGGATCTGGCCGGCCTTGACCGTGGAGCCGACCTTGAGTCCGGGAGCGAACGCGCTGAGGTGGGCGTAGAAGAAGTAGGTGCCGTCGGCACGAGTGAGTCGCCAGCCGTTGCCCGCCAACGTGCCCGGGGCGTCGATGTACTGCTTGGTGAGGGTGCCGTCGTCGACCGCGTAGAGGTACTTGCCCGACGAAGCGATGATGTCGACGCCCTCGTGAGCGCGGCCGCCCGAGCGCGGCGCGCCGTACGTGTCGGTGAAGTAGCAGGTGCCCTGCACCGGGAACTGCTTGATCGTGACCTTGCCGGCAGCAGGGGGCGTGGTGGTCGCACTCGCCGCCGTGGTGGTGGGAGCCGGGGTGGACCCGCTCGGCACGCACAGCACCATGCCCGGATGCAGCATCGTCGAGATGGTCGCGTTGTTCGCCGCAGTCAACGCGGCCGGAGTCGTCCCGAGCTTGTTGGCGATCTTGTACCACGAGTCGCCCGACACGACGGTGTAGGTGGCGGCCGGGCAGCTGACCGCTGCGGCGCGACTCTCGGCGACGTCGCGTCCACCGACGAGGGGAATCGCCAGCAGCGTGGCCACGATCACCGCGGTCCACCACCAGGTACGGCGTCCGAGGCGGGCGTGCCCGTCACCGTCTCGCCTGTACTCGACCCACTCCACGGTGACCACCTCCAGCTACCCGCAGAGGAGGTATCGGCCGAACCACACGCGGTCTTGAGCCGCGCGACAATGCCGCATGTCCTCCGTCACCGTCCGCGGCAGCGCGATCGCCGCCGTCACACCCGATCGCGCCGAGCTCACGCTGGCGCTCACGCACCTGGCGGCCGACCCCGCTGCGGCGCTCGATCACGTGGCTGCGGCCTCGCAGCAGCTGGAGGCGATGCTGGAGCGGCACGGGTTCACGCGCAGCGACTGGGCCACGGAAGGGGTACAGGTCGGCGAGGAGCACCAGTGGAAGAACGACAGCAACGTGCTCGTCGGCTTCCGCGCCACCACGGCGTTGACGGTCACCATCCGCAGCGCCGAACTGGTCAGCGTGGTCATCCGTGAAGGAGTCACTGGAGCCGGCGCGTCCGTGCGCAACCTGGTGTGGCGCGTCGATGCCACCAACCCCGCTCGCCGAGAGCTGCTGGCCGAGGCCGCCCGCGATGCTCGAGTGCGGGCGAACGCGTACGTGGAGGCTCTCGCGCTGCGACTCGGAGAGGTGGAGATCATCAGCGAGGTGGCCATCGAGCCCGAGCCGTCGCCGCAACCGCGAGCGATGATGGCGATGGCCAAGGCGTCCGACTCGGCCGAGCTCAGCGTCAGCGGCGGCCTGGTGGAGCTGAGCGCCGAGGTCTTCGTGCGTTTCGCAATTCTGCGTTAACACTCTGTTCACCACTAGTGTGATCCTCGTGCGGGGACAGCGTGTTCTTGTCAGCGGCATGGGTGGCGAACTCGGTTCGCTCGTGGCCGCCAAGCTCGAGGCGGAGCCATGGGTCGGAGCGCTCGTCGGCATCGATGTGGACCCGCCCCGGCGGCGTCTCCACAAGGCCGAGTTCCACCTGCTGCAGCCCTCACAACGCGAGCGCATCGTCGACGTGGTCACCAAGTTCAACCCGCACGTGGTCATCAACCTCAGCGTGTGGGAGCCCGACGCCCGCACCGGCCTCGCCCACGCACGGCAGTTCACGGCCGATGCCGCAACCGCCATCATCGGCGCTGCGGCCGAGTGCCCCGCGCTGGAGTCGATGGTGGTGCGCAGCGGCATCGAGGTGTACGGCCGCGAGCACCACGCACCTACTCGGCCCGACGAGTCGGCTCCGCTGCACCCCACCAGCGAGTACGGCCGCATGCTGGCCGACATCGAGCGTCAGGCACGCGACGTCGGACGCCGAGTGGGAATCGCCGTGGGCAAGCTGCGGCTGGCACCGGTGCTCGGCAAGCACGTGCCCAGCCCGCTGGGACGGCTGCTGCGCCAACCGCTCGTGCCGTACAGCATGTTGGCCGACGCCCCGTTCGCCGTGATCGAGGACGGCGATGCCGCCCGCGCGTTCGTGGCCGCGGCCGAACGCCGGCTCGACGAACCCGTCAACGTCGTCGCGCCCGGCGCCATCACCACGCTGCAGGCCATCATGCGCGGCAAGCGGGTGCCGCTGCCGTTGGTCGGCCCGGAGTGGTGGGTGGCCGCTCGGCTCAGCCACGTGCTCGGTGCGCCCATCCCCGACCACGTCGTCGAGTTGATGCATCGCGGCCGCCTCGCCGACGGCTCCAAGGCCGAGCAGGCGTTGGGCTTCTCCCCGCGCCTCAGCACGCCCGAGGTCATCGACCATCTGTATGCCTGGGAGAGCGTCGTGCGCATCGGCAGCATCAACGAGGCGGTGGCCTGATGGCTCAGCTCATCGAGTTCCCCATCAAGGCGGCCACTCGCGCGGGCAACGCGCTCACCGAGCCGCTGCGTTCGATCTGGCCCATCCACTCGGTCGACGACTACGGGCGCGACCCGCACCTCATCAGCGCACTCGCCCCGTTCGCGCGGCTCCGCTGGGATGTCACGGTCGGCGGCGATCATCACCTTCCGGTTCGCACCGGTGCGCTGCTCGTGTGCAACAGCCGCCGCTTCTCGCTCAGCAGCGTCTATGCGGCGCTCGCACTCAGTGAGGTCACCGGTCGCCCGGTCCGTTTCGTCGGTCGCCCCGACATCGCCCCGGTCGGCCCGTTCATGCGACGCCTCGGCGGGCTGCTGTCCAACCCCAACGAGGTGCTCGGCGCGCTGCGGCATCACGAGCTGGTGGTCATCTCGGCCGAGGGCACCAACCACCCGCGCAACGCGGGTGCAGTGCCGCACGACCTCGTCGGTTCGGCGGTGGTCGCCGGCGTGCCGGTGTTCCCGGTCGCCACCATGAGCAGCACGGTCGGCCGTGCGGCACGGGTGGAGGTCGGCCCGCAGGTTCGGCCTCGCCGCAAGCGTCGCGGTCCGCTGGCCGAGGTGGAGCTCGCCGAGCAGGTGCAGCATCACCTGCAGCGCATGCTCGACGGTTTCGGCGGCGTGCAGACCGGCGTCGCTCCCATCGACTGGCTGGCGGAAGGCTGACCCATGCCGTACGCACGTTCCTCCGATGGCATCCGCCTGCACTACGAAGTGATCGGACGGTCCGGGTCCACGCCCGTGCTGATGATCCAGGGTCTCGGCGCCGACAAGCACGGCTGGGACATGCAGCGCATCCCGCTCGCGATGCACTACCGGGTCATTGCGCTCGACAACCGCGGCGCCGGCCGTAGCGACAAGCCGTTCGGCGCCTACTCCCTCGAGCAGATGGCCGACGACGCCATCGCCGTGCTCGACCAGGTGGGCGTGGAGAAGGCGCACATCGTCGGGGCGTCGATGGGTGGGGCCATCACTCAGATCATCGGGCTCAAGTACCCCGAGCGGGTCATGTCGCTCACGCTCGCGTGCACCGCCTGTCGCAACCACCCCTGGCGGCGCGAGCTGCTCGACGGGTGGGCCACCGCCGCCAGCGAGCGCGGTGTGGGCGCGATGACCCGTGAGGCTGCCCGCTGGGTCATCGGGCCGCGGTCGTTCCGTCGGCTGCTGCCGGCGTTCGGGTGGCTCGGGCCGCTCGCGATGGGTCGCACGTCGCATGCATTCGTCTCGCAGGTGCGAGCCATCCTCGAGGTCGACGACAGCATCTCGGATCAGTTGGCCGAGGTCAACGCACCGACGCTGGTGCTGGTCGGCAACCAGGACATCCTCACGCCGCGCGGCGACAGCGAGGAGATCGCCGACCGCATGCCCAACGCCGAGCTGGTCGTCATCTCCGGCGCCGCGCACGGGTTCATGGTCGAGCACGCCTCCACGTTCAACCGAGTGCTGCTCGAGTTCCTGGGCAGGGTCACCCGCGCACAGCGCGAGGCGGCCGAACTGGCCGCACCCGCCATCGCCAGCTGATCAGCCGACCGTCGCCACGGGCTCGGTGGCTGCCGCCAGCTCGTCGCGGCGGGCGTACGCCCAGCCCGGCGTGCGCAGCACGAAGCCGAGCCGATCGCGCCAGCTGGTGCTGTGCGCCACGTCGTGGAACATGTCGCGGTACTCGTGCGTGCTCACCGTCCAGAAGTTGTACGACTCGATGTTCTTGGTGAGGCCGTACACCACCGGCTCGTCCGGTTCCTCGCGCTGGAAGGTGCCGAACATGCGGTCCCAGATGATGAGGATGCCGGCGTGGTTGCGGTCGATGTAGCGCTTGTTGCGACCGTGGTGCACGCGGTGGTGCGAGGGCGTGTTGAGCACCGACTCCGCGGGACCGATGGTGCGGATGGTGTCGGTGTGGATCCAGTACTGGTAGATGAGGTTCAGCGCACGCGACGTCTCGATGATGGACGGGCGGACGCCCATTCTCGCCACCAACCCGTACGGCACCCACACGCCGAACGCACCGGCGACCGGCTGACGCAGAGCGGTCGACAGGTTGTAGTGCTCGCTGCTGTGGTGCGGCACGTGGATGGCCCACATGCCGCGCACCTCGTGCATCACACGATGGTTCCAGTAGTACGCGAGATCCCACCACAGCATCGCGATGGTCCAGGGCACCACGCCCGTGCCGAGGTCGCGTCGTTGACCCTTGCGCCACAGCCGAGTGGCGCTGGTGAGCGCACCCGTGGTGGCGGTGAGCACGACCCCACCGGCCGCAAGGGCTGCCACGCCGCCGACCTGCGACACCTTGCGGGCACGCGCCCGGGCGCGACGCCCCTGCTCGGTGGCGACATCGGCGGTCGCCGCGATGCGATCCGCAACGGTGGTGGCCACCGCGGCGGCCAGCGCGACACCCAGCACCACCTGCCCGATGCGGCCCGACCGACCGCGACCGGTTCCTCTCCGGAACGGCACGGCGTAGCTGGCGGCCAGCGCGGTGAGCGGCGTGGTGAGGCTGAGCACGCCCATGCCCAGACTGGTGGTCGTGTCGGGCTTCAGGTAGTCGGCGGCGCTCGGCCCGAGCACCTCTGCGCGTCGCTTGAGCGCACGACGCTCCCAGGCCATCGAGCCGAAGTAGAGCGGGGTCACCGCCACCGACAGGTCCATGTGCACAGTCTGGCGCGCGGCCTCGGCACCCGTGCAACGCGATGCGTAACGTGGCGACCGTGATCCCCCACGACCGCGCGCTGCGCGACCTGATGCGACGCAACCTGGCCGCACACCGACTGCTCCCTGTGCCCGAAGGTGTGGAGAAGCGGGCAGCGGTCGCGATCGTGGTGGTCCCCAGCCAACCCGGCACCGACCCCGACGACCCGTACTGGTCGGCCAACCTGCCCGACAACATGGCGGCGGTGCCCGGCGATGTCACCGGCTTCGACGGTTCCGTGAACAACGTGGCGGGCGGCGCGGCATTCCTGCTGTGCCGGCGAGCCGCCACGCTCACCAATCATGGCGGGCAGTGGGCGCTGCCCGGCGGACGGGTGGACCCTGGCGAGTCGGCAGAGGAGACGGCGCTGCGCGAGCTGGAGGAGGAGCTGGGCCTGACGCTGCCGCCCGACTCGGTGATCGGCCGCCTCGACGACTACATCACGCGATCCGGCTACGCCATCACACCGGTGGTCATGTGGGCCGACGCCGACGTCGAGCTCGTGCCCGCGCCGCACGAGGTGGCGCACGCCTATCGCATCGGTCTCCACGAACTGCAGCGCGCCGACTCGCCTCGCTACGTGAACATCCCCGAGAGCGACCGTCCGGTGGTGCAGCTGCCCATCGGTCGCAACCTCATCCATGCGCCCACCGGGGCCGTGCTGCTGCAGTTCCGATGGGTGGCGATCGACGGTCGCCTCGATGCGCGTGTGAACGAGCTCGAACAGCCCGTGTTCGCCTGGCGCTGATTCGCGCGTCGTTCAGTCGCGTCCGGTGTGGCCGAAGCCGCCCCCGCGGTCGTGTCCGTCGAGCGACGACACCACTTGCCACTGCACGTCTTCCACACGCTGCAGCACGAGCTGCGCGATGCGGTCGCCGCGGTGCACGTGGAAGGGCTCGTGCGGATCGGTGTTGAGCAGCACCACCTTGATCTCGCCGCGGTACGCGGCGTCGATGAGGCCCGGCGCGTTGGCCACGGTGAGCCCGTGCTTGAGTGCGTTGCCACTGCGGGGCAGCACGAACCCGGCCACGCCGAGCGGGATGGCGATGCTGATGCCGGTGGGCATCAGCAGCCGTCCGCCGGCCGCAGCGACGATGCCGTCCTCGCGAGCTCGCAGGTCGAGGCCGGCGTCGCCCGGGTGCGCGTACGACGGCAGCGGCAGTTCGGGATCGAGCTGCACGATCGGCACGGACAACATGGCCGCCGAGTGTACGAGCTGCATCCCCCGTCC
>CAZWCU010000096.1:3450-14857 GCA_964632715.1 uncultured Bifidobacterium sp. | reverse complement strand
GCGTCGAACCATGCCGTCGTCACGCCGTCGACCACACGCCAGTCTGTTCCGATCTCCGTCATGCTCGGCACCGTAGTGCTCAGTCAGAGGGCCGAGCCCCGCGCCCGCTCGTCAGCCGGGCAGCAGGCGGGTGGCGGCCTTCAGCACTCGCAGCGCGCCTTGCTTGGCGATGGTGCGATGGTGGCTGCGGCCTTCGTCGGCGGTGTTCGCACGGTTCGCCAGGAACCAGTCGTAGCTGTCGGCCAGCATCTCCTCGTTGGAGAACTTCGGCGACCATCCGATTGCGTCGTGCACGTGCTGCGTGTCGAACCACAACGACTTGCTGTACATCAGCCAGTGGTACGGGGCGAACGGCGCGAGGTGCAGACCGGCGGCCGCCTTCATGCCCAGTGCGGCCGGCCCTGCGGGCAGCGAGCGCACCTTCGAGCCGGTGCCGGCATGCGCGCACAGCGCTTCCAGCGACTCGCGCATGGTGCCGAAGCGGTCGGTGCCCGCGTTGAACACGGCGGGGCCGGGCGAGGCACCGGCGAGCACGCACACGTCGGCGAGATCGTCGGCGTGCACGAACTGGTAGCGGTTGCTGCCGTTGCCGAACACGAAGATGTCGGCGCCGTCGGCGACCCATTCGAACAGGATGCCGAAGATGCCGAGCCGGCCGTGGCCGAGGATGGTGCGTGGCCGCACGATCGTGACGTCGAGTCCGTTGCGCACCGCGTCGAGGCACGCCCATTCGGCGGCGAGCTTGGCGTGGCCGTAGGCCTCGACGGGGGAGGGCACGGTGGTGGGCAGCACCGGATTGCTGCGCGGCACCCCGAACACCGCGCTGCTCGAGGTGTGCACCACCTTGCGCACGCCGGCGCGCAGGCACTCGGCCAGCAGCAGCGTGGTGCCGTCGACGTTGACGGTGCGCAGCAGCTCCTCGTCCTTCGCCAGCGGCACCTGCGCGACGTTGTTGAACACCACGTCGACGCCGTGCACCGCGCGGGCCACCACCCCCGCGTCGCGGATGTCGCCCTGCACCAGCTCCACCTCGGCCGGGCGATCGTCGACGTCGTTGAGATCGAGCACGCGCACGGTGCGGCCGGCTGCGACCAGCCGATGGACGAGCAGCGACCCGAAGTAGCCGCTGCCGCCGGTGACGAGCGCGATCACAGTTCTAGCCCTTGGTCGAGGCACCAGCGGATGCTGCGGCGCATGCCCTCGTAGAGCGCCACCTGCGGCACGTAGCCGATCTCGGCGGTGGAGCGGCTGATGTCGACCGCGATGGTGTGGCCCATCTCGCCGAGCACGTGCAGCTGCTGCTGGTACAGCCCCACGCCCTGCAGCAGACGATCGCCGACCTCGGCCACGCGTGCGGCCAGCGTGGGCAGGCGGGTGGTGGGCGGCTGCCCCGAGAGGCCCTCGTCGGTGAGGGCACGGCCGACGGTCTCGACGATCTCGTCGACGGTGTAGGCCCGCTCGTCGGCGATCCAGTAGCCCTTGCCGCGAGCCGCTGGCACCAGCTCGGCGCACAGCACGCCATCGACCAAGTTGTCGACGTACACCATCGAGCGCCGCTGATCGCCCTTGCCGATGACGGGGAACTTGCCGGTGCGCACCATGCGGAAGAAGGTGGTCTGCCGCGGTGGCTGGAACGGACCGTAGAACCACGGCGGCCGCACGATGGTGGCGTCGAGGCCTGCGGCGACCGCTTCATTGACGGCCATCTCGGCCTGCATCTTCGACGCGCCGTAGCCGAGGTAGGGGTGGAACGGTTCGTCGTGACGGAACGTGTCGGCAGGGTCCGGGTTGGTGCCGAACGGGCTGTTCGACGAGACGTGCACGAACCGGCGCACGCCCGCGTCGCCTGCCGCCTGCGCGAGGTGGCGGGTGCCGTTGGTGTTGACCTCGTAGAACTGGCGCACGCGTGACGGGTGGATGATGCCGGCGGTGTGGAGCACGTCGGTGTCGGTGGTGAGCCCGTACAGCAGGCGCGACGCGGTGTCGGCCTTGGCCACGTCGCCGATGACGATCTCCACGGCGGTCACGGCAGTGGCCACTGCGGCGCGCTCGGCGGCGACGAACGCGCGCAGGTCGGCGGCCTCGGCGGTGCTGTGCGCGAGCAGGCGCAGCGCGCGTCGTTCGGGGTCGGCGAGCAGCCGGTGCACGAGTGCGCGACCGAGCCAGCCGGCGGCGCCGGTGACCACGGTGGTGCCCGGCGGCGACCAGCGTTCGACGACCGGCGACGACGATGACGATGTGGACGGTTCAGGCACGACGACCTCCAGTGGCGGCGAAACGTCGGGCATTGCGGATGGCGAACGCCATGACCGATGCCTGCGGGTTGACGCCGGGTGCCGTGGGCAGCAGCGAGGCGTCGTTGACGAAGATGTTGCTGCAGCCGTGCACGCGACCGAACGAGTCGGCGCCGGTGCGGCCCTCGAGCTCGCCCATCGGCACGGTGCTGCACAGGTGCACGGTCATCACGCTCGCCCTGGTGGCCGAGAACGCCTGCTGCATGGTGGCCACGTCGCGACGGTTGCGCACCGACGGCGCGCCTTTGAACGAGGGGTACACCTCGAGTGCTCCGGCCTCGAGCATCAGCAGCGCCAGCCGGGCGAGCCCGCTGCGCAGCAACGCGCGATCGCGCCAGGTGAGGCCGTAGGTGACGATCGGGTCCTTCATGTGCGGCACGGATCGCACCTTGCCCAGACCCTCGCTGGTGATGGCCGCGTAGTAGACGCTCATCTGCTCCCACTGAGTGATGGCATTGCGGAACGTGGGCCACTGGTCGAGCAGCGTGAGCGCCACCAGCCCCGGGTTGCTGGCCGAGCCACCGAACGACAGGTGCGGGGCGAACTCCTTCACCTGGTGCACGGGCACGTCGTCGGGCACGTTGAGCGAGTCGGCGAACCGTGCCGCCAGCTTCACCGTCGGGTGCACCGCCAGCGAGCGGCCGATGTGGCCGTGGATGCCCGAGCGCTGCAGGAGCGCCGGCGACTGGATGGCGCCGCCGCACACGAACACGTGACGGAAGGTGATGGTGCCCTTGCTGCCGTCCGCGAGGGCGGTGATCGCCGACGCAGCGGTGCCGTGCCGGCTGACCAGCCGGTCGACTCGGCAGCCGACGGCGAGCCGGGCGCCGGCCCGCATGGCTCGCGGCAAGTAGGTGCGCGTCATCGACTGGCGCTGCCCGCCGGCCGCGTCGTCGGCGGACGGATAGCTCATCCAGCGGGGGATCTCGCCGTTGCGCCAACCGAGCTTGTCGGCGCCGCGCCGCAGCACCTCGCTGGGCTCGGAGTACGCACCCGGCGCCGTGCACACGCTGATGTCGCGTTCCACCTCGTCGGCGATGGCCAGCAGGTCGGCCGGGTCGAAGTCGACGATCTGGAACTGGTCGCGCCAGCGCTCGAGCACGTCGCCCGGAGGACGCCAGTAGAGCCCGCTGTTCACTTCCGTGCCGCCACCTGCGCAACGCCCTTCCGTGTACGCGATGGACGGCAGGCCGAGTGCGACGGTGACGCCACCGGCGCGGTACTGGCGGTCCATCTGCTCGAGCGAGAACGCGACGACGGAGCCCTGCTCGACCCACTCGCCCTCCTCGACCACCAGCACGTCGTAGCCGGCCTCGGCGAGCACCGATGCGGTGGTGGCGCCACCGGCCCCGCTGCCGATGACGAGCACCTCGGCATCCATCGCGACGGTGGCGCGCTGCACTGGAAGGTCGGGTGGCAGGCTCACGCTGCGGCTCCGGTGGGAGTAGTGGAGGGCCAGTGCTCCCACACGTACGCGAAGCTCAACGAGCGGATCAGCCGCGGGTACTCCGCCACCAGCGGGAGCGGCAGCTTCATCAGCACCGTGACCGCGGACCAGCCGCCCGGCACGGCGAGCAGGGTGCGGAACACCGTGCCCAGCACGAGCACACCGAAGCGAGTGAAGCTGGGGAGCGTGTCGATGCGATGTGCGACGAAGCCGACCGTCTCGTTGCGCTTCGCCGTCGGCAGGTCGGGAAGATCGGTGGCCAGTAGCCGCTGAGCGAACGAACCGACGACGGGAAGAGCGGGCACCTGGGGCATGAGCGCCTGAATCGTACCTGTGGAGGTGCGCCGAGCGGGGCTTGGTGCATGCGACCGTGACGGGTGGTGGCCAAGGGCCGCGACGTCCCGCGAGATAGCATCGCCGCCCGTGCGTGCTGTCGTCGTCATTCCCACCTACAACGAGCGTGAGAACGTCGTGGCGATGCTGCAGGCACTCCGCAGTCAGGTGCCCGCCGCGCACGTGATGATCGTCGACGACCTCAGTCCCGACGGCACCGGCCAACTCGCCGACGAGGCGGCCGCGGAGCTGGGACAGGTGACCGTGGTGCACCGCAGCGGCAAGCCGGGGCTGGGTGCGGCCTACCGGCACGGGTTCCAGCTCGCCTTCGACGAGGGCTTCGACGCCATCGTGTCGATGGACAGCGACTTCTCCCACGACCCTGCGGTCGTGCCGACGATGCTGCGCCTCCTCCAGGAAGGCGCCGACGTGGTCATCGGCAGCCGCTACGTGGCGGGTGGTGGCACGCAGGACTGGCCGCTGCGCCGGCGGCTGCTCTCCAAGTGGGGCAACCGCTACGCCAGCGCGCTGCTGGGTGCCAAGGTGCGCGACTGCACGGCCGGCTTCCGTGCCTACCGGGCCGAGACGCTGCGGGCCATCGAGCCCGGCAGCACCGCCGCCGAGGGCTACGCGTTCCTCACCGAGCTCACCCGCCGTCTGGCTCGCAGCGGCGCCACCATCGTCGAGACGCCCATCATGTTCAAGGACCGCGAGAAGGGCACGAGCAAGATGTCGGGGCGCATCATCGTCGAGTCGATGCTGCTCGTCACCGGCTGGGGCGTGCTCGACCGCGCGCGCAGCCTACGCCGACGACTCACTCGCCGATGAGCACCGGCCGGCTCGTCTGGGTGCTGCGCGCCGCAGTCGCCGTGCCCTACGTGGTCGCGCTCGTCGCGCTGAGCACCACCGACTGGTACCCGGTGCTCGACCTGGCGATGACCGAGTTGCGGGTGCGTGACGTGTTCGGTTCGCACACGCCGCTGATCGGCCTGCCGGGTCGCATCGGCACGTTCCCCGACCAGGGCAGTCACCCCGGCCCGCTGAGCTTCTACCTGGTGGCACCGATCTACCGGCTGTTCGGCAGTTCGGCCTACGGGATGCTGGTCGCCGCGGCGGTCATCAACGTGGGTGCCGCCTGGACGGCGCTGTGGGCTGCCGGTCGCCGCGGCGGCCCGCGTCTGCTGGTGGGCATCACGGCCGTGCTGATGGCGCTGATGGCGTGGCTCGGCGCCAGCCTGCTCACGCAGCCCTGGAACCCGTACCTGCCGCTGGTGAGCTTCGTGGTCGTCCTGCTCTGCACGTGGGGCGTGCTCGACGGCGATCACGTGCTGCTGGTGCCGCTGGTGGCGTTCTCCACGCTGTGCGCGCAGACCCACGTGCCGTACCTGGCGCTGTGCGTGGTGCTCTGCGCGTTGGCGTTCGGTGCAGTGCTGGCTCGCTGGTGGTCCGCGCGGGCCGTCGCTACCGACGAACGCCGTTCAGTGCTGCTCGCGGTGGGTGTTGGAGCGCTGCTGTGGTTGCCGGTGCTGGTCGACGAGGTGCGCCGCACACCCGGCAACGTCACGATGCTGCGCCGCCACTTCCTCTCCCCGCCGGAGGAGCCGGTGGGCTTCGCGGTGGGCCTGAAGACCGTGCTGGCCCACTTCGACCTCACGCACGTGGTCGGCAGCCTGGCCACGCGCTCCGGTGACGAGATCGAGCACCTCGACGCGCTCGCCGGCGGCCGCTGGGTCGTGGGCCTGCTCGTGCTGCTCGTGTGGGCGGCCGCGGCGCTGTACTCGTGGCGCCTCGCCGACCGCCGCATCGCGCGTCTGCACCTGGTGGTCGCGGTGGGCACGGTCGTTGCGTTCGTGTCGACCGGCCGCATCTTCGGCAAGGTCTGGTACTACCTCACGCTGTGGTCGTGGTCGCTGGCCCTGCTCGCCGTGGCCGCCACGCTGTGGACCGCGTTGGCGTGGTGGGAGCGGGCGGACCGGCGCGCGTTGCCGGTGGTGCGGGTGGCGGCGGGCATCGCCGCCCTGGCCGCCGTCGTGTTCGTCGTCGACGCTGCCACGGTGGATCCACCGGAGGACCGGCTCTCGCGTGTGCTCGGCGAGTTGGTCGGTCCCACGGCCGACGCGCTGCGCGAGGGCGTCGGCGCGGCCGACGGCGACGACGGCGTGTACGCGGTCTACTGGGAGGATGCGTACTACTTCGGCTCGCAGGGCTTCGGGTTGATCAACGAGCTCGAGCGGCGCGGCTTCGATGCCCGCGCGTACGACACGTATCGCGTGCCGATCACCCATCACCGCATCGCGCAGCCGTCGGAGGTGACGGCCGAAGTGGTGCTGGCCACCGGGGTGAACGTGGAGGTCTGGCGGACGAAGCCCGGCGTGGTGGAGGTCGCCGTGTTCGAGCCGCGGTCGGCCGAGGAGATGGTCGAGTTCGACCGGTTGTACGCCGACGCGGTCGAGGCGTTGCGTGCCGACGGGCTCGACGATCTGGTGCCGTTGCTCGACACCAACATGTTCCTGGCGCGGCTGGACCCGCGACTGTCCGACGACGTGGAGGCGACGCTCACCACGCTGCTGATGCTCGGCCAGGAGACCGCAGTCTTCATCGCGCCGCCGGGGTCGTTCTAGTGGCACGGTCGCGCTGATGACGCGCAGGTGGCGGCCGGGCTTCGAGTGGCTGGCCGTCGTGCCGCTCGTGATCGCTGCCGTGCGCGCGCTGGCGACGAGCTGGATCCCGGTGGGGGAGAACGCACTCATGTCGCTGCGGGCCCGCGACGTGCTCACCGCGCACCATCCGTGGCTGGGCACCGCGTCGTCGGGTTCGCTCACGTCGGGCACCACCGTCAGCCATCCGGGCCCGCTGCTGTTCGATCTGTTCGCAGTGCCGGTGCGGCTGATGGGGCCCGGTGTTGGGCTGGTGATCGGCGCACTGCTGCTGCACTCGGCGGCCGTGCTGGTGGCCGGTGCGGCGGCGCGCCGTGCGGGCGGTGAGCGGCTGGTCGTGGTCGTCACGCTCGCGTTCATCGCGCTGCAGTGGACGTTGGGCCCGCAGTTGATGCTCGACCCGTGGAACCCGCACATCGTGTTGATGCCGTTCCTCGCGTTCCTCGTCTGCCTCGTCGCGGTGGCGGTGGGGCACTCGCGCCTGCTGTGGCCGGCGGTGTGCTTCGGCTCACTGGTGCTGCAGACGCACGTCAGCTACGTGCTGCTGGTGCCGCTGCTCGCGCTCGGCGCCGCGGGCGCCTGCTGGTGGCACGCCCGAGCCGACGGCATCGTGCGTCGCGACTGGGCCGTGGCGGGGGGAGTGTTCGCATTGCTGTGGGCACAGCCGGTGTGGCAGCAGCTGTTCGGACCCGGCCCGGGCAACCTCGGATTGCTGCTGCGCAGTGGCGACAGCGAGGGTCGCGTCGGGGTGCGGCTCGGGTCGCGGTTGGTGGCCGAAGTGGTGGCTGCTCCACCGTGGTGGGCTCGACCGTCGTTCGACCGGTCGGTGCGCGACATGCCGGTGCTCGACGCCGATGGCGGCCGGCTGCCCTCTGCCGAGTGGCTGATCGGCGGCGCGCTGGCGGCGCTGCTGCTGGTCGCCCTCGCTGCGCTGCTGGTCGCGCTCGCCGTCGCGGCACACCGCCGCGGCGAACGGGTCGCGGTCGCGATGCTGGCCATCGCGCTCGGCGGCGTGTGCCTCGCGGTGGTCACCACGGCCATCATCCCGGCGGCCGGCTACGGCATCGCGCCGCACCAGCTGCGGTGGCTGTGGCCGCTGTCGATCTGGTGGATGGCGGCGGTGGCCTACACGGCCGTGCAGCTGCTGCCGTCCGTGGCTGACGGAGTCGTGCGCGCTCGCTGGCTCGCGCCCGGCATGGCTGTGGTCGGCATTGCCGCATGCATCCCTTCCTACGTGGTGCCGGTGGGCGTGGCCCGCGCACCGGGTTCGATGGACTCGGTGCGCTCCATCGTCGAGCAGGTGGAGGGCGTCGAGATCCCCCCGGCGGTGTTCGAGCCGTCGGGCATGTGGATCGGCGAGCCGTACAGCGTGCCGATGATCGCCGCGCTGCTGGCCAACGACCAGCCGGTGCGCGTGGCACCCGATGCGGCCGCGCAGTACGGCCGAGACCGGGTCGCGGGACCGGACGTGGCGTGGCGGCTGTCGTTGCGGCACGGCGCTGCAGCGCTGGTCTGTGCCGACTCCGACCGGCTGGCGCTCGACACGCCGCTCACCGACGAGCAGGTCGCCGGCTACCGAGCGCTGCAGCAACAGGTGCTCGACCTGGTGGCCGACCTCGCGGCCACCGACGCATCGCTGCAGGCGGAGATCGACGGGCTCGGCCGACCGCTGGTCGAGTCGCTCGCCGACGGCTCGCTGACCGCAGCCGTACTCGCGTCGACGGCGCCGCTGAGCGACGACGACCTCGCCCTGGTCACTGCGTTCGACGTGCAGCGCACGGCGCTGGGCATCGACACCGTGGCCGCGTTCGTGCGGCCGCTCGACGGCCTCTACGGGCAGGGCTGCGACTGATCGCTGAACAGCGCGTACGCGGTGTTCAGGAACGTGTCGATCACCGGGAAGACGCTCGTCAGATCGTCGGGTGACTGCACCTCGCCGCCGGCGTACCAGCGACTGAGGTAGCCCTCGTAGACGATGGTGCGAGCGGCATCGAGGTCGCCCTGCTGCGCGAGCCGGAGCACGGGCTCGATGGCGGCGTCGGCGTCGCGCAGCACGCTGTCGTCGACGACGATCTCACCGCCTGCGACCTGCGCCGAGAGCTGCTCGGCGCGCTCGCGTGCGATGCCCTCCTCGGCCTCGCTGAGCTCGCTGGCCAGCGCCACCAGGCACGCCGGGCCGTCGTACAGCACGGCGGGCGCGCCCTGCAGCTGGAAGATGGTGGCCGGCTCGCTGCCGTCGGCGCGACGCGACGGTCCGAGCTGGCGGATCATGATCTCGTCGGTGACGCGGAACTCGATGCCCAGCTCCTGCAGCTGCATCATCACCGTCGAGCTGTACGGCTCGAACGGCCGCACGTTGCTCACGTCGTACAGCACCGGTTGCACGGCGGCGAGCTGGTCGAGGTGCGGCAGCACCCGGCGCAGCGTGCTCATCGACGAGTAGAACGCCACCGGGCCTTGCGGCTGCGCGTGGTAGGGAACCGTGGCGACAGCGAGCACCGCGGCGAGCCCGACGGGTGCCCACTGCAGCGCGGCGAGCGCGCGCCCGGCGAGGTGAGCGGCCAGGTGGTGCGCGAGGGTGGCGGCGAGTGCGACGTGCACGAACACGGCGAGCGGCCACAGGAAGCGCACGTGGTGCGCGGCCAGGCCGACGGGACCGACGGTGAGCCTGCTGATCGCGATGACGCTGCCGACGACGCCGGCGGTGGCCATCAGGCAGGCGTTGCCGAGCAGGTGTGTCTCGCGGCGTCGGTGATGCGCGGCGAGGGCCACCAGCAACCCCACCAGCAGCACCAGCGACAGTGCCGCGAGTGCGATGTTCGGGAGTGAGGGGATGACGAGTTGCTCCTCGTCGAAGGGACCGTAGGTGAGCGGTGTGTTGGGCACCGAGGTGGAGAACCCACTGCGGAACCACCACGGTGGCAGCGTGAACAGGTTCGCGCTGATGCCAGTGGCCGAGCGTGCGCCCACCTGCAACGAACCGCCGCCGGCGTTGCCGAGCAGGCGGCTGAGGTTGCCCTTGCCGGGACCGAAGAACTGCTCGTAGAAGGTCTGGCTCCAGATGAGCGCGAGCGCGACGAACGACACGATGGCCGGGCGCGAACGGATGGCGTTGCGCCACGGCAGATGTGGTCGCCGACGCCGCACCAGCCAGTAGCTGACCGCGGCCACCGGGCACAGCACGGCGAGGATGTACGCGTAGCTGATGTGCGTGTGCACCAGCAGCGACACCATCGCCAACGACCACGGGATGCACCACGTGCGACCATCGGTGACACCCACCAGCAGCACCAGCAGCAGCAGGAACGGCAGCAGCAGCGAGTGGGCCTGCCAGATGTCGAACAGCATCTCGCTGCCCATCGACCAGCTCAGCCCGGCAGCGGCGAGCAGCGCCCACCGCTCCGCAGCCCAGCCGCCCAGGCGGCGGGCGACCGCGACGATGCCGATGATGGCGAGCACGTTCAGCAGGCCCACCCCGATGGCCGCACCGGGCCCAGGGCCGAACACCTTCGCGAACGGCGCCACCAGGTCGGCATAGATGGGGCCGGGGTTGTTCATGTTCTCGCCGACGCTGAGCGATGCGGAGGTCCACGACCCGAGCCACGGGTGGTGCGGCGTGGCCACGTCGGCCACGCGGATGTAGAGCAGTGCGTTGTCGCCGATGGGGAACCAGTCGTGGCGCAGCGCACGAATCACCGCCACCACGATGGGCAGCACGGTGAGAGCGCCGAGCGATCGCCGCAGCCACTTCGGGGCGTCGGCCGTCACGACGCTCCGGAGCCCTTCACCGTGCTGGCGGACGTGTGGGAGAAGCCCGAGAACAGCACCAGGAACCCGATGAAGGTGGTGACGAACGCGACGCCGCTGCCGATGAGGAGTGCGAAGCCGACCGTGCCGGCGTGCGATGCGATGGTGTCGGTGGCGACGAGCGTGAGCACCGTGGCGAACGCGACGAACGTTGCTGCAGCGGCGACGAGCATGCGTGCCGCGATGCGTTCGGAGAAGGGCAGCAGCATGCGGATGCCGTGCGCGATCAGCGAGGAGGTGTTCATCCGGCTGCGGCCGGCGAACCGATGGCCGCGGGCGCACGGCACGGTGGTGGTCGCGCGACGCAGCGCGAGCAGCGTGCTCGAGTAGCAGAGGTCGAAGCTGGGGTGGTGCACGGTGGCCTTCAACGAGTCGGCTCGCTGGGCGGCGAAGTTGCCCGACAGCACCGTGATGCCGGCGATGAGGCGGAAGAAGATGCGGAACATCACGTACAGCACGCGGAACAGCAGCGGTTCCGACCGTTTCGTGCGTTCGGCGAGCACGAGCGCGCTTCCCGTGTCGCGCAGCGCGGCCAACAACCGCGGTACGTCGGCGGGTTGGTCCTCGCCGTCGGAGTCCATGGTGATGACCACGTCGGTGTCGGCCAGCGACGGCGCGAGGTGCCGCAGACCGTGGACGATGGCGCGTTGGTGACCCATGTTGAACGGGGGAGTGAGCACCGTCACGTCGGGCAGGGCATGGAGCTGCACGACCTCCGGGTCGGTGCCCGCGGAGTCGTCGACCACCAAGAACTGCAGCGGACCGTGTTCGCCGGCGAGTGCCTCGCGCACTTCCGTGTGCAGTCGCAGGAACGACACCGTGTCGTGCAGCATCGGGCTCACGATCCAGATCACGAGCGCACCTCGCCG
>CAZWCU010000096.1:0-3350 GCA_964632715.1 uncultured Bifidobacterium sp. | reverse complement strand
GCGGCCCGGTCGTGCTCGATGTGTTCGAGCACGTCGAGCATCGTGACCAGCGTGGTGGCAGCGATCGGAGCGCCGTCGACGCCTCGATGGTCGCTGCCGAAGCGCTCGACGAGCGCGGCGTCGAGCACGGCCGACGATTCCTCGAACAGGTACTGCAGCGGACGTGGCTGGGCGAGCAGCCAGTCGCCGAGCTGGCCGGACCCGGCGCCGATGTCGAGCACGGCGGTGGCGTCGCTGGCGGCGGCGGCCTGTCGCACGAGGCGGAAGCGCACGCGGTGCCAGAAGGTGAGCCCCTCGGCAGCGGCGACGCGCATCTGCTGCTGTTCGAGATGTGTGACGGGCTGGTTCACCGGGGACGACCTTAACGCCGAGCCTGGAGGCTCTGGCAGATGGGTGTGCTGTCGATGTCGGTCGCTCGCTGCAGGTTGCGGACTTCCGCGTCGGCGAGGTTCGGGGCAGCGAAGGCGAAGAGCGATTGCTCGCCGTCGACCAGCACCTCGAGCCTGCCGGTGACCGGGTCGGAACGGATGTCGATCGCTGCCGAGGCAGCACGCATCGGGACCGGCGCGCCGACGATCGGGTCACCTTGTTCGGACGCGAACGTGGCGGTTGCCGTCCCGTCGCCGAACACGACCTCGATGGTGCCGGAGGCGGTGACGACGGTGACCGGCCCCGTGGCGGGATCGCCGCGACCGACCAAGCGGCGAATCCCGTCGGCGAGTTCGAGCGCGACCCAGCCGCGCTGTTCGGCGATGTACAGGCCGTCGCAGTCGCCGTCGATGGCCACCACGCCGTCGCGAGGTGCTGGCTCGCCGGGCACGAGATCGATCACCGATGGTGGCTCGCCGCCGAAGATGGCGTCGTCGATGTCGTAGCGCAGCTCGGTGAAGCCGGGCTCCTTCAGGTTCTGGGTCCACGTGGCGAGGGCGACGTTGACCCACAGGCCCCACAGTGCGAGCACCGCCACCACGATGTGCGCGGCCCGCAGGCTGATCCGCTGCGGCCGGGCCACCACCGCCAGCGCGGCCGCTGCTGGGATGACGAGCGCTGGCAGCATGTCGGTGAGGTAACGGTTGGCGACGAACCCGATGAGGAAGCTGGGCACCGCCGCCACCAATGCACCGACGAACAGCGCGACGAGTGGCCACGAGCGGCGCCGGACGATGACCCACGCACCGGCCACCGCCAGCAGGAACAGCAGCGTGGCCGACGCGGTGAGCGACGACGCCGGCGTGTTGGGCTCCAGCGGATACGAGCCGTACTCGTGCGCGAGCGGGCCGAAGCGGACGAACGGCACCAGCCGTTCGAACTCCACCGTGTCGGGCCGCAGGTACTGCACGACCGTGGTGGGCAGGAAGCGCACGCTGAGGAAGCTGCCACCGTTGCCGGCGAACCACGCCGCTCGCTCGGGGTCCTGCAGGCTGAGCAGCTGCCGGTCGGCGGGCAGGTCGAGCAGCGTGCCGAACTTGGCCAGGTTCACCGCCATGTTGAGCAACAGACCTGCGAACGCACCTGCGCCGGCCACCAGCGCGATCTGGCGTCGGCGGTTCCACAGCAGCAGGCCCACCAGGCCGACTGCGAGCAGCGCGCCGATGCCGACGCTGGAGCGCGTGAGGATCGTGCACGTGCCCAGCCCGACGGCCACCAGTGCGGCTCGCCTGCTCGGTTGCTGCCACATCCCGATGGCGGCGAGGGCGGTGCCGAGGAAGAGGGCGAACGCCCACATCTCGGTCTCGTCGTACACGCTGTTCCATCCGGCCAGGCTCAGTGCCGGCGACACCGCCACCGCAGTGACCAGCACGGTGGCTCGACGCGCGCTCGTGCCGCCGAGCAGCGACCCGACTCGCCACGCGACGTGCCAGGTGAGGGTGCACGCGACGAAGAACGCGAGCAGCAGCGACGGGGCGGACAATCGCCCGTCGAACCAGTGGCCGAACAGTGCGAACGGCATGCGTGCGAGCGCCAGCAGCGGGCCGTAGTAGAGGTACGTCCTGCCGTCGATCAGGAAGCCTTCCGGTCCGGCGATGTCGGCCGGCACCTCGAGCCGGCCGCGCAGGAAGGCGTGGGCCTGTGCGTCGTAGAAGTCGGTGCTGAACCCGCCGCGGGTGAACAGGGTCCACGGTTGCCAACGGGTGAGCACGAGCAGGAAGACGATGGTGGCCGCGAGCGTGATGCGGCGAGCCCACCGCGACTCGGGGGTGCGGTGTGCGGCCCACAGCCGGCGCAGCTGCGTCACAGCAGCACCAGGCTCGTCACGGTGAGCGCGACACCGGCGAGCAGTCCGGCGACGATGGTGGGGGCGGGGGCGGTGTCCATCCGCCTGACGGGTCGTTCGACCAGCACGTGCAGGGCCCACGCCACCAGCACCGCCGCGCCCAGGATGACTGCGGCCAGGGCGACCCCGTCGAAGCCCATGCGGTCGGCGGTGAGCACCGAGTACACCGGCCAGTGCACGAGGTAGAGCGAGTAGCTGATGGTGCCCAGCCAGTGCAGGGGCAGGCCGCCGAGCGCACGCGCGACCGCGCCGCGCTGCAGCAGCCCGACGATGGTGACCGCGCTGACCACGGCCACCGCGGTGTACCCGCCGCGGAGCAGCCACGGCGGCGAGTAGTCGACGAGGAGGAACAGCGCGACGAGCACGGCCAGTCCGCCGCCGGCGAGCAGATCGCCCGTGCGCACGGTGAGCCGCTCGGTGCGCTGGATGCGGTGATGGCCGAGGGCGAGCAGCACGCCCATGAACAGTTCGGGCATGCGCAGCACGGTGCTGAACTCGAGCGTCGGGTGCCAGTCGCTGACCACGTTGGTGAGCACGGCGGGCACCACCACGCCCGCGGTGGCCACAACTGCGAGCACGGTGCGAGCGTGGTGCAGGCGGCTGACCACCACGAAAAGGACCGCGAGCACGATGTAGAACTGCTCCTCGACGGCGAGCGACCAGGTGGGGCCGAGCGGGCCGACGATGGTCTGCAGCAGTTGTGCCTCGCCGCCGCGGATGACGTGCCAGTTGGTGACGCTCCAGGTGGTGGCGATGGTGTCGGCGGAGCGAGCCGAGAGCGGACCCCATGCGCTGAGCAGCACCACGCCGAGCACGACCGCGAACGTCGCCGGCCACAGGCGGCGGATGCGGCGCGACCAGAAATTGCGCAGGCTCACACCGCCGGTGGCGGACTGCTCGCGCAGCAGCAGCGAGGTGATCAGGAACCCGCTGAGCGTGAAGAACACCGACACGCCGATGAAGCCGCCGCGCATCCAACCGTCCAGGCCGGAGACCGCGCACGCGTGGTAGACGACGACGGCGACGATGCACACGCCGCGCATGCCGTCGAGCGACGGCTCGTAGGCGGCGAGCG
>CAZWCU010000095.1:0-14886 GCA_964632715.1 uncultured Bifidobacterium sp. | reverse complement strand
CCGTGGAGTCGGCGCGGGAAGGGGGTGGTGGCCATCCGACGAAACCTCCGGGCGCGGCGAACACGTCGCCGTTGCAGTAGCTGCTCTCGGGCCCGGCGAGGAAGCGGACGAGCTCGGCGAGCTCCTCCGGCCGGCCCATGCGGCCCTTGGGAATCTGCATCACGATGCCCGCGATCATCATCGGGTCCATCGCCTCGAGCAAGGGCGTGTCGATCCAGCCCGGGCACACCGCGTTCACCCGTACGCCGTACGCCGCGACCTCCTGGCCGATGCTCTTGGTGAGGGCGATGATGCCCGCCTTGGCGGTGGCGTAGTGCAACGCGCCGGCCATCGGGCGCAGCCCGAGCACGGAGGAGATGTTGACGATGGAGCCACTGCGCGCCGGCGTCATGTGGCGCAGGGCAGCACGGGTGCCGTAGAAGGTGCCGTAGAGGTGCACCTTGATCATGCGGTCCCAGTCGGCGTCGCTGAGGTCGACCGTGCTGTTCGGCGGGACGAGGTCGTCGATGCGGCCCTCCATGCGCGCCATCTGGTTCGCGACGGCCTGCTGCACGCGATCCGGGTCGCTGGGAGGTGCGATGCCGGCGTTGTTGATGAGGATGTCGAGGCGGCCGTAGCGCTCGGCGACCTTGTCGATCTCGCCGTCGAACGCGGTGGAGTCGCACACGTCGAAGATCGCGGTGTCGCCACCGACGGCGGCCGCCACCTCGGAAGCGGCGTTCGGGTTGAGGTCGTTCACCACCACCATGGCCCCGTCGGCCGCCAGCCGGTGGGCGAACGCGGCTCCCATGCCGGAGCCGGCCCCGGTGATGAAGGCCACTTGGCCGGCGAGTGCGCCGGAGGGGGATGTGTGCTGCGTCATGCGCCGAATCGTACGCAGCGCGCATCGCTGCGCTGGTACGGCACGGCTTGTACGCTCCCGCACCGATGGAGCCCACCGATCAACAGTTGTCGTCGCACAAGTTCCTCACCGCGCCGAACGTGTTCACGCTCGCCCGACTGTGCTGCATCCCGTTGTTCATCTGGCTGCTCTTCGGGCGCGACAACCTCGCCGGGGCCGCCTTCCTGCTCGGCGGCCTGGGCGCTACCGACTGGGTCGACGGCTGGCTCGCTCGCCGCTACAACCAGGTCAGTGAGTTCGGCAAGATCTTCGACCCCACCGCCGACCGCCTGCTGTTCATCGTGGCGATCGCCGGCATCATCATCAAGGGCATCGAGCCGCTCTGGTTCATGTGGTTGGTGGTCGTCCGTGAGGTCGTCTTCGGCGGTGTGGTGGCGCTCTTGACGCTGTTCTTCGGCATGAAGCGGTTCGACGTCACATGGTGGGGCAAGACAGCGACCTTCCTGCTGATGTTCGCCCTGCCGGGCTTCATGTTGGGCGCCAGTGACTTCCCAGGTCACGCGCTGTTCCTCATCGCGGCGTGGCTGATGGGCATTCCCGGGCTGGTGCTCAGCTACTACACGGCCATTGCGTACGTGCCCACCATCCGCGACAGCATTCGGGCCGGACGCACCGGGCGTGCCTGACACCGGGCGTGCCTGACACCGGGCGTGAGGGTGCGGTGCGCGGCTAACGTGACGCGCATGCAGGTTCCCGAGCAGCTCCGTTACAGCACCGACCACGAGTGGATTGCCGTCTCCGGCAACCGAGTGCGCGTGGGCATCACCGACTACGCGCAAGACGCGCTGGGCGACGTGGTCTACGTGCAGGTCCCCGTCGTCGGCTCCACGGTGAAGGCGGGCGACAGCTTCGGTGAGGTGGAGAGCACGAAATCGGTGAGCGATGTCTATGCGCCGGTGTCGGGAACGGTGGTGTCGGTGAACGATTCGTTGGGTGATGCACCCGAGACGCTGAACTCCGATCCCTATGGCGACGGGTGGCTGTGCGAGATCGAAGTGTCGGATCCGACCGAGATCGATGCGTTGCTCGACGCGGCGGCGTATGCAGCACTGATCAACGGTTAGGGTTGCCCTCGATGGCCTACGTGTTCTGCAACCAGTGCGGTCACAGAAACCCGCCCGAGTCCGCGTTCTGCTCGTCGTGTGGGGGCGTGCTCGACCGCCTCGACGACCACACCATCACGCTGGCCAAGGTCGATCCGCTGCTCGACGGTCCCGGCCCCGACGACGACGTGGTCGTCAACCTCGGCGACCTGGCCGCCGGCTCGGCATCGCTGGTGGTGCGCAACGGTCCGCAGGCCGGCGTCACCCTGCTGCTCGACGCCGAGATCACCCGTCTCGGCCGCGCCGGCGACAGCGAGATCAGCCTCGACGACATCACCGTCTCGCGTCGCCACGCGGAGATCGTGCGCGACGGCCAGTACTACCGGGTGCGCGATGCGGGGTCGTTGAACGGCACGTACGTCAACCACATCCGCATCGACGAGGCGCCGCTGCAGCAGGGCGACGAGCTGCAGATCGGCAAGTTCCGCCTCGTGTTCTTCCAGAAGGCAGACGCCTGATTCATGGCGGAACACCCTTACCTTTCCATCGGCGAGGTGCTGGCACTCCTGCTCGAGGAGTTCCCCGACGTCACCATCTCCAAGATCCGATTCCTGGAGAGCCAAGGGCTCATCGACCCTGAGCGCACGCCGTCGGGCTACCGCAAGTTCTACGACGGCGACGTCGACCGCCTGCGCGTCATCCTGCGCGAGCAGCGCGAGAACTTCCTGCCGCTGCGCGTCATCCGCGACCGGCTGGAGAGTGGCGAGATCGACGAGACCGGCACCACTCCGCCACGCGGCCTGCGCAACGTCACCGTGCTGGAGCGGCCGCCGTCGTACTCCGACGGTGGCTTCGACGAGACCGGCGAGACCGACCTGCCCGCCGGCACCGTGGTGCCCACCGCGCACCACCCGGCAGCGCAACTTCGCGGCGTCCCGTCGGTGGCCGACGCGCCGCCGGTTTCCGCGCCGCCGGCCGCGGCCACACCGACGATGGTGGCCGAACCACCGGTGGCACCCGCTCCCGCCCTCGTGTCGGTGCCGCCGGCTGCTGCCGCGGCGCCACGTGCGTCGAACCCGGCCGCCGCGTTCTTCGCCTCGAACGGCGCCACCGCGCACGTCGAGACCGTGCACGACACCTACGTCGCCAGCGAGCTGTGCACGCTGGCCGGCATCACCTCCAAGCAACTCGCCGACCTCGAGTCGTTCGGCCTGCTCGCCGGCCGCGGCACCGGGCTCAACGCGCTGTACTCGTCGTCCGACCTTGCCATCGCACGAGCCGCAGCAGGCTTCCTCGAACGTGGCGTCGAACCCCGCCACCTGCGCGGTTGGCGGCAGTCGGCCGAGCGCGAAGCCGCGTTGTTCGAGCAGCTGGTGCTGCCGCTCATCCGTCAGCGCAATCCGCAGAGCCGGCAGCACGCCTGCGCGCTGCTCACCGAGCTCTCGCAGCAGGGCGCCGACCTGCGTGCCGCCTTGCTCAACTCTGCATTGCAGCACCACCTCGAAGCCTGATCGCGCTTCCGGCGGGTACCATCCCTCGTGTGATTCGGATGGAATTGCTTGGGGTGCGCGTAGAGCTTCCGGCCAACACGCCGGTCGTGATGTTGCGTGAGCACGAGGTCGAACGCCCGCGCGTGCTGCCCATCCTCATCGGCGGCCCGGAGGCATCGGCCATTCACAGCGCGATGGAGGGCATCGTGCCGCCCCGCCCGCTCACGCACGACCTGCTCGTCACCGTGGTCGACACGCTCGGCGCCACCCTGCAGCACGTGCTCATCACCGAGGTGCTCGAGCACACGTTCTTCGCACAGCTGCACCTGCGCACCGCCGACGGCAAGACCCTGGTGGTCTCCAGCCGGCCCAGCGACGCCATCGCGATCGCGGTGCGCACCGGCGCCAACATCTATGCAGAAGAGGCGCTGCTCGACGAAGCCGCGGTGGAAGCCCCGGAGGAAGCGGCCGAGGGCGACGAGGAAGCCATCCTCGACGAGTTCCGCGACTTCCTCGACGACGTCAGCCCCGACGACTTCGCCAGCTGACCGGCGCTACTCGTTGGCAGCGGCCACCGCGGCCAACAGCGCCGCGCCGTACAGCTGCAACTTCGACGGGCCGATGCCCTTGATGGCCGCCAGCTCGTCGAGCGAGGTGGGCTGCAGCGCCGCAATGGCGTGCAGCGCGGTGTCGGGCAGCACCGTGTAGGCCGGCTTGCCGGCGGCCAGATGACGTCGCACGGCGCGCAGGTCTTCGAACAGCTTCGCCTGCTCGCCGGTGAGGTCGTCGCCGGGCTTCTTCGCCGCTGCCGGCCGCGGAGCGCCCGTGCTCGCAGGCCGCTCGGCACGCGCCCGAGGCTCGGTGCTGCAGTCGGTGATGAACGGCGACGGTCGATCGCTGGGAACCACCAGCACGTCGCGCGAGGCGCGGGTGATGGCCACGTGGAACAGTCGGCGCTCCTCCTCTTCGTCCTCGGCGAGGCGATGGGGGAACTGATCGGCGTCGGCCTGGTGGACGATGACGAACGGCCACTCCTGGCCCTTCACCCGGTGCACGGTGGCCAGCGTGACACCGCCTGCCTGCCACTTCGTGGCCAACGCACTGCGCAACCACGACTCGAACTTGGCCGGGTCGGGTTGCAGCTCCGCGAGTTGTGCAATGGCCGTGAGATCGTCGTTCTGCGCGGCGCGGTTCATGCCGCGGCGGTGCACGTCGAGCTTGGCGATGCTGTTGGCCAGGCCCATCGAGTCGCGCAACGCAGCCATCGCCTGCGCAGTGGTGCCGCGGTTGGCGATGAGGCGTTGCAGGCGCTCGATGTCGCCCGCGAACGCCAGCACCGTCTGCGCATCGCGGTCGGTGGTGATGCGGCCCGCGAGCCGGTGCAGGTCGGCGATGGAGGTCTGCTCGCCGACCCAGGTGGCGATGCGCGGGTGCAGTGGGCGCGACGGGCGGCGCAGCGCCTCGGCGACGTCGGTGGGGGAGAAGGCCCCCTTCGCCGCGGCGAGGCGCAGCCATGCGAGCGCGGCGCGGACGGCCGTACGTTCCACGAACTCGGTGCCGACGCCGCCGCTGGTGGGCACACCGGCCACCTTCAACGCCACCTGGACGGGCGCGAGCAACGAATTGACCCTGGTGAGCACGGCGATCTCTGCGGGTGCACTGCCGGCAGCGATGGCGGTGGTGACGGCCTGCACCGCGACGTCGACCGAGTCGCCGGTGGCGGGCGCGACCATGAAGCCGTCGCGTTCGGTGTGATGCGCGCGGATGACCTTCGGCACCCGCCGCCGGTTGTGACGCAGCAGCGTGTCGGCCGCGCGCACGATGCCCGCCGGGCAGCGGTAGTTGACCTCCAGCGGGTGCTCGCCGGCGCCGGGGAACAGCTCGGCGAAGTCGATGAGCCACGCGGGATCGGCGCCGTTGTAGCCGTAGATGGTCTGGTCGTCGTCGCCCACTCCGAACACGGCCGCGTCGGGCCCCGCGAGCAGGCGGATGAGCAGCAGGTGGGCGGGCGTGAGGTCTTGGAACTCGTCGACCAGCAGCAGCCGGCACGCTCGCTGCGCGGTGGCCCGTGCGTCGGGGTCGCGCAGCAGCAGCTCGATCGCGCGGAACACCTGCTCGTCGTAATCGACGGCGCCCGCCCGAGCGAGCTCCGCGCGGTAGCCCACGAACGCATCGGCGAAGCCGTCGACCTCGCCGCTGTAGAGCTCCTCCACCTTCACCGGGTCGACCAGACCCAGCCGAGCGAGCGACAGCGCTTCGATCCAGGTGGCCACCGGATCGGCGTTGCGCACACGCGGGAACTTCACCAGGCGCCCGATGAGACGGCGCACTTCGGGCTCGTCGACCGTGTTGAACCGCCGCGGTTGCCGCGCGAACGGGGCGCTGCCGTTGATGACCGCGAGGGCGAGGGCGTTGAGCGTGCGCACCTGCAGACCGGGCACGTCGCTGGTGCGGGCGGCGATCTCCTCCTGTGCGCGCTTGTTGAACGCGATGAGCGTGATGGCCGACGCGGGGATGCGCCACTGCTGCACCAGGTGACGGGCGCGCTCGGTGAGCACGCGGGTCTTGCCCGAACCCGCCGGCGCGATGATGCGCGCGGCGCCGCCCTCGTGCGTGACCGCCGCGAGCTGGTCGGGTGCGAGCTCCGCAGTGGTGACGTTGCCGAGCGGCGGACGGGGGGAGCGGTGTTCGACGGCGATGCGGTGCAGCACCGGCGTGCCGTGGATGGGTGGTGTGAACCTCGGCGGCCCACCGTCGAGCCACGCGCGAGAGCCGTCGGGCAACTCGACGTCGCCGCTGCCATCGGCGACAGGACGCGCTCCGGCCCGTTCGGCGAGCTGCAGCAGCGGCCAGGTGGGTGCACCGCGCAGGTCGATGGCGTTGCTGAGCACCAGGTGGCGGAGCTGCTCGCTGGCGAAACGCACGCGTGGGCCTACCGCGTGCGGTGGCAGCGTGGTGCTGAACGGCTGCGCCAGCGCGGCCTCGGCCGCGGCGCTGAGCTCGAGCACCATGCCGGTGCGATGCGTGGCCGCGTGCAGCAGCGCCGCCACCAGCTCGCCGTCGCCCGGCTGCACCGCGACTCTCGGTGCGGCTGCCCAGTCGGCGGGGGCCGCTTGACCGGACGAGACGATGACGTTGCGACCCAGCTGCGCCGGACCCGCCTGCACCCGGAACTCGCTCGCTGGACGGAACGGCTCGGACGGCTCGTCGAACACGGGAGGCTCGCCGTGCTCGACCTGCTGGACGGGCTCGTCGAACAGGGGCGGCTCGTCGCCGGTGACCAGTTCGGCACCCTGGTTGCGCTGCCAGCACGCCTTCAGCTCGTCGGCCGAAGGGTGCTCGCCACCGCAGTACACGCACGCGAGCCCTCGCCGGCGGGGAGCGGAGTCGGTGGAGCTCATCGCCTCACCCTATCGAACGAATGTTCTCACGCGGAACCCGTTCCTGCCACCGCGAGCCCTGTCCGCCACCCGCGCCCACGGGCGCGAAAACGTGACAGCTGCGTCCTGGTTTCGCGCCCGTGGGGGCCCGAGCGGACGGATCCGTCAGGGTTTCGCGCCCGACGGTGGCCGAGGACGGTGGGGTCGGGGGCGGTGACGAGACCGGGGGTCAGGCGGACTTGAGGGCTGCGAGCACGCCGGCCCAGCGCTCGGGGTTCGACTTGTACGGGGCGTAGAAGCTGATCCGCTGGATGACGTCGCCGTAGCGGGCCTTCAGTTCGGGCGCGATGGACTCCGGCTCGCCGACGACGGCGAACGTGTTGAGCACCTCGTCGTCGATGAGGTTGCCCATCTCCACCCACTTGCCCTGCTTCGACAGCGTGTTCAGCTCGTCCTGCAGGCCGCCCCACCCGTGCACGTCGAGCACGTTGCGATAAGCGGGCGTGCTGCCGTAGAACGCGATCTGCTGACGGGTGCCGGCCACCGCGGCTGCCATCTCCTCGTCGGTGTTGCCGGTGACCACGAACGACGGTCCGATGATCTCGAAGCCCTCCATCGTCTTGCCCGCCTTCTCGCGACCGCGGGCAAGCGCGGGGATGGTGACCTCGCGGAGGTACTTCTCGGTGGTGAATCCGTGGCAGATGAAGCCGTCGCACACCGCGCCGGCCACTTCCGTCATCAACTCGCCGACGCCGGCCAGGAAGATTTTCGGCACACCGAAGCCGGCCAGGTCGGCACGGTCGGGGGTGAAGAACGGGGTCATCAGCGTGTGCGTGTAGAAGTCGCCGCGGAACGCGAGCGGTGCGCCGTTCTCCCACGTGTCCCAGATGGCGCGGATGGCCATGATCATCTCGCGCATGCGCGGTGCCGGGTGACTCCACTCCTGGCTGAACCGCTTGGTGATGTGCGGCTTGATCTGGCTGCCGAGCCCGAGCACGAACCGGCCCTTGGAGAACGCCTGCAGGTCCCAGCCGATGTTGGCCAGGGTCATCGGGTTGCGTGCGAACGCGACCGCGATGGAGGTGCCGAGCTCGAGCGTCTCGGTGTGCTCGGCAGCGAGCAGCAGCGGGAAGAACGGGTCGTGGCTGGTCTCCGCGGTCCACGCGCCCGAGTAGCCGGCCGCCTCCAACTCCTTCGCCTGTGTGCCCGCGTGGTGCAGGTTGGTGCCAATGCCTCCGTCGACCTTCATCGAACCCCTCCTCGTGTCGTCAGCGCACGTTAGCGACGGTGGCGACGTGTCGAAGAGGTGGCCCGACGGTCCGCTACCGTCGAGCCGATGAGGCGATTGGTGGCGTGTGCGATGGTGTCGACGATGTTCGTGGTCGGCTGCGGCGACGACGGCGACGAGGCAGGCGACGGCGGCACATCCACGTCGGCCGACGGCGCCTCGCTGCTCGCGCTCCTCGCCTCGGTGCCCGACACCCCCGACACGCGCTACGGAGGGATCTTCTACGGCGGACTCGATCGCCTGCGCGATGGCGAGAGGGCGGACACCGCCGACGCCGACGTGGCGCTGCTGTCCGCAGTCTCGCCGAATGCCGTCTTCCTGCCGTCCGTGATGATGAACGTCGCGAGGGATCCCGAGTTCGCCGCGCTGGCCGGATTCGACACCAGATCAGTGACGGCGTCGCTCCAGTTCGGCGAGATACCCGACGACGGTGCGGTGATCGCCGGCACGATGGACGCCGACGCGATGGCAGCAGCGTTGCGCACGTCACCCGGTGGCGACGCGCTGGTGGTGAGCGCTGCCGACGGAGTCACCCGACTCGAGTTGGGCGACGCCGGCAGCGCCTCGTTGCGCGATGCGTCCGCAGTTCGCCGATCGGGTGAGCCTCTGCGAATCGCGCTCTCCGACGGACGACTGGTGTGGACTCGCTCCACCGAACTGGTCGACGCGTGCCTCGCCGCGGCATCGGGGTCCACGGCATCGTTGGCCGACGATGCCGCGTACGCGGAGGTGGCGACGGCGCTCGACGCTGCTGACGCACACGTCGCGATCATCGCCGCACCACGCCGCGACGAGAGCTGGCTGCTCGCCGGTCACGGCGAGACCTTCGTCGACGAGGTCAACGTGCTCACCGTCGCGCTGCACTACGCCGATCGGGCGGCCGCCACCGCTGCGGTGGAGGCGTTCCGCGCCCACGTCCTCGGCGGCACGTCGCCGGTCACAGGACAACGGTGGGCCGACTTGCTCATCGTCACCGAGACGCGAGTCGAAGGGAACACGATGGTGGCTGTGTTGTCGGGAGCGCCGCCCGGGTTCGCGTACGGATCGGTGATGCGGCAAGACGGACTGGTGCAGTTCTGACCACGTTGTCCGCCGGCGAGTTCTCCGACTGGTTGCGTCGGATGGAAGCGGCGCTGCAGAGCCCCGTCGGTATCGACGTGCCCTGTGGGGACTGCGTCGGCTGCTGCTCGTCGTCGCAGTTCGTGCACATCGGCCCCGACGAGACCGACGCGCTCGCGCACATCCCGGGCGAGTTGCTGTTCCCCGCGCCGCGGATGGAGCGCGGTCACGTGTTGATGGGATACGACGAGCACGGCCGCTGCCCGATGCTGCGCGAGTCCGGCTGCAGCATCTACGAGCACCGCCCACGCACCTGCCGCACGTACGACTGTCGCGTGTTCACCGCAGCGGAGCTCGACCCGCTCGACGACGGCAAGCCGCTGATCGCGCAGCGCGTCGATCGGTGGGTCTTCGATCTCGACGACGAGGAGGCGGTGGCGCTGCAACGGGCCGTCGCGGCGGCGGCCGAGTTCGTGCGCTCACACGTCGACGAGCTCCCGATGCACCTGCGACCGGTGACGACGACGCAACTGGCGGTCACCGCGGTGCGCGTGCACCGGGTGTTCGTACGGTCGACGCCGAGCGTCGCGACGCTGATCGCCGCGCTCGAGCAGTGAGCGTCGCTGCCGGTCAGGCAGCGGCCATCGCACGCGCACGAGGCGTCGAGGCATCGACGAGCAGCATGCCGAACGCACGCTCGCGAGCGACGGCCGGCTGGGCGGTGTCGGCCACGATGTCGAGCAGGAGAGCGTGGTGGCCATCGCAGCGCAGGCGACGCTCGGCGCGAGCGACGTCGGCTTCGTGGGCGGCGATGCCGGAGTCGGCGATGTGAGACGCCAGCGCCTGCAGCCACGAGTGGCTGTCGACGCCGAACGTGTCCGGGGCTGTGGGGGTGGCGGTGCGGTTCATGAGGATCACCGTACGCAGCGGCCATCATTCTGTATAGCGATGATTGCTTGTGCAACCGATCAGCAACGCTTATAGTGCCACTCATGCTCCGAGACGTCGAGACCAAGCAACTCCGCGCCCTCCTGGCCGTCGCCGAGGAAGGCTCGTTCGGGCGTGCTGCCGAACGGCTGGGGTTCACCCAGTCGGCCATCAGCCAGCAGATCGCCTCCTTGGAGCGGGTGGTCGGCGACAAGGTGTTCGACCGCCCGGGCGGCCCGAAGCGCGTGGAGCTCACCCCCACCGGCGAGGTGGTGCTCCGGTACGCCACCGCGATGGTCGCCGAGCTGCGCACCGCGGAGGACAACCTGCGCTCGCTGCGCGCCGGTGAGGTCGGCCGCCTGGTGGTCGGGTCGTTCCAGAGCGTCTCGGTCAACGTGCTCCCCAACGTGGTCGGCCGCCTGCGCGCGGAGCGGCCGGGCCTGTCGGTGCGCTGCGTGGAGGACGACGAGAACGACTCGCTCGTCGCGCGTCTGCTCGCCGACGAGCTCGACCTCACGTTCCTCATCGGCGACCCGCAGCACCCCGAGTTGCACACCGTCGCGTTGCTCGTCGACCCGTTCGTGCTCATCAGCGCTGCCGGCGCCGGCGCCCCACTGGTGGACCCTGCGGTGCTCGGCGGCGTCGCCATGATCGGGCAATCGCCATGCGCGTGCCAGCTCGCCATCGACGAGTCGCTGCGCGAGTTCGGTGTCGAGCCCGACTACGTGTTCCGCAGCAACGACAACAGCGCGGTGCAGGCCATGGTGCGCGCCGGCATGGGTTGCGCGATCCTGCCCCACCTCGCCGTGGATGCTGCCGACCCGGGCATCGTCGTGTCGCAGCTGCAGCCACCGCTGCCGCCGCGAGTCATCGTGCTCGCTCGCCGGCGCGGTCGCACGCTGCCTCCGGCGGCCGACCGGTTCGCCGAGCTCGCGATCAGCGTCTGCCAGGCACTGCAGCTGCCCGAGTACGAGCCGCAACTCACCGCCTGACGCGGCTCGTCACTCGTCCTGGTCGCGCAGGAAACGCTCGAACTCGGCAGCGAGCTCGTCGCCGCTGGGGAGCTCGTTCAGCGCGCGGTCGAACTCGATGGTCTGCTCCTCCACCTGGTCGTAGAGCGTCTCCAACTGCTGCACCATCGCCTGGTGCTCGTCGTTGCCGGCCACGAGCTGGTCGATGCGCAGCCGCTGGATCTCGCTCTCCCGCTGCAGCTCGGTGCCGTCGATGGTGATGCCGGTGACTTCGCGCAGGCCGTCGAGCAGTGCGGCGGAGGCAGCGGGGTAGCTCATCGCGCTCACGTAGTGCGGCACCTGCACCCACACGCCCAGCGAGGCGATGCCGGCCTCGGTGAGTGCGTGTTCGAGCACCGCGCTCATGCCGGCCGGCACGTCGACGGAGTTCTTCAGGTACGGCAGGTTGGCGACCACATCGGCCGACGGCGAGCTGCTGGAGAGCCGTGGCGGGCGAGTGTGCGGCGACGCGAACGGGTACGACCCGAGCGCCACCATCTGGTACACCCCGAGCTGCAACGCGAGTTGGGTGACGGCGCTCGCGAACGCTCGCCACTGCGAGTCGGGCTCGGGACCGATGAGCGTGAGCACCGGACGGCCCTTCGCGTCGGCGCCCACCTTCAGCTCGATGTCGCTCCACACCAGGCGGGTGTTGACTCCCTCACGCAGTTCCATCGTCGGGCGGCGGGCGCGGTAGTCGATGAACGTGTCGCCGTCGAACGTGGCGAGCGTCGTGGTGTTGCACGCGGCGTCGAGCGCGGCCATCGCGGCCGCGGCGGCTCCGCTGGCGTCGATCCAGCCGGTGAGCTGCACGACCAGCACCGGGCGATCGAGCGTGGGCAGCTCGCCGTGCAACTCGTAGCGCGCGTTCACGACAGCTGCTCCATGACGAGTGCGGCCGAGGCGGCGGCGCCGTCGACCTGCAACTTGAACGGCTCGAGCTCGGCCGCGTCGCGGACACCCAGCGCGCCACCGAGGTAGCGGGCGTACACGCCTTCGAGGATGCAGGCGAGCTTCCAGTACGCGAACGCGACGTAGAAGGGGAGCTGGGTGAGATCGCGTCCGCTCACCTCCGCGTAGCGCTGCGCGAGCTGCGCGCGGTCGAGGAAGCCCTCGGCGCTGGTGGCCGAACCGGTCCACGCCGACGCCTGGTCGTTCGGGCCGGTCCAGTACACCTGCAGCAGGCCGAGGTCGGCGAGCGGATCACCGAGCGTGCAGATCTCCCAGTCGAGCACGGCCACCACGGAACCAGCGGCGTCGACCATGCAGTTGTCGAGCCGGTAGTCGCCGTGGACGATGGCGGCCGGGCCCTGCTCCGGGATGCGCTGTGACAGCAGGTCGTGCACGCGATCGACGGCCGGCAGCTCACGGGTCTTCTGCTGGTTCCACTGGCCGTACCAGCGCTTCAACTGGCGAGCGATGTAGCCCTCGTGCCGACCGAGGTCGTGCAGGCCGGCGGCGTGGAGATCGACGCGGTGGATGGCGGCCATCGTGTCGACCAGCGACTCGCTGGCCGCGCGGCGGGCGGCGGGGGAGAGCACGGCCTCGGATGCGGCGCGATCGCGGAGCACGAAGCCGTCGACGAACCCCATCACGTAGAACGGAGCGTCGTTGACGGCCGGGTCGTCGCAGAACCCGAGCGCGGGCGCCACGGGCACGTCGGTGTGCTGCAGGCCGCTGATGATGCGGTGCTCGCGGCTCATGTCGTGCGCGCTGGCGAGCACGTGGCCGAGCGGCGGCCGGCGCAGCACGAACGCGGCGCCGTCGGCGCCGGTGACCCTGTAGGTGAGGTTGGAGTGACCGCCGGCGATGATGTCGAAGGCGAACGGCCCCATGGCGCCGGGCACGTTGGACTGCAGCCACTGGCTGACGGTTGATGCCTGGAGACCGTGCACGTCGCTCATCGTGGTCGTACGGTACCGCCCTTCGCTGGAGGCTGCGCCGTCGGGCGATATCGTGCCCGCCATGGCACTTGACGTCACCGACGCGACCTTCCAGACCGAAGTCATCGAACGCTCGCACGAGGTTCCCGTCATCGTCGACCTGTGGGCGCCGTGGTGCGGGCCGTGCCAGACGTTGGGTCCCATCATCGAGAAGGTGGTCGCCGCGACGGAGGGCAAAGTGGTGCTGGTGAAGGTCGACACCGATCAGAACCCGGCCATCTCGCAGGCGTTCGAGGTGCAGTCCATCCCCGCGGTGTACGCCCTCAAGAACGGCGCCGTGGTCGACGGTTTCCTGGGCGCCCAGCCTGAGCACATCCTGCAGCAGTTCGTCGACTCGCTCGTCCCCACCGAGGGCGAGAACGTGCTGGCCGGCCTCCTGGCGGAAGGAACCGAAGGCTCGTTCCGCGCCGCGCTCGAGATCGAACCCGGCAACGAAGATGCCATCGTCGGCCTGGCCGAGCTGCTGGTCGCTCGTGGCGAGAACGAGCAGGCGCTGCAGTTCCTCGCCCGCATCGCCGAGACCGATCGCACCCGTCTGGTGGCCGCCAAGGCTCGGGTGCGTGTGGGGCCCGACGACGACCACGAGGCCACGCTCACCGCCCTGCTCGATCAGGTGAAGACCGACGACGAGGCGCGCCAGCAGTTCGTCGATCTGCTCGAGCTGATGGGCCCCGACGACCCGCGCACGTCGGTCTACCGCAAGAAGCTCACCCAGCGTCTGTTCTGACGCAACGGCAGCGCAGTCGGCTCAGGCCAACGCGCCGCGCAGCTCGGCGATGCGCTCGGGCACCGCGCGGTACCACATCCAGATGCCGCGCTTGTCGGCGGTGACCAGGCCCGCTTCGCGCAGCACCTTCAGGTGATGAGAGACGGTGGGCTGGCTCTTGCCGAGTGGTTCGACGACGTCGCACGCGCACACCTCGCCGCCGGCGCTGGTGGCGATGAGCGACAGCAGGCGCAGGCGAACTGGATCGGCGAGTGCCGCGAACGCGTGCGCCAGCGACTCGGCCTGCGCAGTGGTGAGCGCAGCGTCGGTGAGACTGCCGCAGCACGACGGTGCGGCGACTTGATCGATCGTGTGGGGTGCAGAGATGCGTGCCATTCGAGCGTGTGGCCTTCCTCGAGAAATTTGTTCGTCCTACACATTGACAATCATCGATATGTGACTAGGATATCGACATCGGTCAATATACATCGTCGGGCATGACCACCGACGCTCATCACGAAGGAAGCCTCCCATGTCACGTCTCCAACTTGCCCTCAACGTCAGCGATCTCGACGCCGCCATCGAGCACTACAGCACCCTGTTCGGCACGTCGCCGGCGAAGATCAAGCCCGGCTACGCCAACTTCGCCATCGCCCAGCCGCCGCTGAAGCTGGTGCTCATCCAGAACGACCACGCCGAGCACGGCAGCATCAACCACCTCGGTGTCGAGGTCGAGAGCCGCGACGAAGTGGCCGCCGAGTACGCTCGCGTCACCGCCGCCGGGCTCGCGGCGATGGTCGAAGGTGAGACCACCTGTTGCTACGCCGTCCAGGACAAGTTCTGGGTGGAAGGTGGCCCGACCCAGTTCGAGATCTACACCGTGCTCGCCCCGGCCGAAGTGATGCACGAGACCGAGAGCTCGTGCTGCGCCTCCGACGACGCCGCTGCTGCGGCCGACGCGGAACCGGTCGCGGCCGGTCGCTGCTGCTGACCGGCAAGACTCTCCGATGTGCGTTCCCACACCATCGCCCGCAACTCACTGTGGGCGATCACGGCGGTGGTGTGGCTCGCACTCGGTCGGCTCGCGCTCGCGTTCCTGAACAGCGAACTGCAGTGGCGCTACGTCGCCGAGCAGAGCC
>CAZWCU010000094.1:0-14912 GCA_964632715.1 uncultured Bifidobacterium sp. | reverse complement strand
ACGGGTGTGGGCGGGACCAGGGGGAGCGTGAAGGGGAGGGGGGGACCGGCGGGCGGGAGGGAGAGGGGGTTCTCGTTGGGTGTCTTCTGCCGAGCGGCGCCCTCCACGAGTGCAATCATCCGATCGAGGAACGTCTCACCCGGCTTCGCAGAGATCTGCACCACGATCTGGTCGCTGAGCACACGAGTGCCGCCGGTGACGGCCGACCTGTCGCCGCCGCTCTCGCGGATGACAGGAGCCGACTCGCCGGTGATGGCCGACTCGTCGACCGTGGCGATGCCCTCGACGATGTCGCCGTCGCCAGGGATCACCTCGCCGGCCACGACGACACACAGGTCGCCGATCTGCAGATCGGCCGAGGAGCGTTCCACCAATGAGCCATCGGCGAGTCGAACCTTGGCGACCGTGTCGGCGCGGGTCTTGCGCAGCGTCGCGGCCTGCGCCTTGCCGCGCCCCTCCGCCATCGCCTCGGCGAAGTTCGCGAAGAGCACGGTGAACCACAGGAAGGCGGCGACCAGGCCGGAGAACGTGTTCTCCTGCGCGCTGTTGCTGCCGAGGTCGCGGAAGAACAGCAGGGTCGTGAGGACCGAGCCGATCTCGACGATGAACATCACGGGGTTCTTCGCCATCGACCGCGGGTCGAGCTTGCGCAACGCGTCGATCGACGCGGTCTTCACGATGGTCGGGTCGAAGATCGACTTCGACGCCGACTGCTTCACGCGCACCTTCGGTGCACGCTGCGGTTGGAGTTCGGGTGTGAGCATGTCGGTCATTGGTGTGTCCTCACAGCGAGAGGTGTTCGAGGATGGGACCCAGCGCGAGCGCGGGGAAGAAGGTGAGGCCGGCGACGATGGCGATGACGCCGACCAACAGGAAGCCGAACAGGGCGTTGTGCGTGGGCATCGTGCCGCTGGTGGCCGGCACCTTCGGCTTCGCCGCCAACGAGCCGCCGATGGCGAGCACCGGGATGATGGTGAAGAAGCGACCCATCAACATCGAGATGCCCTGCGACACCGTGTACCACTGCGTACCGGTGCCCTGGTAGGCGAATGCCGAGCCGTTGTTGTTCGCCGTCGAGGCGTAGTTGTAGAGCACCTCCGACAGGCCGTGTGGCCCCTCCTGGAAGGTGGTGGCACTGCTCAGCACCACCGCGGTCGCCGCGAACGTGAGCAACGCGAACGGCATCGCCAGGATGTACAGCGTCACCAGCTTCATCTCGGACGCCTGGATCTTCTTGCCCAGGTACTCAGGAGTTCGACCCACCATGAGACCGGCGATGAACACGGACAGCAGCGCCATGATCAACACCCCCGACAGCCCCACCCCGACGCCACCGGGTGAGATCTCGCCGAGCATCATGTGCAACATCGGGGCCATGCCGCCGATGGGCGTGAACGAGTCGTGCATGCAGTTCACCGCTCCGGTGGAGGTGCCGGTGGTCGACGCCGCGAACACTCCGCAGGAGGCTGCACCGAAGCGCACCTCCTTGCCCTCCATGTTGCCGCCCGACTGGGTGACGGAGAGCGACTGATCGACCTGCGCATCGGTGAGGCGCGGGTTGCCGTTCTGCTCGGTGAGCGCGGCGAAACCGGCGAACACGACCAGGATGCCGACCATCACTGCGAGGAGCAGGCGCGCCTGGCGCCTGTCCCGGACCAGCACGCCGAAGGTGACCACCAGCGACAGCGGGATGAGCAGCAGCAGGTACAGCTCGAAGAAGTTGGTGAACCCGTTCGAGCTCTCGAACGGGTGCGCCGAGTTGGCGTTGAAGAAGCCGCCGCCGTTGGTGCCCAGTTGCTTGATGGCCTCCTGCGAGGCCACCGGGCCACCGGGGATCTGCTGCTCGACGATCTCGGTGCCGTCGTCGAGCACGGTCTTGTCGACGGTGGTGGCGGTGGTGTTGCCATTGAGGTTCTGCACCACACCTTGCGACATCAGCACCACGGCCGCGACGAGCGAGAGCGGCAACAGCACACGCACGACCCCGCGCGTGAGGTCGACCCAGAAGTTGCCCAGGTTCCGCGATCCGGAACGGACGATGCCGCGGATGAGCGCGATCGCGATGGCGAGACCGGCTGCAGCGGAGACGAAGTTCTGCACCGCGAGCCCGAGCATCTGACTGAGGTGGCTCATCGAGATCTCGCCCGAGTACCACTGCCAGTTGGTGTTGGTGACGAAGCTGATCGCGGTGTTGAACGCACCGGTCGGCGAGAGCGCCTCACGATCGGTGGGGTTGAAGGGCAGGATGCTCTGCGTGCGGAGCAGCACGTACAGCAGCAGGATCGACGCCAGGCTGAACGCCATCAGCGACGCCGCGTACACGTTCCAGCGCTGCTCGCGCTTCGGGTCCACGCCGAGTGCGCGGTAGATGAACCGCTCGATCGGACCGAAGAACCGGTCGCCGAGCGCCGAGCTGTCGTCGCGCGCACCGAAGACGGTGGCGATGTACTTGCCGAGCGCCGGAACGGTGATCGCGAGCAGACCGGCGAGCAGGAGGAACTGGAGGATGTTCTGCCACGACATCAGAAGCGCTCCGGGAAGATGAGCACGGCGCCCAAGTAGAAGATCGCGGTGATCGCCAGGCCGAGACCGACCCAGTTGTAGTAGGCGGCTGCGGCGATCATGACTGCACCGCCTCGGCGAGATCGGCGCTCGGCTCGGTGCCGAGCGGTTCGACGACCGGTTCGACGACCGGCGCATCGCCGATGATGTGATCGCACCATGCGATGTACGCGAGACACACCAACGTGAAGGTGATGATCAGCGCAACGAGGATGACGTCTGCCATTGCCAGCTCCTGGATCGAGAAGGTTTCGATCATCGTTCTACGACGACATGTCGCCCGATCGCGGCGCCTTGACGCCGCCTTGACGCGCGGTCCGTCGTTCTTGGCGGCAGGTTGACGGCGACCCGCTGACGACCACCGAATCGATCGGCAGACTTGACGGCATGGCTCGTGGAACCCTTCGCATCTACCTCGGCGCAGCACCGGGCGTCGGCAAGACGTACGCGATGCTGAACGAGGGCTACCGTCGGGCGGAGCGCGGCGTCGACGTCGTGGTCGGGTTCGTCGAGACCCATGGCCGCCCGCAGACCATCCAGCAGTTGCGGTCGCTCGAGGTCGTTCCGCGGACGTCGGTGTCGCATCGCGGGGCAACGTTCGAGGAACTCGATGTCGACGCCGTGCTCGCCCGCCGACCCTCGCTCGTGCTCGTCGACGAACTGGCGCACACCAACGCCCCAGGGATGCGGCACGAGAAGCGCTGGCAGGACGTGGACCAGCTCCTCGCCGCCGGGATCGACGTGGTGTCCACCGTCAACGTGCAGCACCTGGAGTCGCTCAACGATGTCGTGTTGCGCATCACCGGGATCGCCCAACGCGAGACCGTGCCCGACTCGTTCGTCCGCAGCGCGGATCAGATCGAGCTGGTCGACATGTCGCCCGAGGCGCTCCGCCGGCGTCTCGCGCACGGCAACGTGTACCGACCCGAGAAGGTCGACGCCGCACTCGCCAACTACTTCCGCCCGGGCAACCTGGCGGCGCTGCGCGAGCTGGCCCTGCTCTGGGTGGCGGACCGGGTCGAGGACAGCCTGCAGGACTATCTGGTCGATCACGGCATCACGACCACGTGGGAGACACGCGAACGGGTCGTGGTCGCACTCACCGGGGCGCCGGGCGGCGACCAACTGATCCGTCGCGCCGCCCGCATCGCCGGCCGCCTGCGCGGCGACCTCGTCGGTGTGCACGTGGCGAACCCTGACGGCCTGTCGTCGACCAGCGGCGACGGCCTCGAGCGCCAGCGAGCGCTGCTGGTGGAGCTGGGCGGCAGCTACCGCGAGGTGGTCGGGCACGAGGTGGCCGCCGCGCTCGCCGCGTTCGCGCGAGCCGAGCAGGCCACGCAGATCGTCATCGGTGTCACGCATCGATCACGCCTCGGTGAGTTCGTCCGCGGCTCGGTGGCGAGCGAGCTGCAACGAGCGATCTCCACCGTCGACGTGCACATCATCGCGACGGAGGCTCCGGTCACCGGCGCGGTCTCGCGTCCTCGACGAACGGCTCGGCGCAGCGCCATCCCACGTCGGCGCGAGATGCTCGCGTGGGTGTTGTGCATCGTGGGCGTTCCGTTGCTCACCGCGATGCTCGTCCACGCGCAGTCGCAACTCAACCTCAGCACGGACCTGTTGCTCCAGCTGGCGCTGGTACTGATCGTGTCGGCGCTCGGCGGCATCCGACCCGGGGTCGCCGCCTCGGTGGCCGCGTCGTTGCTCACGAACTACTACCTCACGCCGCCCGTGCACACGTTCACCATCGGCTCCACCGACAACCTGATCGCACTCCTGGTGTTCGTCGCCGTTGCCATCGGCGTCAGCGTGCTGGTGGACCGCGCCGCGCAGCGATCTCGTGAGGCACAACGGGCGCGGGCCGACGCCACTGCACTCGCTCGCACGACGGGCTCGATGGTGGCGGATCACGACCCGATGCCGGAGCTCGTCGACCAGCTGCGAACCCTGTTCGCACTCGATGCGGCCGCGGTGCTGCAGCGCGACGGCACAGCCTGGATCGTCAGCGCGATCGCCGGTGAACCGGCGCCGGTTGCGCCGAGCGACGGCACATCGTTCGCGCTCGACGCATCGGGCGACACGCAACTGGTGCTGCGCGGCGGGAGGATCACCGGCGACGACCTGGGCGTGCTGCGAGCGTTCGCAGATCAGTTGTCGCTGGCGGTGGAAGCCAAGCGGCTCCGCAGCGAAGCCGCGGGCTTCGAGATGATGTCGGAGACCGACGCGCTGCGCACCGCGTTGCTGCGTGCCGTGTCGCACGATCTGCGTACTCCGCTGTCGTCGATCAAAGCATCCGTCACTGGACTGATGGAGGGCGATGTCGGGTTCAACGCCGACGAACGGGCGACGCTGCTGGCGACGATCGACCAGTCGGCCGACCGCCTGGATCGCGTGGTCGGCAACCTGCTCGACATGAGTCGGCTCCAGGCGGGTGCCACCACGGTCACGCTCGCGCCCACGGCGCCGGAGGAAGTGGTGGCGGCGGCGTTGTCGTCGTTGGGCTCGCCCTCGGACCGAGTGCAGGTCGACGTGAGCGAGGAGCTGCCGCTGGTGCTCACCGACGCCGCGCTGCTCGAGCGAGCAGTGGCGAACGTGGTGTCGAACGCACTCGCGTGGTCGCCGCCGGATCGAGACGTGAGGATCGAGGCGGCCGCGGTACGCAACCACGTCGATCTGCGCGTGATCGACCGCGGCCCGGGCATCCCACCGGCCGAGCGCGCGCAGATCTTCCATCCGTTCCATCGCATGGGCGACAGGTCGGCCGACGCTGGCGCGGGTCTCGGTCTGGCCATTGCCAAGGGCTTCGTCGAAGTCACCGGCGGGTCGATCGAGATCGACGACACGCCAGGCGGAGGCTGCACGCTGACGATCAGCGTGCCGATCGTCGAGGCCGCCCGCACGGACGGCTGAAGCCACCACACGGAAACTTCACTCGATCAGTGCCGCGACGGGCAGACTGTCGGTCATGACTCGTGGAACGTTGCGCATCTACCTCGGTGCAGCTCCGGGCGTAGGCAAGACCTTCGCGATGCTCAACGAGGGCTCGCGCCGCGCGGCACGTGGTGCCGACGTCGTGGTCGGGTTCGTCGAGACCCACGGCCGAACGAACACCAAGTCGCAGATCGGCGACCTCCCCATCGTGCGCCGGCTGTCCACCCCGTACCGCGGCACCGCGTTCGACGAGATGGACATCGATGCCGTGCTCGCCCGCAAGCCGAAGGTGGTGCTGGTCGACGAGCTCGCGCACACCAACAACCCCACGATGCGCAACCCCAAGCGCTGGCAGGACGTGGACGAGCTGCTCGAAGCCGGCATCGACGTCATCTCCACGCTCAACGTGCAACACCTCGAGTCGCTCAACGACGTGGTCGAGCGCATCACCGGCATCGCACAGCAGGAGACCGTGCCCGACGCGTTCGTCCGCAGCGCCGACCAGATCGAACTGGTCGACATGTCGCCGGAGGCGCTGCGCCGCCGGATGGCACACGGCAACATCTACCCCGCGGAGAAGGTCGACGCGGCGCTGGCCAACTACTTCCGCCCCGGCAACCTGGGCGCGCTGCGCGAGCTGGCGCTGCTGTGGCTCGCCGACCGCGTGGAGGATTCGCTGCAGGACTACCTCAGTGATCACGGCATCACCTCCACGTGGGAGACCCGCGAGCGCGTGGTGGTCGCCCTCACCGGCGCTCCTGGCGGCGACAACCTGGTGCGGCGAGCGGCGCGCATGGCCGGGCGCCTGCACGGCGACCTCATCGGCGTGCACGTCGGCAGCTCCGACGGCCTCTCCAAGAAGACCGGCGACGGCCTCGAGCGTCAGCGGGCCCTGCTCATCGAGCTCGGTGGCACCTACCGCGAGGTCGTCAGCGACGACGTCGCCGGTGCCCTCGCCGCCTTCGCCACCTCCGAGCAGGCCACGCAGGTCATCCTCGGCTCCACCCGTCGGTCTCGCGTGTCGGAGATGCTGCACGGCTCGCTGGTCGCCGACGTGCAGCGCGGGCTGCCCGGTGTCGACGTGCACATCATCTCCGGGCCGCCGGCCGATGAACCGCAGCGAACGGCACCCAAGCGCCGACAACGGCTGCTCACCGCGCAACCGTCACGACGCGAGCTCGTCGCCTGGGCGCTGTGCGTGATCGGACTGCCGCTGCTGACGGCACTGCTCGTCGCCATGGGCGAGCACCTCAACCTGGGCAGCGCGTTGCTGCTCCACCTCACCTTGGTGCTGTGCATCGCCGCCGTGGGCGGCATCCGGCCGGGCGTGTTCGCGGGCGTCGCAGCCGTGCTGCTGATCAACTACTACCTCGCCGAGCCGACGCACCGATGGAGCATCGCCTCCACCGACGATGTGGTCGCCCTGAGCATCTTCGTCGCGGTCGCCGTGGTGGTCAGCGTGCTCGTGGATCAGGCGGCCCGACGCGCCCGTGATGCGCGCAGGGCCCGTGCCGACGCCACGGCACTGGCACGCTCCACGGGTTCCATCATCGCCACCGCCGACCCGTTGCCCGAACTCGTCGACCAGCTGCGCACCCTGTTCGCGCTGTCCGCCGTGTCGGTGCTCGATCGCACGGGCGACCACTGGGTGCTCAACGCCTCCACCGGCCCGAACCCGCCGCTGACGCCCGACGACGGCACGGCATTCCCGCTCGACGAGCACGGCACCACACAACTGGTCATGCGCGGGCCTGCCATCTCCGGCGACGACCTGATGGTCCTGCGCGCGTTCACCGACCAGGTGGCGCTCGGCCTGGAGGCACGACACCTCCGCCGCGACGCCCAGACCATCGAGTCGTTGTCCGAAGCCAACGCGCTGCGCTCGTCGTTGCTGCAGGCCGTCTCGCACGACCTGCGCACGCCCCTGGCCTCCATCAAGGCATCGGTCACGGGGCTGCTCGGCGCCGAGGTGGGCTTCACGGACGAGCAACGAGTCAGTCTGCTCGCGAACATCGACGCCGCCACCGACCGCCTCGACCGCGTCATCGGCAACCTCCTCGACATGAGCCGATTGCAGGCGGGCGCAGCTCGACCTTCGCTCGGCCCGGCGGCGCTGGAGGAGATCATCGCTGCGTCGCTCTCATCCCTCTCGGCGCCCGCCGACCGCGTGCAGATCGACGTCGATCCCGACCTCCCGCTCGTGTTCACCGATCCGGCGTTGCTGGAACGATCGGTCGCCAACCTCGTCTCGAATGCGCTGTCGTGGGGCGGGAGCGAGCACCCGGTGCGCATCGAGGCCGTGCAGCTCGCCGACCGAGTCGCGCTGCGCATCATCGACCGCGGCCCGGGCATTCCCGTGGCCGACCGCGAACGCCTGCTCGAGCCGTTCCAACGACGCGGCAACCGCTCGTCCGACGCCGGCGCCGGTCTCGGCCTCGCCATCGCCAAGGGCTTCATCGAGGTCACCGGAGGGTCGATGGAGATCGACGACACCCCCGGGGGCGGCGCCACCATCACGGTGGCCATCCCCATCTCTCCGGAGACCGACGTCCAGCCGTGACTCGCATCCTTGTGGTCGACGACGAGGCGCAGATCCGCAAGGCGCTCAGCGTCAACCTCTCCGCGCGCGGCTACACCGTCGACGTCGCCGCCTCGGGCGAGGAGGCGCTGGCCGTGGCTGCCGCCCACCACCCCGACCTGGTGCTGCTCGACCTCGGGCTGCCGGGCATCGATGGTGTCGCCGTCGTGGAAGGCCTTCGCGGCTGGACCACGGTGCCGATCATCATGCTGTCGGTGCGCGACAGCGAGGCCGAGAAGGTGCGCGCGCTCGACGCGGGAGCCGACGACTACGTGACGAAGCCGTTCGGGATGAACGAGGTGCTGGCACGCGTTCGCGCTGCGCAACGCCGGTACCACCCCATGGCCGAAGAACCCGTGATCGCCACCGTGGCGTTCCGCATCGACCTCGCTCAGAAGACCATCACCGACGGCGACGGCGCGCACGTGCACCTCACTCCCATCGAGTGGGCCATCGTCGAGGCGCTGGTCCGCCACCCGGGGCGGCTGATCACGCAGCGCCAGCTGCTGCAGCAGGTGTGGGGGCCGCAGTACGAGCACGAGACCAACTACCTGCGCGTGCATCTGGCCGCCATTCGCAAGAAGCTCGAACCCGTGCCCGGGCAGCCGCGCTACTTCGTCACCGAGCCGGGCATGGGCTACCGCTTCGAACCCGACCAAGAGGCCTTGTAGGGCTCTCGTCCGTCAGGGCTGCGGCACACCGCGCACGGGCGTCGGGTCCCGGTCGAGCCACTTGTGCGGGGTGTCGGGCACGGGGGCGGTGGCCAGCGCGATCGCATCGTCGACCGACAGCGCACGCTGCGCCAGCATTCGGTGCGCGGGGCGCACGAACCCGCACTCGACGGCCTTGTCCATCCATGCCAGCAGCGGCTCCCAGAAGCCGTTCACGTCGAGCAGCACCACCGGCTTGGCGATGATGCCCAACTGGTTCCACGTGAGCATCTCCGCGAACTCGTCGACGGTGCCGAACCCGCCGGGCAGCACGATGAAGCCGTCGGCCAGGTCGCACAGCCGGGCCTTGCGCTCGTGCATCGACGGCACCACTTCCAGACGGCTGAGGTCGCGGTGCGCCACCTCGGCGCCGACCAGCTGCTCGGTGATGACGCCCACCACCTCGCCACCGCCGGCCATCGCGGCGTCGGCGACCAGCCCCATCAGGCCGACGCTGCCACCGCCGAACACCAACCCGATGCCGCGGTTGGCGAGCGCCGACCCGAGTCGCGTGGCCGCCGCGGCGTGGGCGGGCTCGGCACCTGCGTTGGAACCGCAGTAGACGCAGAGTCGGGTGATGTCGCGCTCGGAGCCGGGCATGGGGACCACCCTGGCACACGCGGGTGTGACGAACACCGGCCGATTCGGGTCGGGGACGGACAGGGCGCCGCGTCCTACCGTTCGGTAACCTCGCGCACATGAGCACCGAACTCGCAACTCCCGACCTTGCCGGCGCGGCCGACGTCATCGAACTCGCGAGCAGCGTCGTCGGCAAGGGCGTCCGCCACCTCGCGGCCAGCGGCGGGCCGGATGCACAGCAGGTGCTCGCCTACGACCTGGCGCACGCGGCCGCGCAAGTGGAAACCGCTCGAGCGATGCTCGACTACGGCGCCAAGGGCGACGTGGAGGCCGCCATCACGTGCGCGTTCGCGGCCGACATGGTGCACGACGTCATCACCCGCGTCGCCGGCCGGGAAGCGATGTGGGGCATCGACGTGGCGCCGATGAAGGCAGCGCACCCGTTCCTGGCCAAGTTCCGCACGCCCGAGTTCGTCGCCTCGCTCGCCGAGCAGGTCGGCCCGCTGCACCTCGACGACGAGATGCAGATGGTGGCCGACACGTTCCGCAGCTTCGCGGAGAAGGTCATCAAGCCGGTCGCCGAGCACGTGCACCGCCACAACGACGACGTGCCGGAGGAGATCGTGCAGGGCCTGGCCGAGATGGGCGCGTTCGGGCTCAGCGTGCCTGCCGAGTACGGCGGCTACAGCGAGGGCGGCGACAGCGAGTACATCGGCATGGTCGTGGCCACCGAAGAGCTCAGCCGCGGTTCGCTGGGCATCGGCGGCTCGCTCATCACCCGGCCGGAGATCCTCACTCGCGCGCTGGTGAAGGGCGGCACCGAGGAGCAGAAGCTGCACTGGCTGCCGAAGCTGGCGGTGGCCGAGGTGATGCCCGCCGTCGCGGTCACCGAACCCGACTACGGCAGCGACGTCGCCAAGATCACCGTCACCGCCACCCAGGCGCCCGGCCCGGACGGCGAGCCCGGCTACGTGATCAACGGCGTCAAGACCTGGTGCACGTTCGGTGCCCGAGCCGACGTGCTCGCGCTGCTCGCGCGCACCGACCCGGATCGGGCCAAGGGCTCGCGGGGGCTGAGCCTGTTCATCGTGCCCAAGCCGCGTGGCGAGGGCCACGGCTTCCAGTTCGAGCAGACCGCCACCGTCGACGGCACCGTCGGCAAGATGGAGGGCCGAGCCATCGACACCATCGGCTACCGCGGCATGCACAGCTACGAGGTCGCCCTCGACAACTGGTGGGTGCCGGCCGACAACCTGGTCGGCGGGCCCGAGGGTGTCGGCAAGGGCTTCTACCTGCAGATGGCCGGCTTCGAGAACGGCCGGTTGCAGACCGCCGCTCGCGCGGTGGGCGTGATGCAGGCTGCGTACGAGGCGGCGCTCGAGTACGCGCATCACCGCACGGTGTTCGGCCCCGCACTCATCGACTACCAGCTCACCCAGGTGAAGCTGGGCCGCATGGTCATGCTCATCCAGGCGGGCCGCCAGTTCTCGTACAGCGTCGCCCGCATGATGGCCAAGGGCGAAGGCACCATGGAAGCGGCGATGGTGAAGGCCTACGTGTGCAAGGCCGCCGAGTGGGTCACCCGCGAGGCCATGCAGATCCACGGTGGCATGGGCTACGCCGAGGAGTACACCGTGTCGCGACTGTTCGTCGATGCACGCGTGCTCAGCATCTTCGAGGGCGCCGACGAGATCCTCTGCCTGAAGGTGATCGCTCGCCGCCTCTCCGAGCAGCCCGCCTGAGTCCGGCGCTCAGCCGGGGATCGCGGCGATGCGGGTGATCACCGCGTTGGGCGGGATCGCCTCCAGCACGAGACCCTTCACGAACGCGATGGCATCGGCCTCGTCGTTCACCGCCACGTGTTCGATCAGCTCGACGGTATTGGTGCCCGCCTGGTGACCCGCCACCTCGAAGTGATGATCGAGCTCGCGCATCAGCGCTTCCGTCGGCGGCGCCTTCAGCGTCACCACCACTTCCACGTCATAACCCATCCCAGTGGTCTACACCCTGGGGCGTTGCGGCCCGGCACCGCCCCGCCCGAGGACAGGCTCTGGTCGCGTTCTGTCTCCATGTGCGAGACGGAACGTGCCCAGAGTCCTCGTGCGCCGTGGGCGAGCGAGGGTCGAACAGTTCGTCAGCGGTTGCGTCGATGAGCAACCATTCGCCGATGACCGAACAACGAGTGTCCGCCAGCCGCCGCATCCACGCTTCAGCGCACGCGCTGTTCGAGATCGTCTCCAGCCCACAAGGGCACGTGCGCATCGACGGCTCCGGCATGTTGGAGGCGGCGCCCGACGCCACGCCACTCGCGGCGGTGGGCGACGTGTTCGACATGGAGATGGACCGCACGCCGCTGAACGACATTCCCGGGTTGGTGAAGTACAAGGTGCGCAACACCGTCACCCAGATCGTCCCCGACCAGCTGGTGGAGTGGACGATCGGCGGCGTCGATCAGCCTCCGCTCGGCCACGTGTACGGCTGGAAGCTCGACGCGGTGAGCGACACCGAGACCGACGTCACCAACTACTGCGACTGGACCAACATCACCGCCGAGCTGCGCGCCCGCCGTCCCGATTGGCCGATCGTGCCCGTCGCGATGCTCGAGCAATCGGTCGCGAAGCTCGACGAGATCGCCACCGGCGGCTGACGGCGGCCGCGTCTGGCGACGCATTCCTGCTTCGGTGTGGAGCTGTTGGCGCAACCCACGAGACCTCACCCTGCTGCATCCACCACCCAGTCGTCGTGGTCGCCGGGGTCGTCGAGGTGCTCGAACGACTGGGCACACAGGTGTGCGAGCTCATCATCGGTCATCGGTCGGCGCGAGTACGCGTCGGCGTACTGCTCGTCGATCTGCTGGTGGCGCGGGAATGGAGCGCTGCTCATACCTGTCGGCGCAGTTCCTTGGCCACCACCAGCGTCACCACCACGCAGGCCAGCGCCACCACTCCGAACACGCTCATCGCCGGCTGCGGGCCGATCGATTCGGCGAGCGCCGAGGCCACCAGCGCTCCGAGCGGCACCAGACCGCCTTGCGTGAGCACGGTGAGCGACATCACCCGGCCCATCTTCTCCTTCGGCGTCAGTTCCTGGATCAGCGTCTGGTTGATGTTCATGTAGAAGCCGCCGCTGGCACCCCACAGGAACATCAGCAGCGCCAGCCACCCGAAGGAAGGCACGAAGCCCTGCACGATCTGGTTGGTCGTGCCGGCCACCATGCCGAGCATGAACACCAGGCCTCGGCGGGTGATGCGCTGGCGGTGGCGGATGAGCGCGAACGAGGTGACGATCATGCCGGCACCCATCAACGCGAACAGCAGCCCCGAATCGTCGGCGCTGCGGCCGAACTCGTCGCGAGCGATCTTGGGCAGCAACGCCACTGCCCCACCGAACATCAACCCGCCGCCCACCGCGAGCAGTGCGAACAGTGCGCGCAAGCGCCGGTGCGCCCACGTGAACCGCAGCCCGTCCATCACCTCGGTGCGCATGCGGACGGTGCGGTCCACCGGTGGCAGTGCGGGCACCTGCAGCTTGGTCACCAGCACGACACCGACGAGGAAGAAGCCGGCCTGCACCGCGAACGCGAGACCGACTCCACTCAATTCGATCAGCCCGCCGGCCAGCAGCGGCCCGCCGATCATCGCCACGTTGAGGCCGATGGTCATCACCACGATCGCGTGCATCAGCTCTTCCTTGGGCACGATCGACGGCAGCAGCGAGCTGCGCACCGGCTGGCCGAACGCCATCACCGTGCCGAACAGCACCGCCAGCACCATCGTGATCGGCACGTCGATCACGTCGGTCCACACCGCGAGCGCCGAGAGTGCGAGCACCAATGCCCCGCCGAGTTGTGTGAGCAGCAGGATTCGCTTGCGGTCGTGACGGTCGGCCATCGCGCCGGCCAGCAGCACGAAGCACACCACGGGCGCGCCGAGCGCGAACAACACGAACCCGCTCGCGGAATCGGATGCGTCGAGCGTGTCGCCGACCAGCCACTCGAACGTGAAGCGATCCGCCGACATGACCATGGCCACCGAGACCGCGTTGGCCCACAGCAACCAGAACGCGGTGCGCCGCGACGTGTTCTCCCCCACCGACGGCACCGTAGGCGGTGTGCAGCTCAGGGTGCGAGGCGGTGCACGGAAACGGCGTAGTTGCCGCCCTCGTACGGGTCGCGTTCCCAGGTGGCGAAGCGCTCCGCGAGCGCGAGTCCGGCAGCGGCGCAGTACTGGTCGTACTCGGCCAACGTCAGCGCGTCGCGACCACGCTCCAACGAGAACCCGGCGACGAGCAGACCGTCGGGCTCGAGGTGAGCCGCCAGCGTCGCGACGATCGGCTCGCGGTGATCTGCGCGGCAGAAGATCATCACGTTGCCCGGCATCGCGATCAGCTCGAACCGGCGGCCGAGGTGCATGTCGGTGAGGTCGGCGTGGTGCCAGCTGACCTCGGGCATGTCGGCCCGTGCGTACGCGAGCAGATCGGCGTCGAGATCGACGCCCTCCACGGCAACGCCGCGGAGGTGGAGCTCGATGGCCACTCGACCCATCCCGCACCCCGCGTCGAGCACGCTCGCCGCGCCGTAACCCTCGATGAAGTCGGCCTCTCCGTGCGAGGCCGTGCCCTGCTCCTCCATCCGCCGCCACCGCTGGTGGTACTCCTCCAGGTCGACGGTCTCGCGCCAGTGGGTCCAGCGCGGGCTGACGGGGTCGGACGGGTCGGAGGGCACGGCATAGTCTGAGCGCGATGACCGCGAAACCCACCGTCGAGCGGCCGGACCCGCGGCAGGTGTACGACACGCCGTGGCCACTCGAGCTCGCGGCGGTCGACCAGTTCGCGCGAGACGGTCATCTGCTCGTGCGCGGGTTGGGCGCCGGGCTCGACTTCGCGGCATTGCGCGACGAGCTCGCTCCGTTCGCCGAGCGAGCGAACCACCGCCTGGCGCCCATGCCGCAACGCAGCACGTACGACCGCGCGTTCCTGCAGATGTTCAACCTGTGGCGCTCCAACGCCGCGTTCGAGCGGTTCACACTGGCGCAGCGCTTCGCGGGCGTCGCCGCGCAGCTCCTCGGCGTGCGCGCCGTGCGGCTGTACCACGACCAGGCGCTGGTGAAGCAGGCCGGCGGCGGCCACACGCCATGGCACCAGGACCAGCGCTACTGGCCACTCGACGGCGCGCGCACGCTCACGATGTGGATGGCACTCACCGACTGCACGCCCGAGATGGGCACGATGCGCTTCGCCACCGGTTCTCACGCGCTCGGCGACATCGGCCTGCTGCCCATCTCCGACGAGTCGGAGACGTTCCTGGCCGCGCTCATCGAACGCGAAGGTCTGCGGGTGTGCCCGCCCGTTGCGATGGCCGCTGGTGACGCGTCGTTCCACGACGGCTGGGTCGTGCACGGCGGCGGCCCGAACACCACCACCGTCGCCCGCGAAGCGATGACCGTCATCTACGTGGAAGACGGCGCCCGCATCACCGAACCCGACTCGCCCGAACGTCGGCTCGACCTGGCCGTCTGGCTGCCCGGCCAGCAGCCCGGCGACGTGGTCGACTC
>CAZWCU010000093.1:0-14916 GCA_964632715.1 uncultured Bifidobacterium sp. | reverse complement strand
GCTTCCACTTCGTCCATCACGTAGAACGGCGAGGGCCGGCTGCGGAACACGGCGAACAGGAACGCGAGCGCGGTGAGGCTGCGCTCGCCGCCGCTGAGCAGCGACAGCTTCTTCACGTTCTTGCCGCTCGGCTTCGCTTCCACCTCGACGCCGGTGTTCAACAGGTCGTCGGGGTTGGTGAGCACCAGGCGGCCGACGCCACCGGGGAACAACGTGGCGAACAGGCTGGTGAAGTGCGTGCTCACGTCGGCGAACGCCGCCGAGAACACGGTTTGGATCTCGAGGTCGACCGCCTTGATCACGCGCATCAGGTCGCGGCGCGTGTTGCGCACGTCTTCCAGCTGCTCCTCCAGGAACTTGTGCCGCTCCTGCAGTTCGGTGAACTCCTCCAGCGCCAGCGGGTTGATCGGGCCCATCAGGCGCAGTTCGCGCTCCAGGTCTCGCACGCGTGCTGGCGCATTGGTGCCCTCTGCGACCACCGGCATCTCCGCGGCCTCTGCGGCCTCCGGCTCCAGATCGTGGTCGCGTCGAACGGCTTCCACCGCGCCTTCGAGGCGCATGCGCACCTCGGCTTCGTCGATCTCCACCCGACGACTGCGCTCACGCGTCTCGTCGAGCTCCTTCTCGGCGGCCGACCGGCGACGGCGCAGGGTGTCGAGGCGCTGCGCGATGGCACGCACCTCGTCGCTCTGGCGGCGACGGATCTCGAGCAGTTCGTTGTGGCGCACTTCCACCACGTGGCGGTGCTCGTCGACGAGTGCGGCGAGCCGTTCGACCGCTTCCAGACTGCGCTCCACGGCGAGACGTCGCTGTGCTGCCTCCGCACGCGCGGCAGTGTCGGCCTCCAGGCGCCGCTCGGTCTCCTCCAACCGACGCTCGAGGAAGGCCTGCCGTTCGTGCAGCCCGGCGTTGCGCACTTCGAGGTCCTGCCGCTTGCTCGCCAGCCGTGCCGTCTGCGCGTCGAGCCGGGCTCGCGCTTCGCCGCGTGCACGCGCCGCCTGCGCCTCGGCGGCCTCGTCGGCCTCCAGCGCGGGCACCAGCGTTTCGAGCTCGGCGATGCGGCTGCGCTCGCGCTCGGTGCGTTCCTCGGCATCGCCGAGCGCACGCTCGACGGTCTCGATCTCGGCTTGCGTTTCCCGTCGCTCGGACTGCGCACGTGCCAGCGCCTCGCTGTTGGCGGAGAACCCCGCGTCGTGGGCGTCGAGCGCACGGGTGAGCTCGTTCTCGTGCTGGCGCGCCGCCTGCAGCTCGGCCTTCGCGCCCGCCAGTGCCGTCTCACGACGGGCGAGCTCGGTGGCCGCGATGGCCGACCGTTCCTGTGCTTCTTCGAGCGCGGCCGCAGTGGCTCCGCCGCCCGCGGCGCCGATGCGCCAGCCGGTGGGGCCGAAGCGGTCGCCGTCCTCGGTGACCACCACGGTCAGCGGGTTGGCGATGGCCACGTCGAGCGCGAGATCCCACCGGGCGACGCGCACGGCACCGCCGAGCACCGCGTCGAGCAGCTCGGGCACCCCGGCATGGCGGCTGCGCACGTGCGGCCGCACGGCATCGCCGCCGCCCGACGCCGCAGGGGCACCAGCGGCCCGTGCGCCGAGGGCCAACACGGCACCGTGCACGTTGCTGGCCTGCAGCGACTGCAGTGCCTGGCGACCGGTGGCGGGCGTGGCCACGACGACGGCCTGCAGCGCTTCACCGAGCGCGGCTTCCACCGCTGCTTCCCAGCCGGCATCGATCTCGATCAGGTCGAGCAGCGTGCCGAGCACGCCGTCGACACCGGCGAGGTGTTCGGCGCCGGCACGCGCACGAGCGCCTTCGAGCGCGAGATGCAGCGCCTCCGCGCGGGCTCGCCACCGCGATGCCTCCTCGGCCGCATCCTGACGGGCGGTGACCAGCGAGTCGTGCGAGGCGTCGGCAGCGATGCGACGGGCCTCGGCGGCTTCCACATCGGTGACCAGTGAGGCTTCGGCGGCCTGCGCCGTCTCGCACTCCACGCGCAGCCGCTCGCACTCGCCGTCGAGGCGCAGCGCTCGCTGGCGCAACGAGTCGAGGCGCGCGCGCTGGCGGCGCAGTTCGCCGTCGGCGCGCTCGAGGCTGGTGCGCATGGACCGCAGTTCACCGCGCACCTCGGCGGCCGCGCTGGCGGCCGACGTGCTGCTGGAGATGCTGTCGATCGACGAGAGGGTTTCGCGGCGCTGCTCGGCGAACGCCGCTTCCTCGGCCAGCAGCTCCTCGGCCTCCGGACCCACCGCGACCAGATCGGCGATCACTCCGGCGAGCTCGTCACGCAGGCGCTCGGCGTCGGCTTCCAGGTTGGCGACCACACCACTGTCCATCAGCTGGCCGCGGTCGCGCTCCATCGAACGCCGGCGCTCCACCAGCACGGCCGCGATGCCGCGGGCGCGCTCGCGCAGCTGCTCGACCCGCACCATCTCGTCGCTGAGGTCGGTGTCGCCGCGAGCAGTGAGCTCGGCCTCGGCCGCCATCACGCCGGTGTCGAGCGCGGCCAGTTCCGTGCGCAGCGTCTGCTCGGCTTCGGTGAGGGTGATCTTCTCGCCCGCCAACGTGGTGAGACGAGCGCGCTGTGCCGCGATCTCGCGGCCGGCCAGGAAGATCTTGAGACCGTTCAGCTCGGCGACGAGGTCGCCGTGGCGGCGAGCCGCGTCGGCCTGGCGTTCGAGGGGCCGCAGCTGGCGGCGGACTTCGCGCAGCAGGTCCTGCACGCGCAGCAGGCTGGCCTCGGTGGCATCGAGTCGGCGCTCGGCCTTCTCCTTGCGGCGGCGGTACTTCAGCACGCCGGCCGCTTCCTCGACGATGCCGCGCCGGTCCTCCGGGCGAGCGTTGAGCACCGCGTCGATCTGGCCCTGACTGACGATGACGTGCTGCTGGCGCCCGACACCGGCGTCGCTGAGCAGTTCCTGCACATCGAGCAGGCGACAGTTGATGCCGTTGATCGCGTACTCGCTCTCGCCGGTGCGGAAGAGCGTGCGGCTCACCGTCACCTCGGTGAACTCGATCGGCAGCAGCCCGGCCGAGTTGTCGAGCGTGAGGATCACCTCGGCACGACCGAGGGCCGGCCGCTTGGCGGTGCCGGCGAAGATGACGTCGTCCATCTTCTGGCTGCGCACCGCACTGGGCGCCTGTGCACCGAGCACCCACGCGATGGCGTCGACCACGTTCGACTTGCCGGACCCGTTGGGACCGACGACAACGGTCACCCCCGGCTCGAGCTGCAGGGTGGTGGCGTCGGCGAACGACTTGAAACCTTTGAGGGTGAGCGACTTCAGAAACACGGCATGGCGACGATAGCAAGGGTCGGCCGCAGACCCGGCTTTACGGCAGGCAGGTCGTCGCCACCCGCACATCTTGGGTCACACGCGCCGAGGGAAGCGCCAGCGACGAGGTGCACGGAGGGAGCGGCCGAAGCGAAGCGGAGGCCAGTCCCGACCATCAGAAGGGAGCGGCCGAAGCGAAGCGGAGGCCAGTCCCGCCCATCAGGAGGGAGCAGCCGAAGCGAAGCGGAGGCCAGTCCCGACCATCAGGATTGGCAGCGGGGGCAGAAATGGGTGCCGCGGCCGGCGACGAACACCTTCACGATGTCGGCCTTGCCGCACGTGAGGCAGCGTTGGCCGGCGCGGTCGTACACCCGGTGGTGCAGCTGGAACCAGCCGCTCTCGCCGTCGAGGCCCACGTACTGCGTGTCGGCCAGCGTGCTGCCACCGGCCTCGATGGCGTCGCCGAGCACCTGCATGATGGCCGTGTGCAGTCGGGTGATCTCGCGTGGGGTGACCGCGTCGGAGCGACGGTCCCAGCGCACGCCGGCAAGGTGCAGCGCCTCGTCGCAGTAGATGTTGCCGATGCCGGCGATGACGTGCTGGTCGAGCAGCAGTGCCTTGATCTGGCGCGAGCGACTGCGCAACAGCCGCGCGAACTGGGCGCGATCGAGGCCGTCGGCGATGGGGTCGACGCCCATCTTGGCCAGCTCGGGCATCTCCACCGCGACGTTGAGCGGATCGAACACGACGACCTCGCCGAACGTGCGCGGGTCGACGAACCACAGCTCCTGCGCCGGTTCGCCCTCCAGGTGCAGCACCACGTGCGTGTGCGGTGGCCGCTGGGTGCCGGCCGCGGCCACCAGCAGCCGGCCGCTCATGCGCAGGTGCACCATCATGTGGTCGCCGGTGTCGAGCGTGCACAGCAGGTACTTGCCGCGGCGGTTCACCTCCGTGATGGTGGCGCCGGTGAGGCCGTCGATGACCGCAGCCCGCGACGTACGGCGCACCGACCGCTCGCGACCCACCTCCACCTTCGTGATGCGGCGTCCGACCACCTGCACCTGCAGGCCGCGGCGGACGGTCTCGACTTCCGGCAGTTCGGGCATGCGCTACTCCGCGACGTGGCTGGAGAGCTCGAGCCACGCCTGCTCGGCGGCCGCCTGCTCGGCGGTCTTCTTCGACCGACCTTCGCCCGCACCCACGCTCTGCCCGTTGACGATGACGGTGGCGAAGAAGCGCTTCTCGTGATCCGGCCCGCTGTCGCTGAGCACGTACACGGGAGCGGTGTCGAACTCGCGAGCCGTCAGCTCCTGCAGCACCGTCTTGTAGTCGAGCCGGTCGAGCCGCAGCGCGGCGACGGCCATGCGCTCGGTCAGCAGCCGTTGCACCAGCTGGAAGGCCGCGTCGGCACCACCGTCGATGTAGACCGCGCCGAGCACCGCCTCCAGCGCGTCGCTGAGGATCGACGGCTTCGTGCGGCCACCCGCGGCGTCCTCGCCCTTGCCGAGCAGCAGGCACGGCCCGAGCTCGATCTCCTGGGCGACCTCCGCCAACCCCGACGCATTGACGACGCTCTTTCGCAGGTCGGTCAGCCGGCCCCCGGTGAAATCCCCGGTGTGGCGGTACGCCCGGTCCGCGACCGCCCAACCGGACCCCGCCTCCCCGGGGAACGCCAGGCGTTCGTTGCTCGGCTCACCGCCCACCTCGCTGCACCAGCTGCGATGGGCAAGGGCTCGGCGCAAGAGGCAAGGATCGGTGAACTGGTACCCGAGGCGTTGCTGCAACCCGGTGAGATCTGGTTCCGGCAGCACCGGGAGGTCAGTTGCCCTTGACGCGGTCGAACACGTAGTCGACCGCGTCGCGCACGGTCTTCAGGTCGACGAGGTCTTCGTCCTCGATGCGGAACCCGACCGAGCGCTCGGCCAGGTCTTCCTCCAGCGCCTCCACCAGCTCGATGAGCGCCAGCGAGTCCGCGTCGAGATCGTCGACGAAGGACTGCCCTTCGGAGATGGTCTTCGGGTCGATCTCCAAGATGTCGGCGAGGTTGGCACGGACGATCTCGAAGACGCCGTTGCGGTCGAGTGGGTCGTGTTCGACGTGGGTTTCTGCAGGCACCTGGTTGCTCCTGGCGGTCGTGTGTGAGGCGAAGCGAGGCTAGCGCCGCGGGTGCACGCGTGAGTGCACGCGGACCGAAGCGTCAGGCGGGCGTCGCGAACGCGGCGGTGATCTCGGCGACGAGACCGGTCCGCACCATCTCCTCGGCGAGCTTGATGGCGTTGACCATCGCGGTCTCGCCCGAGGAGCCGTGGCTGATGATGCAGATGCCGTCGACACCGAGCAGCACCGCCCCACCCTGCGTGTCGGGGCTCATCTGCTCGTAGAGCGGCATGAGCGCCGGCAGCAGCGCGTCGGCATGTTCCTTGTACTCCGGCTTGGCGGCGAACGCGGTGAGCAGCGCGCCGAACAGCGTCTTCATGCCACCTTCGAGGGCCTTCAACGCGACGTTGCCGGTGAAGCCGTCGGTGACGATGACATCGGCGGTCTTCTTCATCAGGTCGCGACCCTCGACGTTGCCGATGAAGTCGATGCTCGGAGCGGCGGCGAGCAACTCGAACGCTTCCTTGCGCAGAGTGTCGCCCTTGCCGGGCTCCTCGCCAATGGAGAGCAGGCCGACCTTGGGGCGCTCGATGCCGAACCGGTGCCGTGCGTAGATGGAGCCCATCTGGGCGAACTGCACCAGCCACTCGGCCTGCACCTCGGCGTTGGCGCCGGCGTCGAGCAGGATGGTGGGCCGCTCGCCGGGCACGGGGATGGGCGTGGCGATGGCCGGGCGGTTGACGCCCTTCACGCGACCCATCCGCAACAACGCGGAGGCCATGGTGGCGCCGGTGTTGCCGGCCGACACCATCGCGCTGGCCTTGCCGTCGCGCACCGCCTCAGCGGCACGCACGAGCGTGGAGTCCTTCTTGCGCCGCACTCCCTGCGCCGCGTCGTCGTCCATGGCGATGACTTCGGAGGCGGGGATAAGCGGCAGGTCGCCGCAACCCTCGAGCCCGTCGGGCCCGACGAGGATGACGGGAACACCGAGGGCAGCGGCCGCATGGGCGCCGGCGAGGATGTCGCCCGGCGCTCGGTCGCCACCCATCGCATCGACTGCGATCGGCAGCACTGTGGTGGCTCGGCTCAGCCGACTTCGATGGCGACGCGGTCTTTGTACCAACCGCACGCAGGGCACACCGTGTGCGGCAGCTTGGCAGCCGCGCACCGCGGGCACACGCTGCGCGACGGGGCCGCGAGCTTCCACGCGCCAGCACGGTGGCTGCGCGTCTTCATTTTCGACTTCTTCTTCTTGGGAACAGCCATGATGACTCCCGGAATCGGCGAGGGACCTCCCTCGGCACACGAGCTATGAGAGGTTAGCGGCGGCACCAGGCCGCTTGCTACCTGCAATCGGTCAGTTGGCGGACTCGTCGCCGGGCGACTGCTGCAGCAGGTCGAGCGCGGCCCACCGCGGGTCCGCCGGAGGGCCGGCGCAGTCGCACTGCTCGTCGTTGAGGTTGGCGCCGCAGGTGAGGCACAGCCCGGCGCAGTCCGGCCGGCACAGTGGCGTGGTGGGCACGTCGAGCAGCACCAGTTCGCGCACCACGTCGGCGAGGTCGACCTGGTCGCCGACGATCTCGAACGCCTCCGGGTCGGTGACCACCAGTTGGTACAGCTCGTGCACTTCGCTGACCTGCACTCCCCCGGTGGGCACCAGGCAGCGACGACAGACGCCGTGCCACGGCACGCGCAGCTCGCCGTCGATGACGATGCCGTCGGTGAGCGCTTCCAGGTGCAGGTTCACGTCGACCGCGGCGTCGTCGGCGAAGCGAGTGGGGTCGTGCACGCCCAGCTCGTCGAGCGTGGGCTGCAGCTCGTAGGACTTCTGGCTGCCTGGTCGGCGCAGCAGCTCGGCCGCGTTGACACGCAATGGGTTGGCCATCGCGCTACCGGTCCTGGTCGAAGAAGCCCTTCGTCGGGTCTTCTTCCTCCACGCCGTCGACCTCGCGGTGCTGGCCGATGGCCAGCCGTGAACGACCGGCCTGGACGGTCTTGCTGAGCTTGTCGATGAGGATCTCGAAGCTGCCGAGGCGCTGGTCGAGGAAGTCCTCGGTCTCGTGCCGCAGGCGCCGGGCGTCGGACTCGGCGGCTTCGTTGATCTGCCGTGCCCGCTGTTCCGCAGCGCGCACCACTTCCGTGCGCTGCACCATCCGCTCGGCCTGCACACGTGCGGCTTCGAGCAGCTCGTCGGCTTCGCGACGGGTCTTCGCCACGAACTCCTGGCGCTCCTTGATCATCCAGCGGGCCTGACGCATCTCGTCGGGCAGCCGGTTCAGGGCTTCGTCGAGCAGCTCGATGATCTCGTCGCCGTCGATGCGCGGCGACGACGACAACGGCATCTTCGGCGCGTTCGCGATGAGGTCGAGCGCGCGGCGGACGAGTGTCTCGGCATCGCCGACGTAGCCGTTGGTGGAGCGCACGAACGCGTCGGAGTCGTCGATCTCCTCGTCGTCGTACCCGTCATCGTCGTAGTGATCGTCGTAGCTCATGGGTTCTCGGAGTGTTCAGCTAGTGGCCTGTTGGGCCGACGTCGGGGTGGGGAACAGCGTGGCGAGTTGCGCGGCGACCGGAGCGGGCACCAGCGAACTGACGTCGCCACCGTACTGGGCGATCTCTCGAATGAAACGGCTGCTGATGGACACCAGCGCCGGCTTGCACGGCAGGTACACGGTGCGGACGCCACTGACGGCGTGGTTGGTGTGGGCCATCTGCTGCTCCACCTCGAAGTCGCCGCCGGTGCGCAGCCCCTTCACGATGAACGCGGCCTTCGCCTTCTCCACCGCGTGCACCGCGAGGCCGTCGAAGGCCATCACCGTCACCGACGGCAGATGCGCCACGCTGTCGCGGATCATCGCCTCGCGCTGGGCGAGCGTGAACATGCCGCTGGGCTTGGTGGGGTTGTGCATGACGCCCACGATGACGGTGCCGAACAGCTCCACCGATTGCTCGATCACGTCGATGTGGCCCAGGTGCAACGGGTCGAAACTTCCGGGATAGAGAACGGTCGCCATGGCGGCCACACGCTAGCCGTTCATGTCGCGCCGGTTTCCAGCGCGCTCGTCAGCCCGACGGCTCGAGCAAGGTGACCCAGGTGCGGCCGTAGCGGCGGCTGCGCAGCTGCGTCCATCCGTCGGGCGCGTCGATGGGGTCGTCGGCCTCCGCGACCACGAGGCCCACGTCGATCAGCTTCAGCAGCGCCGGCCATGCCTCGAACGCGTACGGCGGGTCGATGAACGCGACGTCGACGTTGCGCATCGCGGGTACCCAGGCCATCACGTCGGTGGCGTGCACCGTGCACTGATCGCCGATGCCGAGCGTCGCGATGTTCTCGCGCAGTGCGACGAGTGCCGCGCGGTCGCGTTCGACGAAGATGCACCGCTCGGCCCCACGAGAGATGGCCTCGATGCCGAGCGCGCCGGAGCCCGCGTACAGGTCGGCGACCACGGCGCCCTCGACCACGCCCATGCTGGAGAGCGAGTTGAAGATGGCCTGACGCACCTTGTCGGTGGTGGGTCGGGTGGTCTCGCCCTCGGGCGTCACGAGAAGGCGTCCGCCGTACTCGCCGGAGATCACACGCATGCCGTTCCCGCTTCCATTGCCGTTCCAGTCTGTCGACGGCCAGACTACGGGCGTGCTGCAGCCGGAACCCACCATCACGTGCATCGACTGCGGTGGGCGCTGCCATCTGCTGACGCACCCCACCGAGGACGGCATCTGGCTGCCCGGCGACATCGTCGCCTATCGCTGCGAGGACTGCCGCGACCGCTGGGACCTCGTGCTCCCCGACGACGACGAGACCGGCGAATCCGAGCACGGCACCCGCGACCACTGGTGACGGAGGCCGAGCCCGGCCCCACTCGAGGCTTCCGGAAGCGCTTCATCGCGGATGCCGCGATGAAACGCTTCGCCAACATCCTCCCTCGCATGCGCGCACGTCCCGTTGCACTTCGGTCACGTTTCGTCTCCATGTGCGAGACAGAGCGTGACCAAAGATCTGTTCACCCCGCCACGGGAGGCTTCCGGAAGCTTTTCATCACGGATGCCGTGATGAAAACCTTCGCCAACTGCCTGAGCTCGGGCACGAGCCGGACATCGATGACGATCAGGGACCATCGACCGGCGGTTCACCCCGTCCGAGAAGCCGCGCAATCAGGAGGACGAGGTAGAACACGCCGACGCCGAGTATGAGCACTCCCGAGGCGCGCACCCACCCGCTGTTCTCCGACCCGAGGACCTGCAGCGTGCCGATGACGAGGAATGCGGCGGCTGCCACCGCAAGCTGCCAAGTGGGGAAGTGCCTACCAAGTCTCATCGTGGTGCTCCAGTGGCCGTGGTCAGTTCTTGAACAAGAAGGCTTCGTCGTCGGCGGTGAAGAGGAGGCGCAGCTCGTCGAGCAGCAATGGGTGGTCGTCGAGCATCGGATCGGGGTCGACGATCTCGAACGCCACCTCGCGGGCGAGCACGACCAGTTCGCGGTCGCGTCGTAGCGAGGCGAGCCGCAGGTCGCTGCGACCCTTCTGCGCGGTGTTCATCAGCGTGCCCTCGCCACGCAGGTCGAGGTCGACCTCCGCCAGCTCGAAGCCGTCGGTGGTGGCGACGAGCGCTTCCACGCGCGGGTTGCGACCTTCCACCTCCTGCGTCACCAGCCAGCAGGTGGACGCGTGCTCACCCCGGCCGACGCGACCGCGCAGCTGGTGCAGCTGTGCGATGCCGAAGCGGTCGGCGTCGATGATGACCATCACGGTGGCGTTGGGCACGTCGACACCGACCTCGATGACCGTCGTCGCGACGAGCACGTCGATGGCGCCGACACGGAAGCGATCCATCACCGCTTCCTTCTCCGCCGACGGCATGCGCCCGTGCAGCAGCGCGATGCGCAGACCCTTCAACTCGTCGTGGTGCAGGCGCTCGTAGGTCTCCTGCGCGCTCGCGACCTCGAGCTTCTCGCTCTCCTCGATGAGCGGGCACACCACGTATGCCTGCCGACCGGCCGCCACCTCCTCGCGCACGGTGGCCCACGCGCCCTGCTCCATCAGCGGCCCGTTGGCCCACTTGGTGACGATGGGCGTGCGTCCGGGCGGCAGCTCGTCGAGCACGCTCACGTCGAGGTCGCCGTAGACGGTCATCGCGGCCGTGCGTGGAATCGGCGTGGCGGTCATCACCAGCACGTCGGGCACCACGTCGCCGTCGCCCTTCGCGCGCAGCGCCGCACGTTGCTCGACACCGAAGCGGTGCTGCTCGTCGACGACGACCACTCCGAGACTGTGGAACTGCACGCCTTCCTGGATGAGCGCGTGCGTGCCGATGGCGATGTCGACCGTGCCGTCGGCGATGCCGGCGAGCACGTCGCGGCGCTCGGCGCCGGTGACCCGGTTGGACAGCAGCTCCACGCGCAACGGGCGATCGCCGAACAGGTTGCCCGGGTCCGGCACCGTCACCCCCGCGAGCAGCCGGCGCACACCTGACGCATGCTGCTCGGCGAGCACCTCGGTGGGCGCCATCAGCGCTCCCTGGTGACCACCCTGCACCGCGGTGAGCATCGCGCTCACTGCGACCAAGGTCTTGCCCGAGCCGACGTCGCCCTGCAGCAGGCGGTGCATCGGGTGCGGGCCGGCGAGGTCGGCCTCGATCTCGGCGATGGCCGTGCGTTGCGCTCCAGTGAGCTCGTACGGCAGCGCCGAGCGCAGACGCCCCACCAGCTCGCCGTCGATGTCGTGGCGAATGCCCAGCGAGTCACGTTCGAGGGCCCGCTTGCGCATCACCAGCACCGTCTGCACGCGCAGCAGCTCGTCGAACGCCAGCCGGCGGCGAGCGAGCTCCTTCTCCCCCATCGTCTCGGGCAGGTGGATCTGGCGCAGCGCCTGGTGGCGGCCGATGAGCCCGAGTCGGGTGCGGGCACCGGACGGCAGCGGATCGGCCAGACCCCGCGCCTCGCATCGCTTCAGGGCGTCTTCCACCCAACCGGCGATCTCCCACGTGCTGAGCGACGCCTTCTCGCTCTGCGGGTAGATGGGCACGATGCGATTGGTGCGATCGCCGATCATGTCGACGATCGGGTTCGTCATCTGCAACCCGCCGCGATACACCTCCGGCTTGCCGAACAGCGCGACCTGCGCGCCTTCCCGCAGCTGCTTTTCGCGCCAGGGCTGGTTGAAGAACACCACGTGGAAGCGGCCGCTGCCGTCGCCCACGACCGCTTCGACGAGGGTGCGCCGGTTCCTGCCGACGCGCTTGCTGACGCTGCGCACGGCCACCAGCACGAGCGCCTCCTGACCGGCCACCAGATCGCTGACACGGCACTCGTTGGTGCGGTCGACCCAGCGCCGCGGATAGGTGGTGAGCAGGTCGAGCACCGTGTCGACACCCACCTCGTGCAGCGACGCGAGCTTCTTGTCGCCCACGCCCTTCAGTCGATCGACACCGATCGCGGACAGCTCGCGAAGGGTGATCTCGCTCACTCGACGCCGAAGAGGTACGGATAGAGCGGCTGGCCGCCGCGATGCACTTCCACCTGCACGTCGGGTCGGTGCTCGAGCAGCCACGCGCGGACGACCTCGGTGTGGCCGGCGCCCGCGTCGCGACCCTCCACCACCGTGACGATCTCGGCCCGCGGGCCCACCATCTCCTCGAGGAGCGCCACCGTGGCACCGTCGAGCGTGCCGCTGATGGCGACGATGCCGTCGTCGCCCGGCTCCGCGCCCGCGTCGCCGGCCAGCGCCCGCCGCACGATGCCGATCCAGTCGCCTTCGCTCACCGCGCCCGCATCGGTGGTGGTGGCTCGCACCGCACGGGTGACCTCGCCGGTGGCCACCGACTCCGCGGCCTCCGCCATCTCCCCGCCGTTCGACGCAGCATCGGCTTCGGGGTCGTACAGCACCAAGGCGGCGAGCGCGGCGGGCATGCTCTTGGTGGGCACCACGACCACGGTCTTGCTGGTGAGTGCGTCGAGCTGCTCGGCGACGGGAATGATGTTCTTGTTGTTGGGCAGCACCACCACCTGCTGCGCGTTGACCGCCTCGACGGCAGCGAGCAGCTCGGCCGTGGACGGGTTCAGGGTCTGGCCACCGGTGACCACTCCCTGCACGCCGAGCTGGCCGAACAGCTCGGAGAGGCCGTCGCCGCTGGACACGGCAACGACGGCGCAGGTGACCGGCGGGAGTCCCGCCCCCGCCCGCGACGCGACGTGGCCGCTGGCGATGGCGGCCTCACGCTTCGCGTGATCGTCGGCCATCTCCTCGAACAGGTCGGTGACCCGGATCTGCTTCGGGCGCCCGCCGAGGTCGATGGCGACCTCGATGGCGGCACCGATGTCGTTCGTGTGGACGTGGCAGTTGAACAGGCCGTCGCCACCCACCACCACGATGCTGTCGCCGATCTGGCCCCAGTCCTCCTTGAAGTTCTGGATCTTGCCGTCGTCGAGGTGGAGGAAGTACATCACCTCGTAGCGCAGCTCGCTCACGTCGACGCCACCGTCGGTGGCGCGCCGGTGGGCCGCGGCCTCCAACTGCTCGTCGTTGGGGCCCTCGAACTCCTCCGGCTCGGGAACGGGCACACCGTCGACCACGTGCAGCGCAGCGTCGAGCAGCAGCAGGAAGCCGGCGCCCCCGGCGTCGACCACGCCGGCGTCCTTCAGCACGGGCAGCATGTCGGGAGTGCGATCCAGCGCCGACTTGCCGGCCGCACGCGCCGCACGGAGCACCACCACCAAGGAGCCGCCGCCCTGCGCCGACTCGTGTGCTGCGTCGGCCGACTCGCGCACGACGGTGAGGATGGTGCCCTCGATCGGCTTCAGCACCGCCTGGTACGCGGCAGCCGATGCCGCCTTCAGCGCCTCGGCCACCTTCAGCGCAGAGCCCTCGGTGACCTCCTTCATCGTGCCGGCGAGCCCGCGCAGGATCTGGCTGAGGATGACCCCACTGTTGCCGCGGGCACCCATCAGGCTGCCGTGGCTGATGGCGTTGCACGTGGTCTCCATGCCCCGGTCGGCGCCTTCCAGCTCGGCCACCACCGCGTCGAGCGTGCGAGCCATGTTGGTGCCCGTGTCGCCATCTGGAACCGGATACACGTTGAGCCGGTTGATGCCCGGCGCGTGTGCCTTCATCGCATCGCGGAACGTGATGACGGTGTGGCGGAGCGCGTCGGGGCTGAGGTGTTCCAAGGTGGGCACGGCGGCCACACTACTGACGCGCTGTCTCGGGTGCTGCACCGTCTGGACGGCCGACGACCGGCGCAGGTGTCGAACTTCCGACCTTCACTGGTAGCATCCCTGCGCTCGTTTCGATTGCTCGTGGAAGAAGTTACGTCATGGCAGCTGTATGTGAAGTGTGTGGCAAGGGCCCGTCCTTCGGTATGAACGTGTCGCACTCGCACCGTCGTACCAAGCGTCGTTGGAACCCGAACATCCAGCGCGTCCGCGCCCTGGTCAGTGGCAGCCCCAAGCGCCTGTACGTGTGCACCGGCTGCATCAAGAGCGGCAAGATCGTCAAGGCCGGCTGAGGCCTTCCCGTGCAGGGCGTCATCAAGAGCTTCGACCCGTCCAGCGGCGACGGCGTCGTGATGTGCGACACCGACCTCTCCGATTTCGATCTCGCCGACGATGCGCTCGTCGGCTCCATCTTCCGGATGCTGCGTCAGGGCCAGCGCGTGGTCTTCGATCTCGACGCCGACGGTCGCGCCACGCGCCTGCGTCTGGGCAGCGAGGTCGACATGGAGACCCCCGGCGCCTGACGCGCCAACTGCCCCTGAGATAGCAGCCATCGCCAACTGACATGGCCGTCAGGCCGGTTCAGGGTCTTTGGACTTCTTCCTTTTCGTTGCCGGTTTGGCAGAATGAACACGGCACATCGTCGTGCTGTGTCTTGGCAGTAGAGGAGCAGGCATGTCTGGAACCACGAGCAACACCCGATTGCAGCAGTGGGTGGCCGACTGGGCCGCAGTTCTCCAGCCGTCCGACATCTACTGGTGCGACGGGTCGGCCGAGGAGTACGACCGCCTCGCGCAGTGCCTCGTCGATGCCGGCATCTTCACCAAGCTCGACGAGGCGAAGCGCCCCAACAGCTACTGGGCGCACAGCGATCCGGGCGACGTGGCCCGCGTGGAGGACCGCACCTTCATCTGCTCCATCAAGGAGGACGACGCAGGCCCCACCAACAACTGGCGCGACCCCGACGAGATGCGCGCCGAGATGAACCGCCTGTACACCGGCGCGATGAAGGGCCGCACCATGTACGTGGTGCCGTTCTCGATGGGTCCGCTGGGCTCCCCCATCGCCCACATCGGCGTGCAGCTCACCGACAGCGCCTACGTGGCCACCAACATGCGCATCATGACCCGCATGGGCCAGGGCGCACTCGACGTGCTCGGTGATGGCGAGTGGGTGCCCTGCCTGCACTCCGTGGGCGCACCCCTCGAGCCGGGCCAGGCCGACACCGCGTGGCCGTGCAACCCCGACAACAAGTACATCGTCCACTTCCCCGAGACCCGCGAGATCATGAGCTACGGCTCGGGCTACGGCGGCAACGCGCTGCTGGGCAAGAAGTGCTTCGCG
>CAZWCU010000092.1:4683-14918 GCA_964632715.1 uncultured Bifidobacterium sp. | reverse complement strand
TTCTGCCAGGCCTGGACGGTGTGTGCGTAGAAGCCGACGGCCGCCTCGGCGGGCCAGCCGATGACGGCGTAGCCATACCCGTCGCCACGCATGGCATGCAGCGCGCACAGCAGCAGTGCGCGTCCGATGCCCGTGCGCTGGAGGCCGGCGGCCACCCCGGTGGGGCCGAAGTAGCCCTTGGCGGTCGCGTCGTAGCACGCGAACCCGACGATCGCCCGCTCACGAACGGCGACGAAGACGGTGGGCGGATGGTTGGCAAGGGCTGCCGTGGTCTCGCCGAGCCAGTTGTCGGCCGACTCGTCGGGCCAGTGTTCGGCGACGTTGGACTCGACGAAGCGCAGCACACGGCGTGCGTCGGCCGGATGCGCTCGCACGACCTTGACGCTGCCACCGGAGAGGTCGACGAACTCGATGACCGGTGGGAGGTTGTAGAGGTTGACGAGCATGTCGGCCATCGGTCACTCCGGATCGGGTGTGGAGCATGAGAGGTGCGCCGGAACCTTAGATTTTGTCACAAGGAGTACGAATGATCACCAACATCGAGCACTACTTCGAGAGCGGGTGTGGCCGCTGCGACCGCTTCGCCACCCCTGACTGCTCGACCAGGTTCTGGTACGACGGCCTGCTCGACCTGCGGAGGATCTGTCGCGACGCGGGCCTGTCGGAGCACGTCAAGTGGGGACACCCGTGCTACATGCACTCCGGGCGCAACATCGTCATCATCGGTGCCTTCCGGGAGGACTTCCGACTGTCGTTCTTCAATGCGGCGCTGATGCGCGACCCGCACGGTGTGCTGATCGGACAGGGGCCGAACAGCAGCCATCCCGACTGCTTCAAGTTCGACGACAATCGCCAGGTCGTCGCCTCGGAAGCGATCATCCGCGAGTACCTCGCAGAGGCGATCGGCTACGCCGAGCAAGGCATCCGGCCACCGAAGGTCGAGCACGAACTCGAGCTCCCTGATGAACTCGTCGAAGCGCTCGAGTCCGACCCCGAGCTCGCCCAGGCGTTCGCGCTGCTGACGCCGGGCCGGCAGCGCAGCTACATGTTCGCGCTCAACTCCGCCAAGACCTCGGCCACCAAGGTCGCCCGGATCATCAAGTACCGCGACAAGATCCTGGCCGGCAAAGGCGCGCTCGACAGGTAGCTGCTGGCGGCGGGGTCGTCGTGCGACCGCAGCAGCTTCGCTCCCTGTTCGGCTGATCGGCAGCGTGCGACACTCTCTCCGTGACTGCATTGGAACTTGCCTGGTTCGCACCATCCTGCGTCGGCGACACGGCTCGTCTCGGTGTTGACGACCCGACCCGGCGGGCCACGTTCGAGTACAACCGGCACGTCATCGCCGGTGCCGAGCGCGCAGGGTTCGACAACGTGTTGATCCCGAGTTCGTTCGTGCCCGGGATGGACCCGTGAACACTCGCCACCGCGTTGGCGCCGTCGCTCACCACCATCGGCCTGCTGCCCGCGGTGCGCGTCGGGGAGTTCGATCCACCGATGTTCGCCCGCGCGGCGAAGAACCTGCAGCAACTCCTCGATGGTCGCTTGACCGTCAACATCATCTCCAGCGAGTTGGCCGGCGAGGCGCTCGGGTCCGTCGAGCGCTACCGGCGTACGGCCGAAGCGATGGCGCTCCTACGCGCCTTCTGGACCGACGAAACGGTCACCCACCAGGGTGAGCACTGGAGCTACGACGGCCTGTCGACCGCGCCGACTCGCACTCGCACACCTCCGCCGATGTACTTCGGCGGTACGTCGGAACCGGCCCGCGAGGTCGCGGCGCAGCACGCGGACTGCTACCTGATGTGGATCGAGGGGGTGGCCTCCATCGGTGCCCTCGTCGCCGAGATGCGGGAGCGGGCCGCCGCGCACGGCCGCACTCTGCGGTTCGGCCTGCGCACACACGTGATCGTGCGCGACACCGACGACGACGCCCGCGCTGCTGCGGCCGAACTGATCAGCGAGCTCGACCCCGAGGTCGGCCGCCGGCTGAAGGGTGCGTCACACGACCACTCGTCGGAGGGCGTCCGCCGGCAGGACGCATTGCGGTCCTCCGCCGCCGACGACGGCTTTGCCGAGGAGGGCTTGTGGACCGGGATCGGCGTGGCGCGCAGCGGGGTGGGAGCGGCGATCACCGGCAGCACCGACCGAGTGGTCGCCAAGCTCCGCGCGTACCAAGCGCTCGGCATCGACACGTTCATCCTCTCCGGCTACCCGCTCGACGACGAGGCCGAACGCGTGGGTCGCCTCGTCCTGCCCGCGCTCCGTGCCGGCAGGGAGTGATCGACGTCCAGTCCTCCCCACGGCCGCTCACCGACTGTGCGGGCGTCGGCCTCGCGGCGGTGCGGCAGCGAGGTTCCACGCTGGCCGGAGCGCATCGGCGTACGTGGATGCGAGCCGCTCGGGCAGCAGGGCCGGCGCGCGACGGACCACCGAGAGCACCGCGGCGTCGACGGATGGACGAGGACGGAACGCGCTCCGGTCGATCGTGCGGCCGAGTCGGAACTCCCACCACGGCAGCCACGCCGCGGTGCGCAACGCGACGGGCGGTGTGCGCGTGTGGCGAATCGCCACCTCGCGCTGCACGACCAGGTCGACACGGGTCGGCCATGTCGCCGGTTGGTCGAGCAGCCGTGAGAGCACGTCGGTGGTGATGCCGAACGGCGGGTTGGCGACCACCCGGTAGGGCTGGCGGGGAAGTTGCAGCTGCTCCAACGTCGTGCGTACTCGCCGCACGCGGTGGCCGACGCCGGCGGCCATCACGGCGTCACCGAGACGGTCGTACCAGTCGGGGTCGGGTTCCACCGCCCAGACGACTGCGCCCGAGCGGGCGATCTCGACGGTCAGCGCACCGACCCCCGCCCCGATGTCGACGACCAGCTCGTCGGCGCGCAGGTCCAGCCCACGGATCAGATCGCGGGTGAGGCTCCGGTCAACGAGGAAGTTCTGACCGAGTGTTCGCCGTCGGCGATCCCGCTCGGTCGGGCCGTGTCGCTCGGACACGGCGAGTCACCATCATCATGTGCATCTCGCCGACCATAGCCAGCGGCGCGGTGCGCACGTCCGGAGTTTTCCCCCTGGGCCAGAACCCGGAGTGTTCTGTATATTGACAGTTACACTCTCAATATGAGAGTATGACTCTCACAACACGAGCGTCAACGAAGGAGCGTTACCATGAAGACGATGACCTGCAGCCAACTCGGTGGTGCGTGCGAGCTCAGCCACGCCGGCACCGATGCGAACGAGATCATCCACGCCCAGGACCGACACCTCCGGGAGGTCGTTGCAGCCGGCGACACTGCCCACGAGCACGCGCTCCGCGAGATGAAGGCCCGCTGGCGGAAGCCGGTGTCGGGCATGAAGTGGTACAAGAAGGTGCAGCGCGACTTCGCTGCCCTCCCGGCCGCTGCCGAGGCGGTGTGACATGGCCGCCACCGACTGGCGCGCCGACCTGATGAACCGGATCCGTGCGCTCATCGAGGAGGCTGATCCCGAGATCGTCGAGGAGGCGAAGTGGGTGAAGCCGACGAACCCGGCCGGCGTTCCGGCATGGTCGCACGACGGACTCATCTGCACCGGCGAGACGTACAAGGACAAGGTGAAGATCACGTTCTTCAACGGCGCGGCGCTCGACGACCCCCATCAACTGTTCAACGCGAGCCTCGACGCGGGTACTCGGCGGGCGATCGACATCGTCGAGGGTGGCCACCTGGACGAGAAGGCGTTCATGGCCATCATCCGGCACGCGGTCGAGCTCAACGTCGGGCGCACCAGCGCCACGCGGCGCCGGTAGCCGTCGCGACGGCATGGCAGCCGACAGGGCTCGCGCGCCGCAGGCGCGAACACGGTTGGCGCGTCGGGCAGTGCTCGAGGCTGCCCGCACCCTGTTCTTGGAGCGCGGCTACGGAGCGACCACCATCGAGGCGATCAGCAACGCCGCCGATGTACCGCAGGCGACGGTGTACCGGCTGTTCTCGTCGAAGCCGGGCATCCTCAAGGGCCTCCTCGACACCTCCATCGCCGGCGACGACGAGCCGATCGCCGTGGCGGAGCGACCTCAGGTGCAGACGCTCCTCGCCGCTCCGCAGCCGACTGACGTGCTCGCACGGCTGGTGGCCATCAGCGTCGACATCAACACCAGGACGGCACCGGTCTACCGCATCCTGGTGAGTGCCGCCGGGTCCGATCCCGAGGCGGCTGCGCTCCTCGACGACCTGACGCGGCAGCGCCAGGAGGGACAGGGCCGCGTTGCAGCAGTCCTGGCGCGGTCTGGTTCATTGCGCGATGGTCTGCGCGCGCAGGACGCGGCCGACGTCATCCACGCCCTCGCCTCGCCGGAGCTCTATCGGCTGCTCGTCATCGACCGGGGCTGGGCGCGAGATCGCTATGCGAGATGGCTCACCGACTCGCTCGTCGCCCAGTTGCTCGCGCCGACGCCCGCATGATCGGACGCAGGGCCACGCGACGCGGGCAGTAGCGTCCGGCTCCGATGACGAGGATCTTGGACTTCAACGGGCGCGACGCCGAACGCACGGTCACGGTGGCGTCCATCGCTGCGCTCAAGGGCAGTGGTCGGCAGTACGTGCAGGTGACCGCGGGCACCGAGGAGGAGGCTGCTGCCGCCGAGGCCGCGGGCATCGACATGGTCGTGTGCCTGGCCGCGGCGGTGCCGGAGGTGAGGCGCGGCTCGAGCCGACTGTTCGTCACCGCGGCCATCGACTTCGGTGGCGAGGTCACCATCGACGACCTGCTCGCCACTGCGTTCCGTTCGCTCTCCGCGGGTGCCGATGCAGTCATCACCGCCCGACGCCTCGACGCAGTGCGCCTGCTCGCCGCGGAGGGCGTGCCGGTCATGGGCCATCTCGGATTCGTGCCCAAGCGCTCCAACCAGTTCGGCGGTGTGCGCCACGTGGGCCGCAACGCTGCGGAGGCCAGCACCCTGTGGCGGCAGTTCCAGGAGCTCGAGGAGGCCGGCGCGTTCGCGGTCGAGTGCGAGCTCGTCCCGGCTCCGGTGCTGGCACAGATCACGCCTCGCACGGGACTGGCCACCATCTCGCTTGGCTCGGGCCGCGACGCCGATGTGATGTTCCTCTTCCAGTCGGACATCTGCGGCGAGAGCCCGCGTGTGCCGCGGCACGCGCGCACCTACGGCGATGTGGCCTCGTTGCAGCGTCGCATCATGGACGAACGGGTCCGCGCGCTGAGTGCGTTTCGGGCCGACGTGCTGAGTGGCGGCTTCCCCGGCGACAACGAGGTCGGCGGCATCGACCCGACGGAGCTCGCCCGTTTCGTGCAGTCGCTCGACGACGATCGGTGAACGCACCCGACGACGCGCCCTGCGATCGTCCGGGTGGCGAGTACACGGTCGCAGGTTGAGTCGATCGGACCTACTGCGGGTTGGTGTACACCCGGCTCGGAGTCACCAACACGGCCGTGCGTCGTTCTTCGACCATCGTCCGGTCGTAGTCGTCCCAGTCGTCGTGCTCGCCGCCGGCGGCGGAGAAGATGGCGCGGAGCAATTGGCGGAGCCGTTCTTCGTGGTCCACGCGGCGGGTGACGACAACGCTCAGCCCGTGCTCGAGCGGCACGAGATCCTCGAAGGGTGCGAGTTCGATCATCTGTGCTCTCCATCCTCGAGCTTCTCCTTGAAGCGTGCCTCGTCGCGGGCGAGGCGCTCCTTCTCGCGTCGCCGTCGCTCGGCTCGCGTCACGACCGGCTCGAAGCGACCGAAGACCGCCTTCGTGCCCCTCCGGTTCACGTGGAGGGGAACCGTGTGACCGACGTGCACGCCGAGCAGCGGGAGATGCACCGACTTGGCCTTGATGGTCAGGCGCGACGGCGTGCCGTCCGGCCGTTGGAACTCGACCATGTACTCGTCGACCGACACCATGGTCGAGGACGAATCGAACCTCACGAGGAACTTCTTGAGGTGCCGCTTGTCGATGACCCGGCCCTCGATCAGTGGCCAGCGCCGACGAGCGAAGAGCGTCATGGACGAAAGGTAGCGCTCCGTGCATCCCGGGCTGAGGCGCTCGTCGTGATCTGAGGGGGATCGCCCGATGCGCTGGCATCGGCCTTAGGCCGACGATGCAGGACATGATCACGAACACTCACCAACCGAACGACACGCACCCGATCGCGACCCCGCCCGGCATGATGCGAGCCATCGTGCAGGACCGCTACGGGTCCAGCGACACCTGGCAGTTGACCGACATCGAACGCCCCGAGATCGAGGCACACGAGGTGCTCGTCCACGTGCACGCTGCCGGCCTCGACCGTGGGACCTGGCACTCGATGACCGGTCGCCCCTACCTGATGCGCGTCATCGGGTTCGGTCTCCGCGCACCGAAGAACCGCGTGCCCGGTCTTGCCGTCGCCGGCACGGTCGCCGCCATCGGCGCCGACGTCACCCGGTTCGCCGTGGGCGAGAAGGTCTTCGGCGTCGGTCGAGGCGCGTTCGCCGAGTACGCCGCAGCCCGCGAGGACAAGCTCGCGCACATGCCGTCGACGCTCACGTTCGAGCAGGCGGCCGCCGTTCCCGTCTCGGCGACGACGGCGCTGCAGGGGCTGCGGCTCGGCCGGATCGAAGCCGGGCAGCGGGTGTTGATCATCGGCGCATCCGGAGGCGTCGGCACCTACGCCGTCCAGATCGCGAAGGAGTTCGGCTGCGAGGTCACCGGAGTGTGCAGCGCGACCAAGGCCGACCTCGTCCGCTCAGTCGGCGCCGACCACGTGATCGACTACGCCTCGGAGGACGCCACCGATGGATCTCGCCGCTACGACCTGATCCTCGACATCGCCGGCAACACGTCGCTGCGTCGCCTCCGGCGCGCCCTCGCCCCGACGGGCAGCCTCGTCATCGTCGGGGGTGAGGGCAAGGGCAACGTGACCGGAGGCTTCGGAAGGAGCCTGCGCGCACCGCTGGTGTCGATCTTCGTTCGACCGCGTCTGACGATGCTCGCTTCCAAGGAGCACCATGCCGACCTGCTGCCGCTGACCGAGATGATCGACGCCGGACGGATCGTTGCGACCATCGACCGGACCTACCCGCTCAGCAGCGCGCGAGAGGCGATGCGGCAACTGGAAGCGGGAACGGTCCGCGGTAAGACCTGCATCACGATGCCCACTTCGGGAAGCTTTTCATCACGGCATCCGTGATGAAAGGCGTCGCCACCCTGCGCCTGTTGGCGCGGGAGAGCCGTTGCGGCAGGCTGTGTACGATCGGCGACGTGCCCACGCTCGACGTCCTCGGCCATCCCACCTGGTTCGCGGTGCACGGCGACGGCGACGAGACCGTGCTGCTGTTGCACGGCGGGCTGTCGAACAGCGACGCACTGCTCGACAGCATCGGCGTGCCCCTGGGTGAACGTCGGCGGGTGGCCGCGTTCGACCGGCGCGGGCACGGCAGGACGGCCGACACGCCCGAGGCGTTCCACTACGAGTCGATGGTCGACGAGACGATCGCGTTCATCGAGCACATCGGCGGCCCTGTGCACATCGTCGGCTGGAGCGATGGTGGGATCGTCGGTCTGCTCCTCGCGCTGCGCCGTCCGGAGCTCGTCGATCGACTGGTGGCGATCGGGGCGAACTACCACTGGAACATGTCGACGGGTGTCGCCGGTGCGACGACGGCCGACACCACCGAGCCGGCCCAGCAGCCCGCAACAGCAACTGAAGACAGCGACCACGACCCGTCGGACGACTCGGTGATGGTGCAGATCGCCGCCGGCTACGCGGAGCGATCACCCGACGGAGCCGACCACTGGGCAGTCGTCGCGGCCAAGGGCTTCCACCTGTTCGGGATCGAGCCCGAGCTCACCGTCGACGACCTCGCGCGGGTGTCGGTGCCCGTGCTGGTGATGGCCGGCGACGACGACCTCATCCCGCTCGGTCACACGACGGCGTTCTTCGCCGCGCTGCCGGAGGCGCAACTCGCCATCGTGCCGGGGTCGTCGCACGGGCTGCCGATGGAGCACCCGCACGAGGTCGCCCGCCTCATCGACCGCTTCCTGTCGTCCGATGTGCCGCCAGTGACGATGATGCCCAACCGGCGCAGCTGAGGTCGGACACCCTGCCTGCCCGGTCAGGAGGTGACCGGATCGGCGTCGGGCAGCAGGCCCTGCTGGATCGCGAAGAGGGCGGCGCCGGCGCGCGTGGACACGCCGATCTTCGTGTAGATGTGCTCGATGTGCGAGCCGGCGGTCTTGGCCGAGATGCCGAGTGCCTCGCCGATCACCCGGTTGGTCGCGCCACGCGCCGCCAGCAGCAGCACCTCCACCTCGCGAGCGGTCAGCCCGCCCGGGCCGGGCGATCGGCGGCGCGGCGCGTGGCCCGCGGCGTGCAGCACGGCGTCGACGGCCGCAGCGTCGAGCCGGCCGGCGCGCACCTCCGAGCGGACCTGTGCCACGCGCGCGTTGGCCGAGAGCGCCGGCCGGTGAGGGCGATCTTCGCCCATGGCGTGGAACGCATCGGCGGCTCCGAGGAGGCGGGCCAGGCTCGGCACGCCCGACGCCACCGCGCCGCGGTGGTAACCGGATCCGTCGAGTCGTTCGTGGTTGCTGGAGGCGATGGCGCCGATCTCGGCCAACGTGCCCGGGTGTTGCAGCATCCGCTGCGTGTAGTAGCTGTGCAACCGCACCCGCTCGACCTCGGCGCGGGTGAGCGGACCCGCCTTGTCCCAGATGGTGTTGGGGACGCCGACGCGACCCAGGTCGTGCACCAACCCTGCCCGGCGCGCGAGGAGCACGTCGGCCTGGCCGTGCCCTGCTGCCGCCGCGGCACTCGCGACCAGCTCGGACACGCCCCGCGAGTGACCGAGGAGCCAGGGTGACTTGATGTCGGCGAAGTCGGCCATCACCTCCAACGCGGTGGTGAGCTCGTCGTCGGCCAGCGTGCGGTGCAGCGTCGGTTCGGCGGCGACGATCTCGTCCCACCCCGACGCGTCGTCGAGCCGCCCCAGGAGCTGCCCTGCCAGCGGCACGAAGGCGTCGACGAGCTCGGGCTGCAGGTGCGTGCCGCGACGGCGGCGCACCTCCGCGACGGCAGCGGCCGTGCCGCCGGTGCGATGGTGCGCGACGGCCAGATCGGCGAGGTGCAGCAGGCGGACGGCGACAGGGATCGCTTCACCCGCATCGTCGGGTTGGCCGCGGCCGTCCCACCGGGTGAACGTGTAGGCGAGACAACGGTCGACCTCCGGTCCGAGACCGAACCGACCCGCGAATCGTCCGGTGACCTCGCAGTGGGCGCTGAGCGCCTTCACGACGGAGCGGCCGTTGGACATCAGCAGCTTCGCCGACGACGTGGCCCGATGCAGCAGCGACCCGTCGGAACCGGCGCGTCGCAACAGGTAGGCCATCTGCGGAAAGCCGGCGAAGTCGACGTCGTAGGTGCCGTGGCGCAGTTCGATGTCGTCGCCGAACAGGCGCGCCAGCTCGAAGGAATCGGCGGTGCACCCGACCCACGCCAGCAGCGTCACCCAGTAGGTGGTGGCGCGTTCCTCTCCGGAGACGCCCAGCTCGTCGGCCATGTCGAGCGCGACCAGCGTGGCTCGGATGGCATGCTCCGGCGAGTGACCGAGGCCGAGGTCGGCCGCCAGCGACAACGTGGCGACCAGCTCCGCCAGCCGAACCCCTGAGTCGCGCGTCACGCCGAAAGATCGTAACCATCGGGTGTTCGCCCGATGTGCGTGCGGCGGCATGGGCGTACCACTACGCACATGAACAACACCAACAACACCAATACCAACAACCGGGCCGTCGTCAGTCTCACCACCGGCCTCGAAGATCCCGAGAAGGTCACTGTTGCCTTCCTCGTCGCCGTCGGGGCGGCCGAGTCCGGGAGGCCGACGATGATGTTCCTCGCGAAGGAGGCCGTCCGCCTTGCCGTCGCAGGAGTCGCCACCGGCACCGCCTGCGAGGGATGCCCGCCGCTGTCGGACCTGCTCGCCCGCTACGAAGCGGCCGGCGGCCGCTACCTCGTCTGCCCGCTGTGCTTCAACGCCAAGCACCTCGACGCCGATGCGCTGCTCCCGAACGCGACCGTCGGCGGCACCGTCCCGCTGTGGGAGTGGATCGGCGACGGCGCGACCACCTTCAGCTACTGAGCCGCCAGGAGACAAACCGATGCACACCAACGACATGCACACCGACGACATGCACACCGGCCACACCATCGTCACCACCAACACTCCCGGCCCGAGCCGACACCCTCTCGTCGTCCTCGGCGCCACGGCGATGGTC
>CAZWCU010000092.1:0-4583 GCA_964632715.1 uncultured Bifidobacterium sp. | reverse complement strand
CACTCCCGGCCCGAGCCGACACCCTCTCGTCGTCCTCGGCGCCACGGCGATGGTCGCCATCGCCGCCTCGACCGCGTTCGTCCGGCTGGCGGACGACCCTGCCTCGCGTCCGTCGACGATCCGCACCGGCAACGCCGAGCTGCGCGACCTCGTCAACCGCGGCATCGTGCCGCGAGCGGCGCTGGACCCTGCCGTCAGCTCCGAGGAGGAGGTGCTGCGCGATCTCGTCAACCGCGGGATCGTCCCGCGTCGAGCGCTTCCGGACTGACCCGACAGCCCGGAGGCTCGCGCGGGCTCACCCGTCTCGGTCGTCTGCCAGGCGGGAGTAGACGGTGCGGACGTGCTCGTGGTCGGTGCCGCAGCAGCCACCGATCACGAGCAGATCCAGCACCTTCGCCAGCTGCGCGTAGGTCTCGGCGAGTTGCGCGATGTCGCCGCGATCGAGCTCGGTGGCGGCGTCGAGCTCTGCGTGACTCATCGTCGAGGCATTGGCCCGAACGCCGCGAATGCGCCCGACCCAGTCGGCCGCCGGGTCGAGGTGGTCGATGAAGTGGGTGGGGTGTGCGCAGTTCACCATGTAGTACGCCGGCGGCGTGGTCGTGGCAGCGTCGATCTGCGCGATCGCGTCGCCGAGCGTCTGGCCCGACGGCATGCGCCCGTCGGTCTCGACGGTCAACGAGACGACGGCGGGGAGCGACACCGAGGCGGCGGCGCGGGCGATCCCGATCGCCTCCTCGGCGTAGGTCATCGTGATGGCGCTGATCATCGTGGCACCGGCTTCGGCGAACGCACGGGCCTGGAGACCGTGGTATGCCGCTGCCTCGGCGGCCGACATGGTGGCGCCGACCACATAGCCATCGCCACGCGGGCCGATGACGCCGTTCACGACCCGTTGCAGGCCGGGCCGCTCGTCCGCGAGCGCCGTCACGAACTCGACCGCGCGGCGGTTGCTGTCCGCGAGACGGATGGCGTCGTACCCCAGACGCGCTCCCCAGTCGAGGCTGGCGCGCCATGTCGGCGTGTCGACCACGAAGCCCACGGCGTGCTGTTCGGCGAGGTCGAGGTACGGGCCGTAGTAACGCCGCAGGGCGGCGCGTCCTTCCTCGGAGTCGAGCAGCGGAAACGCGGCGAAGTCGGGCAGGTCGATGCCATCGACGTACACGAGGGTGGTCTCGAGCCCGCCGTCGGTCAGGAACGGACGTGTGGAGTTGATCTGGGGAAGGGTCATGGCTGCTGCCTTTCTGTCGGGACGTCGATCGTCGACGTCTGCCCGGGTCGGCGTGAGGAACGGGTTCACGACGTGAACTCGATGTTCACGTCGGTCGTAGCGGTGCGGATGCGAGGTGCACCGCACGACAACAAGGAGGAACTCATCATGTCCCATTTCCGTCTCACCATCGCCACAGGTGCGCTCGCGCTGACCGGACTCCTCGGCGGTGCGGCCGCGCTCGTGCACGCGGACGCTGACCCGGCGGTCGGCAAGCAGGTGCTCGACACGCTCTGCATCGAGGACCAGGGCGCTCCGGTCTTCACGCCGTACGCGATCGGCCGCTGTCAGGCGGCCCGCGGCAGCCTCGTCGTCGAACGGTTGGTCTGCGAAGGTCTGCTCGGCGGGACCTTCACCAGCACGCCGACCATCGGGCGTCCGAACCGCACGAACTGGGCGTGCGTTGCCGTTGGCGATCGAGATCGCCGCAGCCCGCACGCGGGCAATGGCCGTCGGTGAGATCGTGTCGCGCCTCGACCAGGCGATCGACGTGCTCGACCGGCCGCGATTTCGCGGCGACCCGCGACACCGCAGCATCGCCGAGACGATCCGATGGTCCCACGACCTGCTCCGTCCGAGCACCGCGCGGCTGCTCGAGCGCCTGGCCGTGTTCGACGCCGCCTCGTTCGACGACGAGCTCGACGAGCTGGTCAACGCCTCCCTCGTCGGGGTCGACGAGCGCACGACGCCGACCAAGTACCGCCTGCTCGACACGATCCGGCGCTTCGGCATCGAGGAGCTGCGGCGACACGGCACGCTCGAGCAGACGTACGACCAGTTCGTCGATCACGTGCTCGCGTCGGTGGGTCGCATTCTGGAAGGGTCCGGGTCCACGTGGCGGCCCTCGCTGGTGCGTGATCTCGAAGCCGCGTACGACGACATGGCGGAGGCGCTCTCCCATGTGATCGCCCACGACGCCGTGCCCGACCGGGCCTACCGTCTGTGCGGGATCCTGTGGGCGATCGTCCATCAGGGCCACGCCGACGACATCGTGGTGCTCTGTCGCCGGACGCTGCAGCGGTGGCCGGCCGACGGTTCGCCCGCCGCTGCGCGCACGGTGGGCGCGCTGGCCACCGCCGAGTACGCGACGGGTCATCCCGAGGTGGCTGCCGAGCTGGCGGAGGCGGCCATCGCCACGGAGGATCGCCGTAGCATCGCGTCGATCACGTTGCATCGCTCGCTCGGTCAATCTCGCCGCGCGCTGCGCGACCTCGACGGTGCCGTGCGGATCTTCCGCGAGGGAGCGACGATCGGTCACGAGCTGGGGATGACCGCGATGGCCCTGGAGCTCGACATCGCGGCGGCGCTGGTCACCGTCGACCTCGGTGATGTGGAGCGCGGGATCGCCGAGATCGAGGCAGTGCTGGGTCGGGCAGAGGCGATCTCGTCGGTGATCAGCATCAGTTGGGCGCGGACGGCGCTCGGCTGGATGCTGCTCCGCCGCGACCCCCACGCTGCCAGGTCGGTGATCGACCACGCGCTGGAGGAGGCTCGCGGCATCGACTACCCGATCGCGATCGCGTTGGGATTGCGGTCGCGGGTGTTCGCCGATCTGCTCGAGGATCACCTCGACGCAGCCGTTGCGACGGTGGGAGATCTGACGGACGAGCTGATGCGGCGAGGTGCGTTGTCGAACCTTCGCTTGCTCGCCGACGCCACCGCCGCGGTCGCCTTCCGGAGCGGTCACCCATCATGGGAACGGCTGGCAGCCACCGCTCGCGCACTCCCCATCACCACGCCGGCTGCCGCTCACTTCGAGTTGGTGCCGCTGCCCTCCACCACGGCGGAGCCGCTGCCGCGCCATGAGGTCGTTGCCGTCGTCCGGCACGTGGTCGCCGAGCTGCGCGCCACCGGAGCCGGCCGAGCATCCGCACGCGAGATGGAGACGGAGGTCGCGCCACCTGCGTCGATCACCCAACTCGGCGACGTGTACGAGTTCTCGTTCATGGGCCGCACGGTCGCGGTGCGTTCGACGAAGGGAGTTGCCGACATCGTGCAGCTGATCCGTGCGCAGGGCGCGGAGGTGCACTGCCTCGACCTCGCCGGGGCGGCAGTGGAGGAGCCGTCGACCGGCGAGACGATCGACGCCGCGGCGCGGCGACAGTACGAGCAGCGCATCCGCGACCTGCAAGGCGACATCGACGAGGCGGAGGCCAACTCCGACTACGAGCGTGCGTACCGACATCAGGACGAGCTCGACCAGCTGATCGAGCACCTGTCGGCGGCGATCGGTCACGGAGGGCGCACCCGCCGCGCCGGTGGCTCCGCAGAACGCGCCCGTTCCGCCGTGACGCACCGAGTGAAGGCGACGATCCGCCAGATCGCCAAGTTGCACCCGCAGCTCGGTCACCACCTCTCGCATGCCGTCAACACCGGCACGTACTGCAGCTACCGACCCGAGCGGGCGATCGCCTGGCTCGTGTCGTAGGTCGCACGACCACCACTCACGACGTGAAGGCCTGCCTCACGCCGTCGGTGGAGAACCCGCCACACGGGCGGGGCGACTCGAACAGGGACGGCATCCATGCCCCGGCAACACATCGGCTCTCCACCACGACCGTCGCGGTCACCAACCCAAGGCTCGGAGGGCTCGACACAGGGCCGCGCTGGGTTGACACCAACATCGGTCCTCTCGATCCGGGCGCTCGCTCCCCAGGACCATCAGGCGATCCACGAGATACTCACCAGCCGAACGGTCATCGACGGCACGATGCGGCTCCCGCACGCCGCCGAGCGGGAGACCGTCGACCGCCTCGGCCCCCGCTCGGGGCGGCTGCACCTGGTCGCCGACATCGACGGCCGTCCGGTCGGCGTGCTCGAGCTGCTCACCTGGCCCGACGAACCTCGGCATCGCCACGTCGGAGAGGTCAACCTGGTCGCCGTGCACCCCGACTGGGCGGAGCGCGGCGCCGGGCGTGCGCTGATGGAGGCGGCCATCGAGCTCGCCGACGACTGGATGAACCTTCGCCGGCTGAGCCTGGTCGTGTTCGTCGACAACCTGGTCGCCGTCGAGCTCTACCGCCGCCTCGGGTTCGTGGTCGAAGGAACCATGGCCGGCTACGGGTTCACGCGCGGACGCTACGTGGACGCGCACGTGATGGCCCGGCTGCGCGACGACACGGAGCGAGTCGGTCGCTGACGCAGGCCGACTCAGCCCCGGTGAGGTCGTGGTCTCGCTGCGTACCGTTCGACGAAGGGCTCGCTCGCGGCTGGCCCGGCGGTGAACACGTACTCGTCGTTGTCGACTCGGCGGCCCGTCGATCGGTCGACGACGACAGGGTCGGCCTCGACGCCGGTCGCGGCGTCGACGAGCACC
>CAZWCU010000091.1:13486-15016 GCA_964632715.1 uncultured Bifidobacterium sp. | reverse complement strand
ACCATTCGGGGCGCTGCTCGGCCGGGGGCCTGTGCTGCGGGGGCCGGGGCGGCATGTCGTCCCGGAGCGCCCTGGCGGCCCTGAGGCGTGCTGCTGCGGCGCGGACGCGTTCCAGGGCCATGGCTTCCTCCGCCTCCCGCCGCCGCCTGCGTACCGCCCCGGCCGTGTAGTAGCCGGCGGGTCCGAGGACTAGCGCAGCGGCGGTGACGACGAGCACACCTGCCGCGAGGAGAACTCGCCATCTGCACATGGGCCGGAGCGTAGTGCGAGGCGAAATGAGTACCGCCTACTCAGTCGTCGCCTCGGTGAGTCGTGGTCCAGTGAGTGACATCAACGGCAACGCCGTCACTCACAGGAGGATCACCATCATGGGTCTGTTCAGCAAGATCAAGGAAGCCACCAGTCTCGTCACCGGCAACGACCACATCGCCGGCGCGCTGGTGGGCCGCGGCATCATCACCGCCGTCGAGCTCACCGGCAGCTCCATCACCATCGGCGCCATCGAGCAGTACGTGTGCCGCATCACCGTCGAAGTCGCGCTCGACGACACGGAGCGGTACGTGACGGTCTGCAAGCAGAAGATGCCGGCGTGGACCATCGCTCAGGTGCAGCCGGGCAACACCACCGTCGCCGTGCGCGTCGATCCCACCGATCGCACCCGCGTGGCCATCGACTGGGACACGCCGGCACCGACCGTTCGGGCCCCGCAGGGTCCGCAGGGTGGCAGCGCCGCCGACGTGCTCGAGCGCGGGGTGTCGTGCCGAGTCGCGATCCTGCAGTTCCAGGACATGGGCATGGTCAGCCAGACCGGCCTGCCGATCTATGCCTTTGCCCTCACCGTGCTGCCCGAGGGCGGCAAGCCGTACCAGGTGCAGATCGGCAACCCGGTGTTGCCCGATGCGATCCCGCTCCTGTACCCCGGTGCACAGCTGCCGGCGAAGGTGCTGGCGGACGACCCGAACAGCATCGTGATCGACTTCGCGGCCGCGCTGTCGGCGGTGTGATCCCTGTCGCCGACGCGACGACACGCGACCGGTAGCGTTCGGGAACCGAGCCACCGGTCGCGTCGTCTCACCTGGCAGCGGCTCGTGCTCGGTTTCCCTGAGGACGACGGTCGAGGGAGCACTCCATGGCACAGCGACGAGCGCGTCGGTTCACGGCCTTCACGGTGGCACTGGCGCTGGTGGTCGCCGCCTGCAGCGACGGCGACGGCGCCACCACCACGTCAACGGCTGTGCCCGTGCCCATCGGCACCACGCCCACGCCGGCCGTGGCCGACGGCGCGGCGCCCCGCCTGTTCGGCCTCACGCTCTCCGAGGGCCGGGCAGCAGCGAGCACACCCGACACCACGCCGGTGGTCGACGGCGATCAGCTGCCGGACGATCGACTCGACGAGATCGTCGATCGGCTGCCGGAGTGGATCTACCCGGCCAACGATCGCGACTCGTTCAACTGGCCCGTGCAGTCGTCGCCCCCGCCGCGCACCGGCGCGGTGATCGACGAACCGTTCCCACCCGACGACGACACGCC
>CAZWCU010000091.1:2209-13386 GCA_964632715.1 uncultured Bifidobacterium sp. | reverse complement strand
TCGATCGATCGCCTGCCGATGGCCACCACCTACTCGGTCACGGTGCCGGCCGGCACCGAGTCGGCCACCGGCAACGCGCTGGCCGAGGACGCCACGTTCACGTTCACCACGCCGCCGCCGGCCGTGCAGTCGTTCGGACCGGAGAGCGACTCGTTGGCGCTCGATCAGATCTTCGTCGCCACCTTCGATCAGCGCATCGACCCCGCCGCCGTGCTGGCGACGATCAGCCTGAAGGCGGGTGACGATGGCGTACCGCTGCGACTGGCCACCACCGCCGAGATCGAGGCCGACGACGCGGCGCGCAACAGCACGCAGACCGCCGAGGACGGCCGCTGGATCGCGTTCCGCGCGGCCGATCCGCTCCCCACCGACACGGCCATCACCGTCACGATCGGTCCCGGCACGCCCTCCGCGGAAGGCCCTGCCACCAGCGACGCCGGCCCCAGCTACCGCGGCCGCACGTACGCGCCGTTGAAGGTGGTGCGCGTCACCTGCTCGTACAGCGACCGGTGCGTGCCGGGCAGCGAGATCGACGTCGAGTTCAACAACCCGCTCGACACCGGCGCGAGCGACGTGAGCGTGGTCACGATCGCACCCGAGCTCGCGGCGGTGACCGCGGGCATCTCGTACAGCACCTTGGTCATACGCGGCGCAACACGGGCGCGCACCGAGTACACGATCACGATCCCCGGTTCGTTCACCGACGTGTTCGGGCAGACCCTCGGCGAGGCCACACCGGTCACGATCGACATCGGTGAGGCCGACGACGGCATCCAGGGCTACGAGGTCATCACCACGCTCGACCCGTTCGCCGAGAGCCAGCAGCTGTCGGTGCTCACCACGAACCACGACACCCTGCGCGTGCGAGTCTTCGCCGCCGACCCGGCGATGTTCAGCGACTACCTCCGGTACGCCTGGCAGCGCGACAACACCGACGTGCCGCTGCCCGCGTGGACCGTGCTGTCCGACTCGGAGATCAGCGTCGACGGCGAGGCCGACACGATGGTCGACACGCCCATCGACCTCAGCGGCCTCCTCGCTGGTGCACCGGGGCACCTGATCGTGCTCGTCGAGCCGGTGCCCGCGCGGTCACCGAGCAACGACGACTACTACCGCAACCGCCCGGCGCTCACATGGGTGCAGAGCACCCAGCTCGGCATCGACGGGTTCTCCGACACCGGCCACGTCACCGTCTGGGCGACCGACCTGCGCACCGGGGCACCGCTCGCCGACGTCGCGGTCACCCTCTCCGGCGGCGCGTCGGGCACCACCGACTCCGAAGGGCTGACCCAGCTCGCACTGCCGGCACCGGTCGGCGACGCCGAGTCGGTGCTGGTGGCCACCCGCGGCGACGACTCGGCGCTGCTGCCCGTGCAGGCGTTCCGTCAGGACCAACGCGACACGGTGCGCTGGTACGTGTTCGACGACCGCCAGGTGTACCGGCCGGGCGAGACCGTGCGGGTGAAGGGATGGCTGCGCCGCTACACGCTCAGCGACGACGCGGTGTTGCAAACGATGGACCCCGATGCCACGGTGCGCTACGTCGTCAACGACTCGTACGGCAACGAGCTGCTCGCGGGCACCGCGCCGCTCGGCTCGCTCGGCGGATTCGACCTCGACCTCGCGCTGCCCGACACCGCCAACGTCGGTACCGCCTCGATCTCGATGACCATCGAGGGTGAACCCGGCGTCGACCTGCAGGGGCCGTACCACCAGTTCCAGATCCAGGAGTACCGACGCCCCGAGTTCGAGGTCACCACTCGCGCCGAGAGCGCGGTCCCGTTCGTCAGCACGCGCACGCAGACGGTGGCCGCCACCGCTGCCTACTTCGCCGGCGGCCCGCTCGCCGCTGCGCCCGTCGACTGGCTGGTGAGCACCACCCCCACCTCGTACGCACCTCCCGGGTGGGGCGAGTTCACGTTCGGGATCTGGATCCCGTGGTGGTTCGGTGAAGGCGACGTGTACCGCGGCGACGGCGACACCTCGTTCGCCGGCGACTGCTGCGGCCCGGTCACCGACACCACGTTCGAGGAGTTCCACGGCGTCACCGACGGCGACGGGGCGCACTACCTGCGGCTGGAGTTCGAAGGCGACGACGGAGTGCTGCCCGACCTGCCGGTCACCGTGACGGCGGAGGCCACCATCACCGACGTGAACCGCCAGGCGTGGAGCTCGCGCAGCGACCTGCTGGTGCACGCGGCCGATCGTTACGTGGGTCTGCGCTCGTCGCGAGCCTTCGTGCGTCAGGGCGATCCGCTCGACATCGAGGCGGTCGTCACCGGCATCGACGGCGAATCCCTGCCGGGCGTCGCGCTCGAGGTCGTCGCCGGTCGCATCGAGTCGGCGTACGTGGATGGCGAGTGGGTGGAGAAGGTGGTCGACGCGCAGACGTGCGCGGTCACCTCCGCGGCCGATCCGGTGCCGTGCGAGTTCGACACCGCCGTCGGCGGTCAGTACAAGGTGACTGCTGTCGTGGCCGGCACCGATGGTGGCCGCAACCGCACCGAGCTCACCACCTGGGTGAGCGGCGCCGAAGCGCAACCCACCCGCGGCGTCGAGCAGCAGACGCTCACCGTCGTGCCCGACCAGCAGGAGTACGCACCCGGCGACACCGCCGAGCTGCTCGTGCAGGCGCCGTTCGCCGCCGGTGAGGGCTTGCTCACCATCAGCCGCAACGGGCTCCGCGACACTGTTCGCTTCGCCGTCGTCGACGGCAGTGCCGTGGTGGAAGTGCCGATCACGGAGGCGTCGGTGCCACAGCTGTCGCTGAACCTGGAGGTCGTGGGCAGCACCACGCGCACCGCCGACGACGGCACCTCACTGCCCGATGCCCCGCAGCGCCCGGCCTACGCGGTGGGCACCATGACGCTGTCGGTGCCGCCCGTGTCGCGCACGCTCACCGTCGACGCCACGCCGCGCGACACCGAACTGCTGCCCGGCGGTGCCACCACCATCGACGTGTCGGTCACCGACGCGAACGGCGCCGGCGTGGAAGGCGCTGAGTTCGCCGTGGTCGTGGTCGACGAAGCGGTGCTCGCACTGTCCGGATACACGCTCGCCGACCCGTTGAGCGTGTTCTACGCACCGGGCTACGACTGGCTCACCGCGGTCTACGGCCGCCAGCAGATCCGCCTGCTCGACCCGAAGCAGCTCGCCGGTGGCGACGACGGTGGCAACGACAGTGGCGACGACGGCGGGGCGACTGCCACCACGGAGGCTTCCGCCGAGGGTGGCTCGCCCGAGGACACCGCCGCGCCGTCCGAGGAACAGTCGGACGGCGACGCTGCCTTCGACCCGGCTGCGGCGCCGGGCACCATCGACCCCGTCGACGTGCGATCCGACTTCGACGCGCTCGCGTTGTTCGAGCCGTCGGTGGTCACCGACGCCGAAGGTGCCGCGAGCATCGAGGTCACCCTGCCCGACAGCCTCACTCGCTACCGGGTGATGGTGGTCGCGGTGAGCGGCAACGATCGCTTCGGCAGCACCGAGAGCAACATCACTGCCCTGCTGCCGTTGTCGGTGCGCCCGTCGGCCCCGCGCTTCGCCAACTTCGGCGACAGCTTCGAACTGCCGGTGGTCGTGCAGAACCAGACCGACTCGGCGCTCGAGGTCGCGGTGGTGCTGCAGACCAGCAACCTCGACCAGCCGGGTGCCGATGCGGGCGCGACCGGTCGTCGTGTCACCGTGCCGGCCAACGACCGCATCGAGGTGCGCTTCCCCGTCGCCACCGACTCTGCGGGCACCGCAGGGTTCCGGGTCACCGCGGTGAGCGGCGATCTCGCCGACTCCGCGACCGTCGAAGTGCCCGTCTACACGCCCGCCACCGCCGAGGCGTTCGCCACGTACGGAGTCATCGACTCGGGCGCGATCGACCAGCCGCTGCTCGCCCCCACCGACGTGGTGCCCGGCTACGGCGGCCTGGAGGTCACCACCTCCAGCACGTCGTTGCAGGCACTCACCGACGCACTGCTCTACCTCGCCGAGTACGAGTACGACAGCAGCGACGCACGCGCGGCGCGCATCATGGCCATCGCCGCGCTCGCCGACGTGCTCGATGCGTTCGACGCGGCGGAGCTGCCGTCGAAGGCGGAGCTCGATGCATCGGTCGACGCCGACGTCGCCGGCCTCGTGGCGCTGCAGAACGACGACGGCGGCTTCCCGTTCTGGAAGACGTACGAGCGCTCGGAACCCTTCAACTCCGTGCAGGCCACGCACGCGTTGCTGCTCGCCCGCGAGAACGGATACGCCGTGCCCGCTGGGGCGGTGGAGCGCGCGCTGGCCTTCATCGCCGACATCGAGTCGCACTTCCCTGCCGGCTACGGGCCGCAGGAGCGGCTGTCGGTGAGCGCGTACGCGTTGTGGGTGCGGGCGTTCGCCGGCCAGACCGACTCCGCGAAAGCGGAGGCGCTGTACGACCGCTCCGGCGACGAGATGACCACCGACGCGCTCGCGTGGGTGTGGGGTTCGATCGCCGACTCGGGCACGCGCGCCGACATCGAGCGCACGCTCGGCAACCGTGCTGTCGAGACCGCCGGCGCGGCCAACTTCGTCACCGACTACGACGACAGTGCGTACCTGATCATGCAGAGCGATCGGCGTACCGACGGCATCGTGCTCGACGCGCTCATCGCGAACGCACCCGACAGCGACCTGATCCCGAAGGTGGTCGCCGGGCTGCTGGCGAATCGCGTGAAGGGCCGCTGGGACAACGTGCAGGAGAACTCGTTCATCCTGCTCGCACTCCGTTCGTACTTCGACGAGTTCGAAGGTGAGACGCCGGACTTCGTCGCCAGGGTGTGGCTCGGCGATCGCTTCGCCGGCGACCACACGTTCCAGGGTCGCGAGACCGACCGGGTGAACCTGGCCATCCCCACCAGCGACCTGATCGCTGCCGGCGACACGGATCTCGTGGTCGCCAAGGACGGCACTGGCCGCCTGTACTACCGCATCGGTCTGCGCTACGCGCCCGCCGATCTGCAGCTCGACGCGCTCGACCGCGGCTTCGTGGTCGAGCGTGTCTACGAGGCGGTCGACGACCCGACCGACGTCACCCGCGACGCCGACGGTACGTGGCACATCGCCGCCGGCGCCCGAGTGCGCGTGACGTTGACGATGGTGGCCGACAGCCAGCGCACGCACGTCGCGCTCATCGACCCGCTGCCTGCGGGGTTGGAGCCGCTGAACCCGTCGCTGGCCAACACGCAGACCGTGCTGCCGCCGGAGACCGACGGCGAGGCCGTGCCGTCCGACGACGCGTTCACGGGCTGGTGGTGGGGCGCCTGGTACGAGCATCAGCAGCTGCGCGACGACCGCGTGGAGGCCTTCACCACGTTCCTGGCGGGCGGCACCTACACCTACTCGTACGTCGCCAGAGCCACCACGCCCGGCAGCTTCGTCGTACCGCCCACCCGCGCCGAGGAGATGTACGCACCGGAGACGTTCGGCCGCACCGCGACGGATCGGGTGATCGTCGAGTCCTAGCCCGCCGCCCGCCTCGCCGCCCGCCTCGCCCACTCGCCGTTTTCCGCGTTCACGTCATGGTCTGACCGAGCATTCCTCGGTGGGGGCACGACATGGACGGAGGGGCGAGGAGTACGGTTGGCACCGTGACCTGGGAGCAACTCGAACAGGGGGTGGAGCTGCCGTTCCACCCCGACCTGAAGGTGCCGGCGCTCAGTGAAGTGCGGTTGCCGGTGCCGCTGCCGGAGCCGGTGGCCGACGTGGCCGCGGCCGCGCACACCGACGTGGTCGCTCGACTCGCGGGCAGCGTGTCGCCCGGCATGACCGTGGCCGTCGGCGGTGGCAGCCGCGGGCTCACCGACCGTGTGGAGCTGATGCGAGGTGTGATCAGTGGCCTGCGCGAGCTGGGTGCCGAGCCGTTCGTGGTGCCGGCCATGGGCAGCCACGGTGGCGCGAAGGCCGAAGGCCAGCGGGCGATGCTCGAGAGCCTGGGCATGACCGAGGAGGCCATCGGCGCCGAGATCCGCGCCACGATGGAGACTGTCGAGGTGGCCCGCACCTCCTCCGGCATGCCGCTCTATCTCGACCGCCACGCGGCCGGCGCCGACCGCATCTTCCCGGTGAACCGCATCAAGCCGCACACCTGCTTCAAAGGCCCCATCGAGAGCGGCTGCACGAAGATGGCAGTGGTCGGCTTCGGCAAGCAACCGGGTGCGGCACAGATCCATGCCTGCGGACCGGTCGAGATGCGCAACCGCATCCTCGACGGCATCGCTGCGTTGCGCGGCACCGGTCGCCTGCTGGGCGGGTTGGGTTCCGTCGAGTCGGCAGCGGGACAGGTGGTGCGGGTGCAGGCGCTCACCGCCGACGACGTGGGCGGGCCGGCCGAGATCGAGCTCACCGACTACTCGCGTTCGATGGTGCCGGCGCTGCCGTTCCCGCAGATCGACGTGCTCATCATCGACAAGGGCGGCAAGGACATCAGCGGCACCACGATGGACCCCAACGTCACTGGTCGGTTCTGGGTGCACGGTCTCGCCGACCTGGCCGAGCCCGACGTGAGCACCATCGTGCTCCTCGACATCACACCGGTGTCGGGCGGCAACGTGCTCGGCATCGGGTTCGCCGACTTCATCCCCGTCTCCATCGCGCAGCAGATCGACTGGCAGAAGACGTACGTCAACTGCTTCACGGCGGGCATCGCCGGTGTGCGCCGCAGCCGCATGCCGATGGTGCTGCCCACCGACGACGACTGCATCAAGGCCGCACTCAGCATGTGCGGTCGCGCGTTCGACCAACCCAAGCGGGTGGTGCGCATCGAGAGCACGTTGCACCTCACTCGCTGCTGGGTGAGCGACGCGCTGCTGGGTGAGTTGCCGGTCGGCGCCGAGATCGTCGAGTGACGCCGGCATGACCGGCGAGTTGGTCGACGACCTGCGCGCGGTCGTCGGGCAGCAGCACGTGCTCACCGACGCGGACGTGCGCGCCACCTACGAGACCGACTGGTTGCGCCAGTGGCACGGCACCACCCCGTGCGTGGTGCGGCCGGGTTCGGCGGCGGAGGCGTCGGAGGTGCTGCGCGTGTGCGCGGCCGCGAACGTGGCGGTCGTTCCCCAGGGCGGCAACACGGGGCTGGTCGGCGGCAGCGTCCCGCGCGGTGGTGCGGTGCTGCTGTCGATGCAGCGGTTCACCGAGCTCGGTGAGGTCGACCCGTTGGCGATGCAGGTGACCGCCGGGGCAGGCGTCACCATCGAGGCACTGCAGCAGCACGCTCGGGCCGCGGGTCTCGACTTCGCCGTGGACTGGGGCGCACGCGCCACGGCCACCGTCGGTGGAGCCGTCAACACGAATGCCGGCGGTTCGCGTGTGGTGCGGTTCGGCACGATGCGCGCACAGGTGCTGGGTCTGCAGGCGGTGCTCGCCGACGGGTCGGTGATCACACAGCTCGACGGACTGCCGAAGGAGACCGCAGGCCCGCACCTGCCGAGCCTGCTGGTCGGCAGCGAAGGGACGCTGGCGGTGGTCACCGCCGCCCGGCTGCGACTGGTGCCCTGGTACCGCGAGACGGCTGCGGCGGTCATCGCCTGCGACTCGCTGGTGCACGCAGTCGGGCTGCTGCCGATGTTGCGCCAGCTGCCGTCGCTCGACGCGGTCGAGTTGTTGATGCCCGACGCGCTCGCGGTTGCGTGTCGTCACCTCGGCGTCACCCCGCCGCTCGATCCGTCCTCGGCGGGGGCGTTCGTCCTGGTCGACTGCGCGGCACACAGCGACCCGTCCGACGATCTCGCGCAGTTGCTGCAGCAGGAGCGAGGTGTCATCGCCACCGATGCTCGTCGCGATCTGCTGTTTCACATTCGCGATCACGTCACCATCGCCATCGGTGCGCTCGGCGTGCCGCTCAAGCTCGACGTGGCCGTGCCGGTGCAGCACCTCGACCGGCTGGTCCGTCGCACCACAGCTGCGCTACCGACGGGCGCGCAGCTGGTGGTGTTCGGTCACCTCGCCGAGGGCAACCTGCACGTCAACGTGCTGGGCGCGGGCGACGCCGCGGCCGAGGTGCGCGAGACCGTGCTCGCGGCGGCCGTTGAGTTGGGTGGCACGGTGAGCGCGGAGCACGGCATCGGCGTGGCCAAGACCGACTGGTTGCGGCGGATGAAGGGGCCTGCCGCGTTCGGCGCGCTGCTCGCCATCAAGCGCGCGCTCGACCCGCAGGGGTTGCTCAACCCGGGAGTGCTGTACCCCGTGGAGTGAGCCTTCGGGATGTTCGAGTAGAAATGACACAAACCTTCCGGTATGGTTGCAGTCATGGCGACAAGAACACGCGACGATTCGGTGCCCGACGGCTACGACCCATCGCAGTTCCCCGCGTTCGCAGTCACGGTCGACGTGGTCATCCTCACGATGTCGGAAGGTGCGCTGCACGTGCTGCTCGTTCGCCGCGGCCAGGCGCCCTACCAGGGCATGTGGGCCATCCCCGGCGGCTTCAAACTGCCCACTGAGACGCTGCACGAGGCCGCTCGTCGCGAACTGGTCGAGGAGACCGGCGTCGACGCCGCAAGCCTGCTCACCCAGTTCGGCGCCTACGGCGACCCGGCGCGCGACCCCCGCATGAACGTGGTCACCATCGGATACCTGGCTGTGCTGCGCGACGTCGGTGCGGTGGTGGCCGGCACCGATGCCGCCGACGCTGCGCTGGTGCCCATCGATCAGGTGCTCGACGGCTCGGTGGAGCTGGCGTTCGACCACCTGCAGATCGTGCGCGACGCGGTCGCCCGGGTGCGCGTCGAGCTCGAGGTGTCGGGCGTCGCCACTGCGTTCGTCGGCACCACCTTCACGCTCGCCGAGCTGCGCCAGGTCTACGAAGCCGTGTGGGGCGTGCACCTCGACGGCGCCAACTTCCGCCGCAGCATCGTCGCCGAGAGCGGCTGGGTCATCCCCACCGGCCGCCGCGCGCAACCGGGCGCGGCGGGCGGCAAACCACCCGAACTGTTCCGTGCCGGTCGGGCGTGGAAGCACGGCGGCCCGATTCGCCGCCCCAGGAACCAGAAAGGCAGATCATCATGAGAGCAGCTGTCCACAGGAAGTACGGCGGTCCCGAGGTGCTCAGCGTCGAGCAGGTCGACCCACCCTCACCGGCGGCCGACCAGCTCCTCGTGAAGGTGCACGCCGCCACGGTCAATCGCACCGACACCGGGTTCCGCACCGCCAAGCCGATCATCGTCCGGCCGTTCTCCGGCCTGCTCCGTCCGCGCCACCACACGCTCGGTTCCGAGTTCGCGGGTGAGGTGATGGCCGTCGGTTCGGCGGTCACGCGCTTCGCCGTCGGCGACCGCGTGTTCGGCTCCACCGCCGACAACTTCGGCACGCACGCCGAGTTCGTGTGCGTGAAGGAGACGAACCCGGTCGCCACCATTCCCGAGGCGATGACGTTCGAGCAGGCCGCGTCGGTCACCGACGGCGCGCTGCTCGCGCTCAACTGCTGGCGCGGGGCCGGCCTCGACGTGGGCAAGGGCGAGGGCAAGCGTGTGCTGGTCTACGGCGCGTCGGGTTCCATCGGCACCGCTGCCGTGCAGCTGGCGAAGTACTTCGGCGCGCACGTCACCGCGGTGTGCGCGACACCCAACGTCGAGCTCGTTCGGTCGCTGTGCGCGGACGAGGTGATCGACTACCTCGTCGACGACTTCACCACGAACGGTCAGCAGTACGACATCGTGTTCGACTCGGTGGGCAAGCATCTGTTCCGCCGCTGTCGTCGGTCGCTCACCGCGAAGGGCGTCTTCATGGGCACCGACCTCGCGTTCCTGTGCCAGAACCCGATCCTCGCGCTGGTCACCAAGCCGTCGCGTGGCCGCAAGGTGGTGTTCCCCATCCCCAAGTTCCGTCAGGCCGACGTCGAGATGCTGAAAGCGATGCTGGAGGCCGGCCACCTGCGTCCCGTCGTCGACCGCACCTACCCGCTCGAGCAGATCGTGGAAGCGACCCGCTACGTCGACACGCAGATGAAGGTCGGCAACGTCGTCATCACCATTGCGTAACCCTCCTGCAGGCTGCTCAGGCGGGGAGGAGGGCGAGGAGGTCGGTGCGGCGCTTCGGGCCGAGCGAGGGTTCGGCGGGTCGGTTCTCGCGGTCCTGCCAGGCAGCCAGCACGCGTGCGCTGACGTCGGTGTCCTTCATCAGCTGATCGGGCGTGGAGAGCAGGTTGAAGCTGCGGAAGAACGCGCGCAGCACCACCGCGTCGCTGCGCATGGCCGGCAGCAGCCCGTCACGGAACACGCTGCGCATGAACGTGCGCGGGTCGGTGGAGTCGCCGTCGGGGTCCTCGCCGGCGAGCATCGCCGCGGCCACGCGCCGCGCCTCGGTGTCCTGGTCGACACCGGCGCGGTACCACGGGAAGATCTCGGCGCGCAGTGCGCTGTCGTACGCGAGCGCCATCGCCGCCGGATCGTCCGGGTGCGCGGCCACCGCGTCGGCCATCAGATGTGCGCTCCAGAACGCAGTGGAGCACCCGCGGCCGTAGAGCGGATTGGTGCACAGCACCGCATCGCCGACGGGCAGTACACCGGTGGCCACCGGCAGGCCGCCCACCACGTGGTCGCGCCAGCGGTTGAGGAGGCCGGCCATCACGTGCACCTGTTCGGTGATCGGCTCGGCCCGCCCGTCGAGCCACGGGGCAGTGGCGACCAGCTGCCGCGCGCAGGCATCGAACACGACGGGGTCGGCGAGCATCTTGCGCAGCTCGTCGTCGTTGGTGGGCGTGGCCAGCGTGACGCTGAAGGTCTGGTTGTCGCCGACGAACACGCCGTACTTCAGGTACCCGAGGTCGCCACCGATGGGACCGGTGCGCGGCGGGTACTCGGCGCCAGGCAGCAGTCGGTAGAAGCGGCTGAAGTAGACGATGCCGGTGTCGTCGACCTCCTCTGCCACGGGCGCCGCGCCGGCGGCCAGCAGCCACTCGCTCAGCGCGCTTCGGCGGCCGGCTGCAACCACGGTGAGGTCGCCCTCGATGGTCGCGCCGTCGGCCAGGTGCACACCGGTGATGTGCGGCACGGGGCCCTCCGCGCTGTCGGTCGTGAGGAGTCCGTCGACGCCGACGCCGGTGCGGAACGTGACGCGACCTTCGGCCACCGCTGCTCGGCGGAGCACCCACTCAAAGGTGGTGCGCCGGCACGCCAGCATCCCCAGCTCGTCGTCGTCCGGCATCCGCCCCAAGCTGGTGG
>CAZWCU010000091.1:0-2199 GCA_964632715.1 uncultured Bifidobacterium sp. | reverse complement strand
TGATGGTGTCGGGGATGTCGTCGCCGAACCGCATCTCGGTGGCGCCCTCGTGGAGCAGCTGCGCGTAGATGTCGGCGTAGTCGCGTCGCAGCAGGCCGACCAGACGGGCGAGGAACGCGTGGCTGTGGCGCACCTGGGGAGCGCCGCGACGGTCCCAGTCGAACGCCTCGTCGGCCGACGACGGCATGGGCGTGTCGTCGCGTTCCACCACCGTCACGTCGTGGCCCTGACGAGCCAGCACCAACGCCGAGCCGAGCCCGGACACCCCTCCACCGACGACGATCACGCGCATGGCGAGACCATACGGGGCGCCGCCGGTGCGCGTGCGGTCGAACGTCGGCTCAGGTGCGCATCGAGTAGCCGACGCCGCGCACGGTGCGCACCCAGCTCTTCACGCCGTCCTGGTCGATCTTCTTGCGCAGGTTGGCGATGTGCACGTCGACCACGTGGTCGTCGCCGAACCAGCTGTCGCCCCAGATCCTGTCGATCAGCTGCTGACGGTTGAACACCACCTTCGGCTGTGCCGACATCGTGTCGAGCAGGTCGAACTCGATGCGGGTGAGCTCGACCGTGCGATCGGCAACGGTGACTTCGCGGGCGGCCGGGTTCACGACCAGGTCGCCGAACTGTCGCAGCTCGTGATGCTCGGCCGCGGCCCGTGGGCGGCGCAGCAACGCCTCGACGCGTGCGGCGAGCTCGCGGCCGGAGAAGGGCTTGGTCATGTAGTCGTCGGCTCCCATGCGGAAGCCGAGCAGCTTGTCGACCTCGTCGTCGCGGCCGGTGAGCATGAGCACGTACGCGGTGGATCGCTCGCGGATGACTCGGCACAGGTCGAGCCCGTCGCCGTCGGGCAGGCTCAGGTCGAGGATGACCATGTCGGGCTGCAGCGCTGCCAGTTCCACCAGGGCCTTGGCGACGGTGTCGACCGCGCGCACACGGTGGCCTTCGTTGGTGAGCACGGTGGTGACGACGCGCGTGAACTCCGGAGCGTCTTCCACCACCAACACGTCAACGGGCACGTCGCGAATGATCGCACACGAGGCCGTCGGCGGCCGGAACCACGGCGGGTGGTGTGATGGGTCAGGCGGCGAGCAGTGCGGTCGGCTCGACCGGCTGCGGCTCGCCCTCGCGAGCGAGCTCGCTGGGCACGAAGTGCTCGGCGGCCTCGGCGGAGGCGAGGGTGGCGACGGACCACCACACGTGCGGGCTGCGGGTGTCGAGCAGCGGGTGCCACAGGACGCCGAAGTCGCTGAGTCCGCCGGCGACCAGGCGGTCGATGGCCCACACGAAGAACACCGCGCGGGTGTCGTGGTAGGTGGCGAACGGCTTGCCGTCGCGGTCGGCGGTCACGAAGAACGTGGGGCGGGTGGCACGGAGCTGCTCGAGTGCAACAGCTGCGCCGTCCGCCCGCACGGTGCGAAGGATGGTGGAGAGGAGCTCGCTGTGCGTCATGTCATCAGTATCCGCCGTTTCGTGCCGAGAATCCGGCGGATCTTCTGGCACAATGGGCGATATGGCTGCGGAATCCTCAGGACTCGATCGTATCGACAGTGAAATTCTCTCCATCCTGCGCGACGATGCCCGCATTCCGTACCAGACGCTGGGCGATCGCGTGCACCTTTCGGCCAACGCAGCGGCCGATCGCGTGCGCCGGCTGGTGCGCAACGGGGTCATCCGCCGGTTCACGGTCGACATCGACCAGGCGCGCCTCGGTCGCGACCTGGAGGCCGTCATCGACGTGCGTGCCGGCGACGTCGACCGCTTCCGCCGCGGTGCCCTCACCTGCCCGGAGGTCACCCGCCTCGCACACGTCACCGGCCGCACCGACTTCCAGGTGCACGTGCACGTCGCGGGCACCGCCGGGCTCAACGACCTGCTGCAGCGGTTCACCACCGAGTTCGGCGCCTCCGAGACCCTCACGACGGTGGTCCTCGAACGCGCTCGCTGAGGTGTTCCACCTGACTCGCGTGTTGCCGCATTAGCAGTCAAGGGTTTAGAGTGCTAGCACTCTCACACCGCGAGTGTCAGCCCTCGGCTGCCACTCGTGATGCGAACCAATTCACCTCAAATTCTCTGGAGGACAGCAATGCCGAAGCAGATCGCTTTCGATGAGGCCGCTCGTCGCTCGCTCGAAGCGGGTATGAACAAGCTCGCCGATGCCGTGCGCGTCACGCTCGGGCCGAAGGGCCGCAACGTCGT
>CAZWCU010000090.1:11386-15057 GCA_964632715.1 uncultured Bifidobacterium sp. | reverse complement strand
GGTCAGTTCGAGCACAATCGGATTTGCTCTCAGAGCCCACGAGCAGTAGAGGGTCGTGTCGACCGACGTCGCAAACTGATCGCCAGGTTCCCCCCGCCCGTAGGGCGCCTTTGTCTCGAATCGTATCTGGGGTTGGAGAACTGCGGTGAACGTTTCGACGACCGTGCTCTGGAGGGCAGCGCAGAGTGGCTCGGCGTCCACGAGTCCGGCTGCGAAGTCGTCGATGGCGAGTGTTGTCCCTGCGCTCGGCGGTGTTGCCGATGGCGTCGGTGCCGCTGTCGGTGCCGCTGTCGGTGCCACCGTCGTTGTCGGGGTGGCGGTGTCGGGCAGAGTGTCCCCTTGATCGGTGGCCGGCGAGGACTGAGTCTTTTCCACTCGATCGTCGTCTGTTACAGCGGCGTTCTGTGAGGCGCAAGCAGACAGAATGGCTACCAATACGAGGCTGAATCTCAATGGCATCGGCGGATCCTATGTCGCCAGCGATCAGATTCCAACAGTTGCGCCGCCGCTACTGCTACCGCTTCCGCAGTGCGGACGAGGCCAGATTTGCCGTCACTTTCCACTGGTTTGTGGCCTCTGCCACCTGGCCTCGGCTCCACGTCGTGTACGTCAGCCGTGAACCGTTCGCCAGGTCACGCAACCCCAGGTTTTAGCGGACAAGGTTGCGGAACTGTTGGGTGTGAACATCGTCGACTGCCCGCTGCGAAATGTTCTGCCGCGCTTGACCGAGCAAGCACGATCAGGGTCGAAACTTGCGACGGGAGAACACGGTCATGGTGCTGCGGGCCAACAAAGGTAAAGAAGTCGACATCAAAAGCGGGAAGAACGAAGGCCTCTCCGGCGAGATCGTCGGCAAGAGCCTCACCGGCAAAGTGAAGATCAAACTCGACGACGGTGCGACCAGCAAAGGAAGCACCGTGATCAACGTCAAGAAGTCGAAGCTCAAGAAGTCGTAGACGCCCAACTCATCCCTGTCTGGCGGGAGCGGACGCAGCGTCGCAGACGGCGAGATGCGTGCAGGTGACCGAGCGGAGCGCGGATCAGGCTGTCCGCACCACCGGTGTGACCGGGGAGCAAACCCAACGCCATCGACCATTTTGCAGACGACTCACCGCACACCGACGACAACCAGCGGGCGAGCTGTGTCGAGCAGTGATTCCGGCCGGAGTTCTTCTGACGCCACACCGTCTGAACGGAGACCGGTAACTCCATCACTTTCGCGACGGTCGACGGTTCACACGCCGGCGACGAACTCTGGTTGAACGCGGCGACCACCTGCGCCACCCGCGCCGGGTCAGGCATGCGCCGCACCGCCGACAGCAACGTTTCGGCCCGGCGGGCGCCGGCGAGCACGAGGCTCTCTCCGACCGATTCGCAGGTCGCCTGTTCGATGATCGCAGCTGCTTGCGCGTCGTCGAGGTGGGCGCTGGCGAGCACAGCCGGGTCGGTGACCGCCCCGTTCCGGCCGCTGTCACTGGTCGTGTGCGGAGCGCTGTCGTTGCCTGCTCGGTCCCGTATGGGGTGCCCGGTCGCGGGCCCGACTGAAGTTCGCGGCGGGTTGTGCCGATGTACCAGAGACGTGACCGGTTGCCTGCTGCGGCGTGAGACAGGCACCCTGGTTCGTGTTGCACCCGATCGTCGCTTGCCGGTCGTCTCGGTCATTGGACATGGGCGGACGGCGCGCACAGGTAGATCTGAATCAACCAAGAGAGGAGTCGCAACATGGGCAAGAACACCCGAGACTCAAAGGAAGACCGCAAAGCTCGCAAGGCTCAAGCCGCCGCCGTGCGCGCCGCCGCTGACCCGCACGCCAACGTGACGACCTACGTCACCAAGCGTCTCGCGGACACCACCAAAGAGGAACGTGACGCTGCAGGCGTCTCCACCATCACGGCCTGCCACGACTGCGACGAGAAAGTGGTGATCAGCGCCGCCGACCTGAGCTGGCTGCGCCACAAGACCGCCATCAACGTCACGTGCACCGTGTGCACGCCTGACTTTCCGACCAGCAACGGATCGGTCGCAGACGATGGTGTCGCTGTCGCCGCTTACATCGCACCTGACGGAACCGTCACTGAAACGATGACGTTCGAGTCCGGCGGCGACATGGGCCTGATGTTCTCCTTCAACCCGGACGACATCGAAATCACGTCGGGCTGAGTGCTCGAAGATCGGATCCGCCTGGATCTCTGACCCCCGAGCCGCCGTCAAGGCGGCCTCTCGTGCATCCCGGCAACACACGCGGGCGGGCCAATAGCGGTCCCTTCGAACTCCCGGAAGCGCTTGGCACTGAGTTGCCGAAATGCTGTCACAGCAAACTGTGTCGCGGTGTCACAGTTGACACGGAACAGCAGGCCAGAAACAGCTAACGGAGGACAGGCCGACTGGCCGGTCCTCCGTCGCGTTTGACGATACTTCGCCCTAAAATGGTGCCATGACCTGCGGCGATGTCACTCAATCCGAAGCCCGGAGATGGCCCGCGCAATGACCAATTGTTGAATTTCGGACGTGCCTTCGAAGATCGTGTGGATCTTCGCATCACGGTGCCAGCGCTCGACGGGGTACTCACGGGTGTAGCCGTACCCGCCGAGGATCTGGATGGCGTCTTCGGTGACGCGCACGGCGACCTCGGAGGCCTTGTACTTGCTCATCGAGCCTTCGCCGTTCTTGAACCCGCCGTTGCGGGCCAGCCAGGCGGCACGCCAGATGAGCAGGCGGGCGGCGTCGATCTCGGTGGCCATGTTGGCCAGCTTGAAGGCGATGGCCTGGTGCATGACGATCGGCTTGCCGAACGCCTTGCGCTCCTTCGCGTACTCGAGCGAGTACTCGTAGGCCGCCCGGGCGATGCCCAGTGCCTGCGCGCCCACGCTCGGGCGAGTGGCCTCGAACGTGCTCATGGCCGGCTGCTTCTCGCCGCTGGAACCGCGTTCACGGGCACGGGCCAGCTTGGCGTCGAGCTTCTCCTTACCACCGAGCAGGCAGTTGCCGGGGATGCGCACGTCATCGAGCACCACTTCTGCGGTGTGCGACGCACGGATGCCGTGCTTCAGGTACTTCTGGCCCTGCGACAGGCCCTTCGTGCCGGGCGGCACGACGAACGACGCCTGGCCGCGACCCTTGAGGTCCGGCTCGACGGCGGCCACGATCACGTGCACATCGGCGATGCCACCGTTGGTGATCCAGGCCTTGGTGCCGTTGAGCACCCACTCGTCGGTGGCCTGGTCGTACACCGCACGCGTGCGCAGCGACGACACGTCGCTGCCCGCATCGGGCTCGCTGACGCAGAAGGCGCCGAGCTGGATCTTCGAGGCGTCGCCGTAGCACTGCGGGACCCACTCCATGACCTGCTCGGGCGTGCCGTTGCCACTGATGCCGGCCGCGGCGAGCGCCGAACCCATGATGGCCATGCCGATGCCGGCGTCGCCCCAGAACAGCTCCTCGATGCACACCGGCAGGGTGAGGCCGGTCGGGTCGCCGAACGAGTTCATCAGGAACTCCCAGCCGTATAGACCGATCTCGGCAGCCTGCTGCACGATCGGGTACGGGAACTCCTCGCGCTCGTCCCACTCGTGGGCGGCGGGTCGGATGACGTTCTCGGCGAAGTCGTGCACCCACTTCTGGAGCTGCAGTTGGTCTTCGTTCAGTGCGAAGTCGGCCATGGGATTCACCTC
>CAZWCU010000090.1:8529-11286 GCA_964632715.1 uncultured Bifidobacterium sp. | reverse complement strand
ATGAAGCGGACGGGCATCGCGATCTTGAGCGCGGCACTACTCGTGGCAGCGTGCAGCGACGACGGCGGCAGCACCGCCACCACCGAGGCAGCGGCGGAGACCACGGTCGTCGCCACCACCGTGCCCGACACCACCGTCGCACCCACCACCGTGCCGCCGGCGGAGGAAGCCGACTCGGCCACCGTGGCCGAGGTGCAGGCCGCACTCGACGCCGGCCCGGCCGGGTGCGACCCGCTCGACACCGGCCGCTGCTTGCTGCCGTTCCCCAGCAACGCCTACACCGTCGCCGACGACAGCACCGACACCGGCCTGCGCGTGGCCCTGCCCGCCGACAGCCTGCCCGCCAACGCGAGCGGCGTCGGCATCGACCTCAGCGAGTGGAACCGCAACGACGGATTCAGCCCGAACACGCCGATCATGGCGCTGCTGCCCGGCCTCGACGCCGAGGCATCGGCACTCCCCACGTGGACCGACATCGGCTCGTCGCTCGCCGACGACGCCACGGTCGTGCTCATCGACACCACCAGCGGCGAGCGCATCCCGCTGTGGGCCGAACTCGACATGAAGTCCGCCGACCCCGCGGAACGCGCGCTCACCATCCGACCCGCCATCAGCCTCCCCGAAGGCCACACGTTCGCGGTCGGCCTGCGCGGGATGGTCGACGGCACCGGCAACGCGTTCGAACCCACCGCTGCGTTCCGCGTGTACCGCGACAACCTCACCACCTCGCTCGAGCCGATCGAAGCGCGCCGCGCCGACATGGAGGCCACTCTGGCCGCACTCGAGGGCGCCGGCGTCGCCCGTGGCGACCTGCAGCTGGCGTGGAGCTTCACCGTCGCCAGCACGCGCAGCATCAGCGAGCGCATGCTGCACATCCGCGACGACGCACTGGCCACCCTGGGCGAAGTGGCACCGGCGCACACCGTCACCACCGTCACGCCGAACAGCGACGACAACATCGCCCTCCAGATCGAGGGTACGTTCACGGTGCCCAACTACCTCACCGGCGACGGTGGCCCCGGCAACGCGTTCAACTACTCCAGCGACGCGATCGATTCGCTGCCCGAGCAGAACGGCACCGTCGAGGCACCGTTCGTGTGCAACATCAGCGTCGCCACCATGGAGGGCACCGAACCCGCCCACCTCGTGCAATACGGCCACGGCCTGCTGGGCGCGCACACCGAGATCAACGCCGGCAACGTGCGCGCGATGAGCAACGAGCACAACGTGGTGCACTGCGCCACCAAGTGGGCCGGCATGAGCGAGGACGACATCGGCAACGCGGCCGCCACGCTCGGGGAGTTCAGCAACTTCCCCACCATGGCCGACCGCCTCCAGCAAGGCGTCCTCAACCAGATCTTCCTCGGCCGGCTGATGACCCGCGAGGGCGGCCTCGGCGACGACCCGAACTTCCACCGCGCCGACGGCAGCCCGCTCATCGACACCAGCGAACTCGACTACGACGGCAACAGCCAGGGCGGCATCATGGGGCTGATGCTCGCCGCGGTGTCACCCGACTTCGAGCGCGCCGTGCTCGGCGTGCCGGGCATGAACTACAGCCTGCTGCTGCCCCGCTCGGTCGACTTCGACACCTACGAGGCCATCTTCATCCCCGCGTACCCCAACGACCTCGACCGCACGATGATCCTCGCCGTCACGCAGATGCTGTGGGACCGCGGCGAGGGCGCCGGCTACGTGCAGCACCTCACCTCCGACCCGTACCCGAACACGCCTGCGAAGACCGTGCTGCTGCACGTGGCATTCGGCGACCATCAGGTCAGCGAGCTCTCGGCGCTGGTCGAAGCCCGCACCATCGGCGCCACCATCCACCGGCCCGTCGCCATCGACGGCCGCTGGCAGGAGAAGGATCCGGGCTGGGGCCTGGAGACCACGGAGTACCCGAGCAGCGGGTCGGGCATCGTCATCTGGGACTCGGGCATGGAACCGATCCCGCTCGACAACATCCCGCCCCGCGTCGGCGACGACTCGCACGAGGACCCACGCGCCGACGCCGACGCGCGAGCACAGAAGGCGAGCTTCCTGTTCGACGACTCCCTCGTCGACGTGTGCGACGGCGCGGCCTGCACCGCCGACCATCGCGACTGATCGACCGCGTCAGGGAACGGGAATCGCGAGCAACGCCGCCGACACTGCCTCGAACGTGAGCTTGGCCCCCGGCTTGTAAGCGTGCACGCCGTCCCACCGGTGGCCGAGGCTGCTCGCGATGCTCTCGTCGGCGCAGTACTCGGCCGGCCCGGCTACGAACGTGGTGGTGGCCGGGTTCGCCGCAGCGATGTCGCGCAGCATCTCGTTCAGGTGCGCCACGCGAGCATCGTCACCGCGCTCGGGCAGCGCCGGCACACCAGCGCCCTGCACGTCCTGCGGCCGCATGCACGGCACCTCCACCAGCGCCACCTTCACGCCGGCCGCGCTGAGTGCGTCGATGCCCTTCTGCACGCCCGCGACGAACCGCTGGTCGTTGGCCGCGGAACCGAACGGCAGCACCTGCCCGTCGAGCGACACGTCGAATACGTCCCACGCGCCGATCACCACCGCCGCCACCTGCGCGCCCGATTGCTGCGCCGCCGCGACCCACTTCTGCTCCCACCCGGTGCAGCCGCCGAACCCGCGGGTGAACCCGTCGCGAGCGGAGACGGCCGTGCCGCTGTCGTACACGCTGCACCCCTCCACCGAGCCGTCGCCGATGCTGAACGTGCCCTCGATGCCGGTCGGCAGGTTGATGGCGAGCGAGTGCGC
>CAZWCU010000090.1:0-8429 GCA_964632715.1 uncultured Bifidobacterium sp. | reverse complement strand
CGATGCTGAACGTGCCCTCGATGCCGGTCGGCAGGTTGATGGCGAGCGAGTGCGCAGTGGAGTCGCCGACGATGACCAGCCGGCGTGGCAGCACGGCCTGGGTGACCGGCGTGACCGGCAGCGTGGTGGGCGCGACCGTGGTGACCGCGTCGACCGAGTCGGACGGCTGCGTGACCATGGCTGGCGCCGTCGACGACGTGGATCCGGTGGCCGCATTGGGATCGAACACGACCTCGTTGCTCGTGTCCTTCGCGGCGTCGAACACCTTGTCGGCCGACGAGTAGAACGCGAACAGCGAGGCCACCAGCACCACCGATGTGACGGCACCGCAGACGGCGACGAGGTTCCAGTCGCGACGCTGGCGGGCCTTCCACCACGTGCCGAGCGCGCCCCGCCGGATGGGCGTCTCGATGAACCGGTAGCAGGCCTCGCTGACGGGCACGGTGATGGCCATCGCCAGCACGAATTTCGACAGCGACCCCTGCCATGCGCCGGTGATGCGGCTGATCGGCCAGCTCCACAGGTAGAGGCCGTACGAGCGCTTCCCGATCTCGGCCATCGGCCGCGACCCGAACACGAGACGCGACCCGATGGCCCACGGATGCACCACCACCGCGACGAGCACGGCCGACGCCAACGTGACCAGCGGCAGCATCCACAGGTAGGTGGCGTCGCGCTCCAGGTTGCCGGTGGCGAACGTGAGCAGCAGCACACCGACCGCGGCGACCGCTGCCACGTCGAGCACATGGGTGGCCTTCGCCCGCGGGTTGCCGGCCACCTGCCACGGGCGCCACAGGAACGCCATCGCCGCGCCGAGCAGCAGACCACTGCACCGGGTGAACGTGGAGAGGTAGAGGAAGTTGGTGGTGTCGACCGGCTGCATCGACATGCGCAGCGGGTTGAACCACTGCGTCGGCCAGTCGAACAGGCGGGCCACCGCAGTGGCCACCATCACGAACACGGCCACCGACGCGAGGGTCCACCCGCGACGGCGGTCGCTGCTCTTGCTGCGCGCGATGAGCAGGAACGTCAACGGCCATAGCAGGTACCACTGCTCCTCCACCGCCAGGCTCCACAGGTGCCGGAACAGCGACGGCGTGCCCGAGAAGTACGTCTCCTCGGAGAAGATCTGCGACCAGTTGGCCAGGTAACCCAGCGCCCACGGGTAATCGCGGCGCACCTGCGTGTGCTGCTCGGCCGTTCCCCAGAACACGGCCCACACGCCGACGGCCACCAGCACGGCGACCAGCGCCGCGAGCAAACGTCGGAAGCGTCGCAGCCAGAACAGCCGCAGGTTGACACGACCCGCGCTGTCGCGCTCCTCGATGAGCAGCGACGTGATGAGGAACCCGGAGACGACGAAGAACACCTCCACGCCGAAGAACCCACCGTGCATCCACGAGAACCCGGCGTGGTACAGCATCACGCCGATGACCGACATCGCACGGATGCCGTCGAGGCTGGGCTGGTAGCCCATCCGGGCGTGCTGCGCGCGGCGCCGTTCCAGCTGGTGCAGGCGTTCGAGCGCCGGGTGGTCGGCGGCACGCGCGGGCGAGGCTCCGGGCGCGGCGACGTCGATCACAGTGGTTGATTCTCTCATACGGTCATCCGCGCGGAGGGGCGCCTGCGCACCTCAGCGACGCAAGGTGGTGCCGGCCTTGGTGGTCTCGACGGTCCAGCCGGCGGCCTGCAACTCGGAGCGCAGTGCGTCGGCTCCGGCGAAGTCCTTCGCCGCACGAGCGGCGTCGAGCGCCGCAGCCTTGGCCACCGCGTCGGCGGGCACTTCCTCGCCGACTGCGAACGTGAGGCCCACGGCCTGGGCGATGGAGTACACGGCTGCGACCAGTTGCTGAGCGCGAGCGAGGTCGCCGTCGTCGGCCGCCGCGTTGGCCTGCGTGATGGCGTCGAACACGATGGCCATCGCGGCCGGCGTGTTGAGGTCGTCGTCCATCGCGGTGCGGAACGCGTGGAGCACCGCCGCGTCGGCATCGGACGACACCGGCCCGAACCGACGGGCGACGCCGTCGAAGCGAGGCAGCGCCTTCACCGACGAGTCGATGTTGTCCTGACCCACCGACACGGGACCGCGATAGTGCGACTGCAGCAGCAACATGCGGTAGGCCCGCGGGTCGTACTGCTCGAGCAGGTCGAGCAGGTTGTGCACGTTGCCCAGGCTCTTCGACATCTTCTCGCCCTCGGCGTCGACCACGAAGCCGTTGTGCATCCAGTGGTTGGCGAATCGCTTGCCCAACGCAACGGCTTGCGCGCGCTCGTTCTCGTGGTGCGGGAACTTGAGGTCCATCCCGCCGCAGTGGAGGTCGAAGCCCTCACCGAGGAGATCGAGGCTCATCACCACGCACTCGCTGTGCCAGCCGGGCCGCCCCTCGCCCCACGGCGACGGCCACGAGGGCTCGCCGGGCTTGGCCAGCTTCCACAGCACGAAGTCGGCCGGGTGGCGCTTGTTCTCGGCACCGAACACCTCGCGGTCGCCACCGCCCTCCACCATGTCGGCGAGATGCTGGTTGACCAGCAGCCCGTAATCCTCCACCGTCTCGACGCTGAGGTACACGCCGTCGTCGGTGGTGTAGGCGCGACCGATGTCGACCAGCTGGCCGATCATGGTGACCATCTCCTCGACGTACTCCGTCGCGTGCGGCACGTCGGTGGGACGGGCGACACCGAGCTTGCCCATCGCCTCGAACCACACCGCTTCGCACTTCTCGGTGATCTCCTGCCACGGCCGGTTCTCGCGATTGGCGCGGTTGATGATGCTGTCGTCGATGTCGGTGATGTTGCTCACCAGGCGCACGCGCAACCCGGACCACTCCAGGTAGCGACGCAGCACGTCGTACACCAGCGTCGCCCGCCCGTGACCGATGTGCGGCGGCCCATAGACCGTGGGCCCGCACAGGTACATGCTCACCGAGCCCGGCTCGCGCAGGGCGAGCTCACGTACCTCTCTGGTGGCGGTGTCGTACAGGCGCAGCATGGGGCCACAGCCTACGGCCGGCAGCTGCGGCCGAACCGGTGGATTCCGGTGTCAGTAGTCGTCCTCGACCACGGCCGAGCGGCCCTGCGTGAACCAGTTCATCACCACGTCGGCCTCGTCGGGGTCGATCTCGCGCTCGTCGAGCAGATCCATCAGGTGCGCACACAGCAGGCTGAAGTGACGGTGCTGCACACCGCGACCGCGATGCGCCTCCTCGAGCCCCAGCAGCCACGGCGCCTTCGGCCCGCCCAGCGCCTCACCGATCATCTCGGCGAGCTTCCGGCGCTGTGCCTCCATGTCGGTGGTGTGGAAGTACGGACCGAGCTCGGGATCGCCGGCGGCCCGCTCGTAGAGCGAGTCGACGATCTGCGCGATCGCGGTGGCGCCACCGAGACGGTCGAAGAGTGTGGGCGCATCGAGAGCCATGCCGACAGTCCAGCGCACGCGGTCCGCCACGGCATGCTCCCGATCGCTCACGACACGGCCGCCACGGCGCCCAGTTCCGCCAGCAACCCTTCGTTGAGGCGCTGGTACTGGCCGATGTTGCGGTTGCTGTCGAGTTGGAAGGTCGAACCGTCGTGGAGTCGGAACGTGAGCCGCGTCGCCATCGTCGCGGTGTCGACGCCGACGTGCAGGCCGTGGCGCGGCACGCTGTGCACGAGCCCCTTCAGTGCGATCGAGCTCATTTTCGGCTTGAACGCGAAGAACAGCACGCGAGTCGGTGTGACCGCCGCGACGACGTTCTGCGGGAGGTCGCCGGACGCCTGCTTGCCGGACCGGTTCTTCAGCAGCGCGGCCAACCCACTGACCTGCAGCAGGAGCGTGTTGGCCATCGAGCCCGGACGGCTCAGCACCCCCACGGCGAGCACCGGCTCGTCCGGCACCTCACGCTGGACGGTGTCGCGGTAGGCGGCGACGTACTCATCGACTGACTTCATGATCGTGTCCTCTCTCGCTGCGGCCGCGGACTCAGGCGACGTCGTAGTGACGACGGAACTCGGGACCGATGGCGGGCACGCTGGTCATGCGAGCGGACCAGCCGGCAGCAGCTGCGTCCCAGTCGGCTGCGGCGATGCCGCGCTGCGAGGCGAACCCGGCGGCGAGCGACTGGTTGTAGCCGCAGTTGGCGACCTGCTTGGCGACCCAGGAGTAGGTGGGGAGATCGACGCCGGCGATCGGGGCGAGGTGCTCGGCGGCGATCGGCTGGCCGACCTGCTGCTGGTACGCCATCGCCTGCTGCATCTGGCCCATCTGCATCTGGTTCATCTGGGCTGCCTGCATCGCCTGTGCATTGGCGGCGATCTGCTGCCCCTGCTCGATCATCCCGGGCGCCGCGGCGACCATCGTCTTCATGTCCTTCATCTGCTTCAGAAAACCCATGACCGTGCTCCTTGTGTGAGCCGCACTCGATGCGGCGTGTTGATGAGCGTCATGGTGCGACACACACGGCGGCGCCACCTGAGTAACCGCTACTCATTCCGCGAAGTTGCTGCTCAGCACCTGCTCACTGCCATACTCACGAACGGTATGAACGGGCACACCGAGTCGGCATGGCGCGAGTCCGAGGTGGCTGCGGCGCTCGCATCGCTGCATGCAGGCCCGGGCGTCTACCTGGTCGGGCCGGCGGGTGTGGGCAAAAGCCGCCTTGCCGAGTCGGTCGCGCGGGCAGCGGAACACGACGGCTGGTCGGTGGTGCGCGCACGTGCCACCAGCGGCGCGAGCGAGCTGCCGCTGGGCGCGTTCGTCACGCAGCTCGGCGCCACCGAACGCTTCCTCACGCCGATGTTCGCGGAGATCCGCGAACGCATCCTCGAGCGCGCCGACGGCGCACCGGTGCTCATCAGCGTCGACGACGTGGATCTGCTCGACGACGCATCAGCGGTGCTCGTGCACCAGCTGGTCGCCGCCGGTGAGGCAAAGGTGATCGCCACACTGCGCAGTGGTCGCATCGCGCCCACCGAGCTGCTCGACCTGTGGCAGCGCGGCGAGCTGACTCGCATCGAAGTCGCGCCGTTCGGCCGCAGCGATGCCGAACGCGTGGCCGAGGCCGTCGCCGGTCGCGCTCTCGACGGTCGCAGCCACCAACGGTTGTGGGACATCGCACACGGCAACGCGCTGTTCATCCACGAACTGGTCACCGCCGCCGTCGACCAGGGTGCGTTGCGCGACACGGGCAGCGGGCCGGCGAGCCTGGGCGATCTGCCGCTGCAGTCCGCGCGGCTGGTCGACGTGGTGCGCGGACGCATCGGTCAGCTCGACGACCACCTGCGCACCGCGCTGCTGCACCTCGCCTTCGCCGAACCCTGCGGCCCTGCCGAGCTCGCCAGCGTCGCCGACACCGATGCCCTCGCGGGACTCGAAGCCGCGGAGATGGTGGCAGTCGAGCTCGACGGCAACCGGCTGGAACTTCGCCTGGCGCACCCGCTGTACGGCGAGGTGCTGCGCGCCGGCACCGGACACCTGCAGCGGCGAGCCGTGCTCGCGGCGCTGGCCCGCGACCTGCAGGCCACCGGCGCCCGCCGGCGCAGCGACATCGTCAAGCTCGCACGACTCGCGGTCGACGGTGGCGTCGAGATGGAACCGGCGGTGCTCACCAAGGCCGCGTCCATCGCGTTCGCCGCCGGCGATCTGGTGCTCACCGAACGCATCAGCCGCCGGGCGTTCCACGGCACCGGCAACTATGCCGCCGGGTGGAGCCTGGCCAATGCGCTGCTCGGCCTCGGCGACGCCGAAGCCGCACGCACCGTTGTCGACGAATGGCGCGGCACGGCGGTCGACAGCGGTCAGTTGCTGGGTGTGGCGCTGGTCGAGTCGCAGCTCGAGTTCTGGGTGGCGGGCGACCTCGCTCGCGCCACCGCCATCACCGAGGCTGCCCTGTCGGCCGTGCCCGCCGACGACCCCGCTCCCGCCCACGCCGTCACCCGCGACGAGGTGCTCGCCAACCAGGCCGTCTACGAAGCGGTGTCGGCCAACTACGGCGAGGCGTGGCGCATCGCCGAACCACTGCTCGCCCACGGCCCCGACCAAGTGCTCATCCGCGCCGCGCTCGCCGCTGCGCACGCGCTGCGCATCGGCGGCAAGCCGCTCGACGCGCTCGATGTGCTGCAGCGCGCGTTCGATGCGTACGCCATCATCGGCCAGGAGTGCATCAACCTCAGCGAACGGCTGATGGTGTCGCTGCGCGCGCTGTGCCGGCTGCAGTCCGGCGACATCGCCGGCGCCCGCGCCGACGCACACCAGGCCATGCTCAACGGCATCAACGAAGCACAGCTCGGTGTCGCCGCCATCGGCCTCGCCGCCATCGAGGTGTTCGCCGGACGCCCCGCCACCGCGCGCCCCGCCATCGAGCAGGCCACTGCGATGTGGAGCCGGATGAGCGGCGCCGGCATCTCGCAACGATGGGTGCTGTGCACGATGGCGCTGGTGCACGGCAGCGCCGGCGACGTGGATGCTGCCGCCGGCGCCCTGCGCGCGTTCGACGCCGACACGCACGATGCGCACGTCTTCGACTGGGGCGCGGAGCTCGGGCGAGCACGCCTGCAGGCCACGCAGGGCCATCTCGAACTCGCGCGGCGCGGCCTGCGCACCGCCATCAGCGTGCACCGCGAGCGGGCCGATGTCGGTGGAGAGCTCACCCTGCTCCACGAGTTGGTGCGGCTCGACTGTGCAGACGAAGTGGTCGACCGGTTGGAGGCACTCGCCGAGGGCACGCAGGGCGAGCTGTTCCCCACCATGGCGCAGCACGCACGGGCCATCGTCGACGACGACCACGCGCTGCTCGCCACGGTGGCAGAACGGTTCGCGTCGAGCGGGCTGAACCTGTTCGCCAGCGAGGCGGCCGGCCGCGCATCCGACGCGGCGCGGCGCGCGGGCGATCAGCGCGCGGCCACCCGCGCGCTGAACCGCGCCGCGGAGCTGCGAGTGCTGTGCGACCAGGCGGTCTCCACCTCGTTGCTGGTCGACACCGGCCCGGTGGCGCTCACCCGCCGCGAGCGAGAGATCGCGATGCTCGCCGCGCAGGGGTTGGCGAGCAAGGAGATCGGCGAGCGTCTGTTCATCTCGCGACGCACCGCCGAGAACCACCTCGCGAAGGTGTACGACAAGCTCGGCGTGCGCACGCGCGTGGAGCTCAGCCGCGTTTTGGACGGAGGGGTCGCCGCGCTCGCGTCGTAACCTTGCCGGTCTATGGAAGCTGGCACGTCGAACATTCCTGACAAGCCGTCGCTCGACGGCATCGAGGCTCACTGGATGCAACAGTGGGAGGCCGACGGCGTCTACCGGTTCGACCGTGCAGCCGTCCGCGACCAGGTGTTCGCCATCGACACGCCGCCGCCCACCGTCAGCGGCTCGCTGCACATCGGTCACGTGTTCAGCTACACCCACACCGACACCATCGCTCGCTACCAGCGCATGCAGGGCAAGGCCGTCTTCTACCCGATGGGCTGGGACGACAACGGCCTCGCCACTGAGCGCCGCGTGCAGAACGTCACCGGCGTCCGCTGCGATCCCGCCGTCGCGTTCGATCCCGATTTCCAGCCGCCGTTCTTCGGCGACGTGCCCAAGGACCACCGCGCCATCGCGGCCAGCCGGCCCAACTTCGTCGACCTGTGCTACCGAGTCACGCACGAGGACGAAGCCGTGTTCGAAGGCTTGTTCCGCCGCCTCGGTCTCTCGGTCGACTGGTCGCTGCTCTACACCACCATCGGCGACCGCGCCCGACGCATCAGCCAACGCGCGTTCCTGCGCAACCTCGCACGCGGCGAGGCGTACCAGCAGGACGCACCCACGCTCTACGACATCGACGAGCGCACCGCGGTCGCGCAGGCCGAGATGGAGGACCGCGAGGTCGCCGGCTCGTACCACCAGCTCGCGTTCCATCGCACCGCCTCATCGCTGCAGCACGGCACCGGCGACCTGCTCATCGACACCACTCGCCCCGAGCTGCTCGCCAGCTGCGTCGCGATGGTCGCTCACCCCGACGACCCGCGCTTCCAACCGCTGTTCGGCACCACGGTGCGCACGCCGCTGTTCGACGTCGAGGTGCCCATCCTCGCTCACCACCTCGCCGACCCGGAGAAGGGCACCGGCATGGCGATGATCTGCACCTTCGGCGACGTCACCGACGTCACCTGGTGGCGCGAGCTGAACCTGCCGTCGCGCGCCCTCATCGGGTTCGACGGTCGCTTCGCGAGCGAGACGCCCGCATGGATCACCACGCCCGCTGGTGTGGAGGCCTACGGGCAGATCGCCGGCCTGGCACCGAAGCAGGCGCAGCGCAAGGTGGTCGAGCTGCTGCAGGCCAGTGGCGAGATGCTCGGCGACGCACGCCCCATCACGCACCCGGTGGAGTTCTACGAGCGCGGTTCGCCCCCGCTGGAGATCGTCCCCACCCGCCAGTGGTACCTCCCCCACCGCGGCCGCCACCGCCCCGCGCCCGACC
>CAZWCU010000089.1:0-15244 GCA_964632715.1 uncultured Bifidobacterium sp. | reverse complement strand
CACCGTGCTCGACGGGCGCGACATCCCCAAGGCGTCGGCCGGCGCCATGCTGGGGTCCGGCGTCGCGCAGGGGCCGCAGGGCCGGGGCACGTTCCCCGAGCTCTCGGTGGAGGACAACCCGTTGGCGGGTGCCTACGGGCGCCACGGCGGCGCCGGCGTGAACGACGACATGGACAAGTGGTTCGCCGTGTTCCCTCGTCTCGCCGAGCGACGAGCACAGCGCGCCGGCAGCCTCAGCGGCGGCGAGCAGCAGATGCTCGCCATCGCCCGTGCGCTGATGAGCCGGCCGAAGTTGCTGCTCTGCGACGAACCCAGCCTCGGGTTGGCGCCGCTCATCACGCAGGAGCTGTTCGCGGTGCTGGAACGCCTGAACCGCGACGAAGGCCTGTCGGTGCTGCTCGTCGAGCAGAACGCCAACCTGGCGATGCACATCGCGAATCGCGTCTACCTGCTCGAGACCGGCCAGATCGTCGCCAGCGGTTCAGCTGAGGAGCTGGGCGCCGACGACGCCATCCGAAAGGCATACCTGGGGTTCTGATGGAGCTTTTCTTCCAACGTCTCATCGATGGTCTCAGCCAGGGCAGCGTCTACTCGCTCATCGCGCTGGGTCTCGTCATCATCTATCGCGGCACCGGACACCTCAACTTCGCTCAGGGCGAGATGGCGTTGTTCTGCGCGTACTGCGTGTACCAGTTCGGCGAGTGGGGCATCCCGGTCTGGATCGCTCTCGTGCTGGGCATGGCTGTCGGATTCGCTGTCGGTGCCGCGGCCGAGGTCACGCTGGTGCGCCCGATCAGCAAGAAGTCGCCGTTCGCGGTCTTCGTCGTCACGCTCGGCCTGTTCACGTTCCTCAACTGGCTCGACGGCGCCATCTGGGGCAACCAGCAGCTGCCCAACTCCGGCGTCGGCAGCAAGCAGCAGAGCTACCCGAGCCTGTTCCCCAACGCGCCCGACGACTTCTGGCAACCGTTCGGGGTCACCATCCGCTACGAGCGGGCAGGCATCCTGGCGCTGGTGCTGGTGATCACCGCGCTGCTGTTCCTGCTGTTCAACAAGACCAAGTTCGGCCTCGCGATGCGAGCGGTCGCCAGCAACACCGAGAGCGCCAAGCTGGCCGGCATCCGCACCAACACGGTGCTGATGGTCAGCTGGGGCCTCGCGGCCGCCATCGGCGCCGTCGGTGGCGTGGTCATCGCCGGTCTCAACAGCAACGTCAACCTCGGCCTGATGTTCACCGTGTTCATCTACGGCTCCGCGGCGGCCACGCTCGGCGGCTTCGACTCTCCCATCGGCGCGGTGCTCGGCGGTCTCATCATCGGCGTGGTCGAGAACATGGCGTCGGGCTACGCCCAGGAGTGGATCGGTCAGGACATGAAGCTGTCGGTCGCGTTCATGGTCATCCTGATCGTGCTGCTGTTCAAACCGTCCGGCCTGTTCGGCACGGCGAAGGTGGAACGAGTATGAAGTCGCTCGCCACCATCCGCGAAGGCGGCGCGGCCAACTGGGCGTTCCGCATCGCCGCAACCGTCGTCGTGTTCGCGCTCGTGCTCTACGTGCCCACCAAGACCGGCGCCGGCACCATCCAGACCGCCATCGAGGCGCTCGTGCTCATGGGTGCGGCCATGTCGCTCAACCTGCTGCTCGGCTACACCGGCCAGATCTCCATCGGCCACAGCGCATTCCTCGGCATGGGTGCCTATACCACCGGCATCCTGGTGTCGCGCTACGGCTGGAGCCCGTGGTACACGTTCCCGGTGGCGTTCCTGCTGTCGTTCGCGCTCGGCGTCATCGTGTCGTTCCCGGCGTCGCGGATCAAGGGTGTCTACCTCGCGCTCGTCACGTTGGCGCTGGCGTTGGTGTTCCCGCAGGTGGTCACCTGGAAGAAGCTCTCCTGGCTCACCGGCGGCGGTTCCGGCCTGCCGACGAAAGACGCGCAGGTGGCCGACACCGGTTTCAACATCGGTGCCGCGTCGCGCGGGCAGATGCAGTACTTCGAGATCTTCGGCTGGAACCCGCTGGGCGACCTGCGCAAGCCCGACAACAAGGCCGCGTTCTGGTACTGGATCGCCGTCGCCGTCGTCGTCATCATCTACCTGGTGTGTCGCGGCCTGGTGAAGAGCCGTGTCGGCCGGTCGATGGTCGCCATCCGCGACAACGAGACCGCAGCCGCCGTGATGGGTGTCAACCTGGTGGCCACCAAGGCGTTCGTGTTCGGCATCTCCGCCGGCCTCTGCGCGCTGCCCGGCTGCGTCACGGCCATCAAGACGGGTGGCGTCAGCCCGGAGGGCATCCAGAGCCTCACGGTCCGCGGCGCCATCACCTTCCTCATCGTGATGGTGGTCGGCGGTGCCGGCTCGCTGTGGGGTCCCATCATCGGTGCCGCCGTGTACGTGTACGTCACCGACATCACCGGTGGGTGGGCCAGCGACGAGGCCATTCCCGGTGTGCTGCGCCCGTTCTTCGGCTGGGCGAAGATCCCACCCAGCGACGGCATCTTCGCCGTGCTGCTCATCGTGCTCATGTTCGTGGCCCCGAGAGGGCTGGTGGGGGTATGGAGGCAGTACAGTCCAAGAGTCGTTCGCGTCCTGCCTCGCCCCGCGGGTGCGGTGGGCGCGGCGTCTGCGGCCACTGCGGCCGCGAGTACCAACACTCACTCCGAGGGGGAGCACGAATGAAGCAACGCAAGAGGATCTTTGCTGCAGCATTGACCACCGGTGCCCTGTTGCTCGCCGCCTGTGGCGGCGACGACGACAACGGCAGCGCCGACACCACCACACCGGCACCCGAGACCACGGAGGGCGCCACCGAGACCACCGAGGGCTCCACCGAGACCACCGAGGGCTCCACCGAGACCACCGAGCCGGCCGCGCCGGAGGGTTGGGCAGTCGACACCGAAGCCTGCGTCGATCCCGACGCCGCGAACGCGCCCATCGAGGGCAGCATCCTCATTGGCTCGGCCATGCCGCTGTCGGGTGGCGCCGCCGCCGCCGCATGGGCGCCGGTGAAGGACGGGTTCGAGGCCTACATCAAGTACGCCAACGACAACAACCTGCTCGAGGGCGTCACCATCGAAGTCGCCATCGAGGACGACCAGTACAACGCCGAGCTCACCCCCGGTGCCGTGTCGAAGCTCATCGACGCCGGCGCCGACATCTTCTCCGGCATCATCGGCTCACCGCACAACGCCGCGGTCCGTGGCACGCTCAACGACAACTGCATCCCGCAGCTCGCCGCACTCACCGGCTCGCCGGCATGGGGCGACGTGGCGGGTTACCCGTGGACCACGGGCCAGCTGGCCCCGTACACGGTCGAGTCGTACATCTACGCCGCGCAGATCGCCGAGCTGTACCCCGATGGTGCCAACGTCTCGCTGTTCCACGTGAACACCGAGTTCGGACAGGTGTACGTCGATGCGTTCACGGAGATCGCCGATGAGTACGGCATCACGATCGTGTCGGAGGAGACCATCGAGGGCACCGACTCCGCGCCGCCGGTGGCCCAGGTCACCAACATCGCTGCCGAAGCACCCGACGTGATCATGGCCGTGCCGCTGGGTGCCCAGTGCATCAGCTTCCTCACCGAGGTCGCCAACGCGAAGGCGGCCAACGCCGGCTGGACCCCGGCCGTGTTCCTCACCAACACCTGCGCCAGCAGCCTCATCCTCGGCGCTTCCGGCGCCGGGGCCGACGGGATCTACACCTCCGGCAACCTGATCGACGTGGCCGACCCGGCCAACGCCGAAGTGCCAGAAGTCGCCGAGTACCTGGCGTTCATGGAGGCCCAAGGCAAGTCCGACGTCGCCGCCACCGCTGGGGCCGGCTGGACCGCCGCGGAGACCACCGTGGCCATCCTCATCCAGGCAGCAGCCTCGCCCGAGGGCCTCACCCAGGCGTCCATCATCAACGCCGCTCGCAACTTCACCTACGAGCCCACCCTTGGCATCGACGGCGTGGTCTTCACGATGAGCGGCGAGGAGGACGCCTACCTGGCCGAGAGCCTGGTCGTGCGCCAGTACGACGCCGACACGGCGACCTTCACCGACATCGGCGAGCTGATCACCGAATTCGAGAGCTGACCCGCTCGGTTCTCATCGGCACAGTGGCCCGTCCCTCCGGGGGCGGGCCACTTCCGCGTCCAGCCCCCGTCCGAGGCCTTCCTCCAACCCGAGGCTCACCTCCCGGGAATCCACGCGGAAACCCTCGGAAGGCACCGGGCTGGAGGAAAGCCTCGGATGGTCAGGAGCGGCGGGCGCGGCGGAGGGAGTCGAGCGTGAGCACGACGAGGCCGATCCACACGAGCGCGAAGCCGGCGAGCTTGGTGGCCGACAGCGGCTCGTCGTAGAGCTGCCAACCGATGACGAAGTTCATCGACGGCACGATGTACTGCATCGGGCCGATCACGGTGAGCGGCACTCGGTGCGCGGCGTACGCGAACAGCATCAGCGGGCCGATGGTGGCGAAGCCGGTGCCCACCGCGAAGACCAGCTCGCCGGCCGACGCGCTGTTGGGCAGGCTGCCGGCCCGACCGGCGAGCGCAATCGCAACGGCCGCCGCGGGGATGACGAGGATGAACGACTCTGCGGCCATGCTCTCCACCGGGCTCAGCGGCACGTGCTTCTTCAAGTACCCGTAGATGGTCCACGAGATCGCGATGACGATGGCCAGGAACGGCACGCGGCCGTAGGAGATGGTGAGCACCACCACCGCAGCGGCGGCGAGGCCGATGGCGATCTTCTGTGCCTGGCGCATCGGCTCGTGCAGCACGATCACCCCGACCATCACGGTGCCCAACGGCGCGATGAAGTAGCCGAGCGCGGTCTCGAGCACGTGGTCGTGCACCACGGCCCACACGTACGCGGTCCAGTTCACGGTGAGCAGCACCGCCGCGGCGGCGACTCGCAGCAGCAGCGCCCGATCGCGACGCAACACGGCCAGGTGCGACCAGCGCCGGGTGACCGTGAGGATGATCGCCATGATGACGGCCGACGAGGTGATGCGCCAACCGATCAGCTCGAACGCATCGAACTCGCTGAGCTGCTTCCAGTAGATGGTGAGCAGCCCCCACACCACGTAGGCAGTGAGGCCGGCGATGATGCCGATGCGTTGCTCGTGGTGCGCGGACGGTGGCGCGTGCGTGAGCTGGGCCATGAGCGCGTTACCGCAGCAACGCGAGCGCGAGGTCGTTGAGGTCGGCGGCGCGGTGGAACTCGACGCGTGGGTCCTGGTGCAGCGTGTCGTGCAGGAAGCTGAAGCTGAGACCCGAGACCGGGTCGGCCCAGCACAGCTGGCCACCTGCGCCGGCGTGGCCGAACGCCTGTGGTGCGGCGGGCATCCAGCGGTGCAGGTGGTACCCGTCGTTGCCGGAGGTGTAGGCGGCGATGGTGCGGTTGGCCGGCACCATGTCGCTGACGCTGACGCTGCCGTTGCGGATGGTGCCACGAGCGTCGGCCAGCCAGTCGTCGGGCAGTGCGCCGCCACGGTTGTGGAGGAAGTGTTGGTAGATGGCGGCGATGTCGGCGGCGGTGGCGACGGCGCCGCCGCCGGGCACGCCCGCAGCCTGCGCCCGCGGGTCGTTCATCGAGAGCAGCGCGTCGGGGCCGATGCTGGCCACCGGCACCAGCTCGGGGCGGCCGTAGGTCTCGGCGAGCACGGCGGGGTCGCTGGGGTACTCGCCGATGGCTCGCACGGTGAGCGCGCCGACGGCCTCCGGGCCGAGGCTGCGGCCGACGCCGGCCGGCTGCATGATGCGCTCGTGCACCACGTCGAGGTAGCTGCGCTGGTTGAGCGTCTCGAGCAGTTCGGCGATGACCCAGTGCGCGGACACGGGGTGGTACTCGGTGCGGGAACCGGCCGGCCAGTCGAGCGTCCACTCGGCGAACGCCGATCGACGGCCTTCGCTGGTTCCCCACGCGGCGGGGCCGATGGGAGCCTGCGGGAACCCGCCCTGCATGGTGAGCAGCTGGAGCACGGTGACGTCGGCCTTGCCGTGGTGGCCGAACTCGGGCAGGTAGTGCGCGACGGGGGTGGTGAGGTCGAGCGTGCCGTCGGCGAAGTGCGGCAGCAACGCCATCGCCACGAGCGTCTTGGTGGCGGAGAAGATGATCAGGCGATCGGTGACGGTGGCGGCGCCGAACGCCTGGAAGTGCACCACGTGTCCGTCGAACCCGACGGCCACTTGCGCGGCGGTGATGTTGCCCGACTCGACCTCCTGCTGGATGCGGTGTGCGAGTGCGTCGAGTCCGGTACTGGAGAGAGTGGCCATCGCTTCCTACAGTACGGGAGAGGGAGGCGAACGTGGCAGACGTACGTGTGGAACGAGTGGGCGATGTCGACGTCGTCACCATCGATCGTCCGGAGGTGCGCAACGCGTTGCGCTACCAGAGCTACGACGAGCTCGAACGGGCAGTCCGCACCACGACCGCGCGCTGCCTGGTCATCACCGGCAGCGATCCGGCCTTCTGCAGTGGCGACGACGTGCGCGAGGTGATGGGTGGCGGCGACGGTCCCAAGCCGGTGGCGGTGCAGCCCCGGCTCACGCCCGCGGCCGACGCGTTGCTGTACAGCGATGTGCCGGTGATCGCCGCCGTGAACGGTGCGGCGGTCGGGTGGGGGATGGAGCTGGCCATGATGGCCGACCTACGAGTGGCCAGCGAGCGCGCCAAGTTCGGTGAGCTGTTCGTGCTGCGCGGGTTGTGCAGCGACGTCGCCGGGCTCGGGCGGCTCGCACAGCTGGTCGGTCGCGAGCGCGCCGCCGAGATGCTGTTCACCGGCGACGTGATCGACGCCGCCACCGCGCAGGCGTGGGGCCTCGTGTCGAGGGTGGTGCCACACGACGAGCTGCTGCCCACCGCACTTGCGCTCGCGGAGAAGATCGCCTCCCGACCGCCACTCGCAGTGCAACGGTTGAAGGCCGGCATGCGCGAGGCCCTCGACCCGGACTGGACCCAGCTCGGCGAGTGGGTGTCACGGTCCCTCGGGGAGCTGTTCCGCACCGCCGATCATCGTGAAGGTGTCAAGGCCTTCCTCGAGCGGCGCGAGGCCCACTTCACCGGCGAGTGAGCCGCTGATCTGCCAAGCTCGTCGCCATGGAGATCCGGGTGGCGGCCGATGCCGCGCAGGCGGCGGCCGATGCCGCTCGGTGGATGGCCGGTCAGCTGGGCAACGCAGTGCGTCGTCGCGGATCTGCGTCGCTCGCGGTGAGCGGCGGCAGCACCCCGGTGCTGATGTTGGCTGCGCTCGTCGAGCTCGACGTGCCGTGGCAGCGCGTCGGGGTGTGGCAGGTGGACGAGCGAGTCGCGGTCGGCACTGATCCGGCGCGCAACGCACATCAGCTGGAAGGACTCGACGGCGCAGGCGCTCGCGTGCACCTGATGCCGGTGACCGCGCGGCACCTCACCTCCGCGGCCCGGCGCTACGCGGTCGGGCTCCCGGAGCGGTTCGACGTGGTGCACCTCGGCCTCGGCGACGACGGCCACACTGCATCGTGGCCACCGGGAGATCCGGTGATCGACTCGGACGATCCGGTGGCGATGTGCGCCACGTTCAACGGCTTCGAGCGGATGACGCTCACGCCGAGCGTGGTGAACGGCGCGCGCCACCGGCTGGTGCTGGCGGTGGGTGAGCCGAAGGCGCCGGTGCTCGCCCGCTGGATGCTGCGCGACCCGTCGCTGCCGGTGCAGCGGGTGCGCCGCACCGGCACCGTCGTCGTCGTCGACCGTGCCGCGGCGGCACAACTTCCCGTGGATCGGTAGCGTCGAACCCGATGGACATCACCACCACTCCCGAATGGGCCGCGCTGCAGGCCACGCCGCCGCCCGCTCACCTGCGCACCCTGTTCGCCGACGATCCCGGCCGCGCCCAGCGCTACGTGCTCCAGGCCGGCGAGCTGCGCATCGACTACTCGAAGCACCGCATCGACGATCGAGTGGTGGCCGCACTGATGTCGGTGGCCGCGGCGGCCGGCATCGCCGCGCGGCGCGATGCGATGTTCGCGGGCGAGCAGATCAACACCACCGAGCAACGCGCCGTGCTGCACACCGCACTGCGCGCACCGCGCGACAGCACGGTGCTCGTCGACGGTCGCGACGTGGTGCCCGACGTGCACGAGGTGCTCGACCGGATGGCGGTGTTCGCACAGCAGGTGCGCAGCGGTCAGTGGGTGGGCGCCACCGGGAAGCGCATCGCCACCGTCGTCAACATCGGCATCGGGGGCAGCGACCTCGGGCCGGCCATGGCGTACCTGGCCACCGAGGCGTTCGGGCAGCCAGGCCTCGACTGCCGGTTCGTCAGCAACGTCGACGGTGCCGACATCACCACCAACCTCGCCGACCTCGACCCGGCCACCACGCTCGTCGTGGTCAGCTCGAAGACGTTCACCACCATCGAGACCATCACCAACGCCAACCAGGCGCGTCAGTGGCTCACCGCGGAGTTGGGCGACGATGCGGTGGCGAAGCACTTCGTGGCCGTCAGCACCAACGCGGCCAAGGTCGCGGAGTTCGGCATCGACACCGACAACGATCACGGTGGCAACATCTTCGGGTTCTGGGACTGGGTGGGCGGCCGCTACTCGGTCGACTCGGCCATCGGCCTGTCGCTGATGATCTCCATCGGCCCGGAACGGTTCCGCGAGTTCCTCGACGGCTTCCACCTCATCGACACGCACTTCCGCACGGCGCCGTTCGAGCAGAACGCGCCCGTGGTGATGGGCATGCTGGGCATCTGGTACCACAACGTGCTCGGCGCCGAGACCAAGGCGGTGCTGCCGTACGCGCACGAGCTGCGTCGCTTCGCCGCCTACCTGCAGCAGCTCGACATGGAGAGCAACGGCAAGCGGGTTCGGCTCGACGGCTCGGCGGTGGCCACCACCACCGGACCCATCGTGTGGGGCGAGCCGGGCACCAACGGCCAGCACGCCTTCTACCAGTTGATCCACCAGGGCACGCGACTGGTGCCGATCGACTTCATCGGCTTCGCGCAGCCGAACCATGCGCTCTACGACCAGCACGACCTGCTGATGGCCAACCTGTTCGCGCAGGGAGAGGCGCTGGCGTTCGGCAAGACGCTCGACGAGGTGGTGGCCGACGGCATCCCCGAGCACCAGCAGGCACACCGCGTGTTCCCCGGCGATCGGCCGAGCACCACCATCCTCGCCCCGCAGCTCACGCCGTCGGTGCTCGGCCAGCTCATCGCGCTGTACGAGCAGATCGTGTTCGTGCAGGGCGTGGTGTGGAACGTGAACAGCTTCGATCAGTGGGGCGTCGAGTTGGGCAAGGCGCTCGCCAACCGCATCACGCCGGAGCTGTCGAGCAGCGACGAGCCGCAGCACGACTCGTCGACGAACGACCTCATCCGGTGGTATCGATCCACGCGCCTGGCCTGATCGCCTGCGCCCACTTCTTCGGCTCCGGCACCAGCACCCCGGCGGTGCCGGTGCCCTCGGCCTGCCGCCACTGCACGGTCAACCATGGTCCGCCGCCGCGTGAGTAGCGCCCCGGCATGCGGAGTGCCGGCGCCACCTCCACGCTGGTGACATCGGCCAGCGGGATCTCGATCGTGCGGCGCGGCATGCCCAGCACGAACACGAGGCGATCCCGGTGCAGCGCCAGCGCCCCGTTGCCGTGCGTGCTGCCGACACCTTCGGCGTCGATGCCACCCAGCAGTGCAGGCGCGGCGGAGATGGCGCCGGCTACGGCCGGGTCGGCGAGCGCGCCGACGGTGGCCGACGTGGCGATCTTGCGAATCGTGAGGGCGAGCACCCCGAGCGCGACGACCACGCCGACGACGATGGAGGCGACGACGAGGAACGTGGTCACGTCACCTTCACCACCGTGTTGCTGCCGGCCTCGACGGTGTAGGTGCTGTACACCGTGACCGTGCTGTCGGGATCGTCGACGTCGGTGACGATGCGGTACTCGCTGGTCCACCGCTCGGGCGTCACCGTGTGCAGGCTGTACCCGCGATGGGCGAGCTCCGCGTCGACCAGGTCGGGGAACGTCTTGAGCACCTCGGTGAGCTCGTCGCCGATCAGGCCGTCGGACGCGATGGAGGTGGTGACGAACTCGACGCCCACGGGGGCGCCGACACCCGGCGCGCCGGCTCTCAGGTGGGCCACGGCGGCCAGGTGGATGTCGCCGGTGACGACCACCAGGTTGCCGACTCCGGCGTCGGAGATGGCCTGCAGCAGCCGGGTGCGTGTGGCGGGGTAGCCGTCCCACTGGTCGTAGTTGAGCACGGCGCCGTTGAACGTCGCGTCGGCGAACACGACCTGGTTGCCCACCACGTTCCACGCAGCGTTCGAGCCGGCGAGCGTGCCGACCAGCCACTCCGACTGCGCGTCGCCGAGCATCGTGCGCGCGGGATCGAAGGTCTCGGGACACGCGGGATCGAGGTTCAGCTGCGCGTCGCCGCAGGCTTGGTCGCTGCGGTACTGGCGGCCGTCGAGCAGCGCGAGCTCGATCAGGTCGCCCCACTGCGAGTCGCGATAGATGCGGTACTCCTGGTCGGCTGCGGCAGGTGCGGCGAGCCGCACGGGTTGGTGCTCCCACCACGCCTGGTAGGCGGCGAACCGACGCTCCTGGAAGCCGCCGGCGTCGGCCGGATCCTGTGGCGTGAGGTCGGCGTAGTTGTTCTCCACCTCGTGGTCGTCCCAGATCACGAACCACGGATACGCGGCGTGAGCAGCCTGCAGCTGCGGGTCGCTCTTGTACAGGGCGTAGCGGTTCCGGTACTGCTCGACCGTGGTCGGTTCCGGCCCGAGGTGCGTGCGGCCGGTGCCGTCGTCGGGCCCCTCGGCGCCTTCATAGATGTAGTCGCCGAGCCAGAGCATGAAGTCGGGTTGCTGCTCCACGATGTCGCGGTGGGCGGCGTAGTAGCCGTGCGCGTAGTTCTGGCAGCTGCCGGCGGCGAAGCGGGCACTGGCGACCGCCACATCGGTGGCCGGCGCTGCGCGCGTGATGCCCACCGGACTGGTGTACTCGCCGACGCGGAAGCGGTAGTACCACAGGCCCGGTTCGAGCGTGACGGTGGCGTGCACGGAGTGACCGTGTGCGGCCGTCGCCGTCTCGGTGCCGCTGTCGGCAAGAGTGGCGAAGTCGGAGCTCGCACTGGTCTCCCACACGACGTCGACGTCGTCGGCGGGCATGCCACCGCCGTCGAGTGGCGCCGGTGCCAAGCGCGTCCAGAGCATGACGCCAGTGGCATCTGGATCGCCCGACGCGATGCCGAGTGTGAACGGGTCGCCGGACAGTTCGACGGTGGGCAGCGTGGTGGTGGGCGCCACCGTGGTCGTCGCCGCGTCGGTGCTGGGAGCGACCGAGTCGGCGACGGTGGTGGTGTCGCCGTTCGAGTCGGCACCGTTCGAGTCGTCGCTGCACGCGGCGATGACGACCGCCGCTGCGCTGGCCAGGAACACACGGCGGGAGATCGGTTGCATCGGCACAGTCTGCATCACCGGCCCCGCTGCACGGTGTTGGCGTGGACGCGAGTCAGGGAACGCGGGCGAACACGGTCTTCAGGTACGCGCCCTCCGGGAACGTGACCGGGTGGTCGAGCGCGTGGCCGGTGCGACGCAGCTCGTCGAGCGGCCGGCCGGCACGAGCCGCGGCGCGAGCGACGGTGGCGTAGAAGTCGTCGGCGCCGACACGACTGCTGCACGACGACTGCACGAGCAGACCGTCGCGCTGCACGAGGCGCACGCCGATGTCGGTGAGCTTGGCGTACGCGCTGATGGCACGCTCTGTCTCGAACGCCCGACGAGCGAACGATGGCGGGTCGATGACCACGATGTCGAACTTCTCGCCGCGCCGGTGGAGGCGATCCATCTCGCGGAACGCGTCGGCGACGACGGGCGTGAACCTGCACGCGGCGACCTCGGGGAGTTGCGCGTTGTAGCCGAGGTTGCGCGCCGCGACGGCGAGCGTCGGTTCGCTGATGTCGACCGCATGCACCGACTCGGCGCCCCCTGCCGCGGCGTGCACGGTGAAGCCGCCGGTGCACGCGAACAGGTCGAGCACCCGCGCGCCGGCGGCCAACGTGCCGAGGTGCGCACGGTTCTCGCGCTGGTCGAGGAAGTGGCCGGTCTTCTGGCCGTGCACCACGTCGGCCTCGAAGGTGAGGCCGCGCTCCTGGAACATGACCGGGCTCGACGGACTGAGACCGATGAGCGCATCGCCCTCCTCCAGACCGTGCAGGTCGGCGGGTTCGATGTTGCGCGCGAGCCGAAGGACGAGCGCCTCGGGATGCAGCGCCTCGTCGATCACCGGCACCAGATCGGCCAGGTGCGGTACCCAGATGGGCGAGTAGATCTTGAGGACGAACGTGCGGTCGTAGCGGTCGAGCACCAACCCGGGGAAGCCGTCGTTCTCACCGTTGATGCAGCGGTAGCCGTTGGTGTCGTCGCTGGTGGCCAGCGACTCGCGTCGTTGCAGTGCGTCGGCCAGGCGTGTGGCCCAGAACGCGCGGTCCACCGTGACCGGTCGCCCGCGGTGCAGCATCTTCAGACGCATCGGACTGGCCGGGTCGAACAATCCGAGTGCGGCGAACTTGCGGTCCGAGTCGAAGACCACGGCCAGGTCGCCGGGCGCGCCCGCGTGGCTGATGGTGTCGATGGAGTGGTCGAACACCCACGGGTGCCCGGCGCGGATGTGGCGCAGGGCGTCGGGCGTGACGCGCACCGCGAGCCGCTTGGCGCTGGGGCGAGGGAGTTGTTCGAGCGAAGTCACGGATACAGGGTAGGTGGCGATGTGCCAGCGAACGCGCCGTTCATGCGGCAGAGTAGAGACCTATGGCAGACGCGCTGGAACGCATCACCAACCTGGTCGCGCTGCTCATGGAGACGCGTTCGCCGCTCACGCAGGAGCAGATCGTCTTCGAGCTGGAAGGGCAGTATCCGGCCGGCGAGGGCGCACAGCGCGGTGCGTTCGAGCGCGACAAGGCGCTGCTGCGCGAGATCGGCGTGCCGCTGGAGAGCGAGGTGCTGTCGGGCAGCGACGCCGGCCGAACCGCCTACCGGATCGATCGTGGGCGCTACGAGCTCGCCGACCTGCAGCTCACCGCGGACGAACAGGCTGCCCTGCAGCTGGCAGTGGCCGCCGCTCGGTTGGCCGATGCTCAGTTCGGTCTGCTGAAGCTGGGCGGCGATCGCAGCTCTGCTCCGGTGGTGGTTGCCAACATTCCCGAGCTGCCGTCGCTCCCCGCGCTGCGCGAGGCCACCGCGAGTCGCTCCGAGGTGTCCTTCGAGTACCGCGGATCGCTGCGCCGCCTCCAGCCCTACTCGCTGCTGCTGCGCGAGCGCTTCTGGTACGTCATCGGTCACGACGTCGACAAGCAGGAGGTGCGCACCTACCGCGTCGATCGCCTCGAGGGCGACCTCGTCGTCGGCGCACCCGCCGCCTTCGAGCGGCCCGACGGGTTCGACCCGCGCACCACCTTCCCGTCGGATCCGAAGCTCATCGGCGAGGAGCCGGCGGCGCGCGCGCAGGTGCTCGTCGACGAACCGAGAGCGGGGGCCATCGAGCGTGAGCTCGGTGAGGGCGCGGTGGTGCAGCGGCGCGACGACGGGGCCATCGTGGCCGAGGTGCCGTGTGCAAACCTCGACGCGTTCCGCTCCTGGCTGTTCGGGTTGGGCGAGCACGCGGAGGTGCTCGGCCCGCCCGAGGTGCGTGCTGCCGTGGTCGAGTGGCTGCAGGCGCTGGCGGTCGCGCGATGACCGTTCGACGCGGCCCGCGCCCCACCGGCGACCGTTTGCGGCGGTTGCTGGTGATGCTCCCGTGGTTGATGGAGCGCGGCGAGGTGTCGGTGGCGGAGATGTGCGACCGCTTCGAGCTCACCGAACAGGAGCTGGTGAAGGACCTCGAGTTGGCGGCCATGTGCGGGCTGCCGCCGTTCGTCGACGAGATGGTCGACGTGTTCATCGACGACGGCACGGTGTTCGCCGGCGTGCCGCGCCTGTTCACGCGACCGTTGCGCCTCACTGCCCCGGAAGGCTTCGCACTGTTGGCGGCGGCGCGTGTCGCGATGCAGCTGCCCGGTGCCGACACCGACGGCGCACTCGCCCGAGCGCTGCGCAAGCTGGCCGCGTTGCTCGGCGACGACGCGGTCGTGGTGGAGACGCCGCCGCCGCCGATGACATCGGCCGTCGCCGAGGCGGCCGCCGCTGGGGCTCGACTCCGCATCAGCTACTGGTCGCCGGCGGCCGACCGTCGCACGGAGCGGGAGATCACTCCGCGGCGCGTGTTCGTCGACAGCGGCCACTGGTACGTGATCGCCGACGACCGGCGCAGCGGCGAGGAGCGCACCTTCCGCATCGATCGCATCGAGACCTGCGAGCTCACCGGAGCCGTCGACCCACTGCGTGACGTGGAGGTTCCCTCCGGCGAGAGCTGGTTCTCCGACGACGAGCTGCCGACGGCGACCCTGCGCGTGCCCGCGAGTGGTGGCTGGGTGGCCGAGCGCTACCCCACACGGGCGGTCACCGCCGACGGCGACGGATGGTTGATCGAGGTCACCGTCGCCAGCGAGCGCTGGTTGCGCGACCTGATGCTGCGACTAGGACCGGACGCGGGCGTGATGGAGCCGCCGGAATGGGTGAACGTGGGCGCGGAGGCTGCGCAGGCGTTGTTGCGGCGCTACCGCACGGGCAGCGACGGCAACTGATCCACCGTGACGATGCCGTGCGCACGCAACAGGTGGGGGAGCACCGCTGCGGTGGCATCGGCGTCGGCCAGTGCGTCGTGCGGGCGCACGAGCTGGATGTCGTAGCGGGCGCACAGGTCGGTGAGGCGGTGCGACAGCTGCCGCTCGGGATCCAGCTGGCGTGACAGACGCAAGGTGCACACCGGCTCGTTGAACGGCAGCGCCACCCCGGCCCGCGCCGCCGACTTCTGCAGGAACGCCAGGTCGAACGAGGCGTTGTGGGCCACGAAGCGGGCACCCTGCAGGCGTTCGGCCAGCTGTGCGAGCACCAGCGTCGCAGCGGGCGCGGAACGCAGGTCGCGCCGGCGGATGCCGTGCAGGCGGGTGGGGCCGACGCGGAACCACCACCGAAAGCGCGGCGCCACCAGGCTGCTCCAGCGATCGAGCACCTCGCCGCTGCCGTCGACCACGACCACACCCACCTGCAGCACATGGTGCCGACGAGTGGACAGGCCCGAGGTCTCGACATCGACCACGGCGAACCGCTGGGCGCTGACAGGATCGGGCATGCGATGCACCTTACGGCAGGGGTGTGACACCGTGCCGCGTCG
>CAZWCU010000088.1:0-15442 GCA_964632715.1 uncultured Bifidobacterium sp. | reverse complement strand
TCGACCTCGTGGATCGTGACGACATCGAACGGCTGGTGCGCAACTTCTACCGCGACGCTGCGATGGACGATCTGCTCGGCCCCGTGTTCGAGGCCGCGCAGGTGAACTGGAACGCGCACATCGCCACACTCGTCGACTTCTGGGCCTGGCAGTTGCTGGGCGAGGCGGGCTACGAAGGGCAACCGCTGCGCGCGCACGAACCGGTGCACCAGCGCACGCCGTTGTCGCACGAGCACTACGACCGATGGGTCGCGTTGTTCTGCAGCACCGTCGACGAGTCGTTCGAGGGGCCGCTGGCGGAGATCGCCAAAGGCCGCGGCCGCAAGATGGCCGCAGCGATGGAGCGGCTGATGGCCGGAGTGTCGGCCGACGGCCGCGATGCCGCCGAACCCATCTGGCGCCGAGGCTGAGGCGTCAGCCGACTTCGACGAGCTCGTCGGCGCGTACCGGCACCGTGTGCGTGACGCGGGCGGGCCCGCGGACGATGAGGTAGGCGAGCGCGACCCCGGCCATGCCGACACCGAGCCACATCGACTGGGTCCAGCCGCTGACGAACGCGTGCTTGGCGGCGTCGATGATGGCCGGGCCCTGTTCGCCGGCCCGACCGGCGACGGCGAACGCAGATCCGATGCCTTCGCTGGCCGACTCCGCGAACTCGGGGGAGATGCCGACGAGGTTGGGCTCGATGGCGGAGCGGTAGCCGGCAGTGAGCACCGACCCGAGCAGCGCGATGCCGACCGCGCCGCCCAGCTCTCGCGACACGTCGTTGAGCGCCGACGCGACGCCCTGCTTCTCGGCGGGCAACGTCTCGGTGATCGCTTCCGTCGACGGGGTCATCGTGAGGCCCATCCCGAGCCCGATGATGATGAGCCCGGGCAGCACCGACAGGTAGCCGCCTTCCACCGATGCCCGTAGCGCCATCGTCGTGAGGCCGAGTGCGAAGATGGCGACGCCGCTTGCCATCGTGTTGCGCCGGCCGAGCGTGCGGGCGATCTTCGGCGCAATGGTCGACATCGGCATCATCACCACCGTCATCGGCAGCATCGCGGCCGCCGACTTCAACGCCGTCCAACCGAGCACGGCCTGGAAGAACGGGAACAGCACCAGGAACACGCCGAACATCACCGCGAACACGATGAGGAGCGTCAACGAGCCGGCGGCGAGGCCGCGGTCGCGGAACGCGCTGATGTCGAGCAGCGGCTCGGCCTGCCGGCGCTCCCACGTGACGAACAGCACGGCGCTGACGAAGCCGATGACCATCGCGACCATGGTGAGCGGATAGGTCCAGCCCTTCTCGGGACCCTCGTGGATGCCGAGCACGAGCCCGCCGATGGCGAGCGCGGACAGCACGGAACCCACGGTGTCGAAGCGGTGACCGGTGGCCTCCTTCGAGTTCGGCGCGTGCAGCGTGCTCATCACGCCCGACACCGCCACGAGGACCAGCGGGAGCAGGAACACCCACCGCCACGTGAGCACGTCGATCATGAACGCCGACACGAACATCGCGATCATGCTGCCGCCGCCGGCGAACCCGGCCCAGATGCCGATGGCCTTCGCCTTGTCCTCCGGCGGGAAGCTGGAGGTGATGATGGAGAGGGTGACCGGCATGATCATCGCCGCGCCCGCACCGGCGGCGACACGAGCGAGGATCATCACCGCGGTGCTGGTGGCCAGCAGTGCGCCGATGGTGGCGAGGCCGAACACGACCAGACCGACCTGCAGCACGGTCTTGCGGCCGAAACGATCGCCGATGGCGCCGACGGGCAGCAGCAGCGCTGCGAGCGCGACGGTGTAGGCGTTGATGATCCACAGCACGCCACCCTGCGACGCGCCGAGGTCGATGGCCATCTCCTGCTGAGCCACGTTGAGGCCCGACATGGCAGCGAGCACGGCGACGAGCGCGGTGATCATCGCGATGAGAATGTTGCGCTGGGCACGCTTGTCGACGGCGACCGTCGGGCTGTCGATCGGCAGCGCGGTGGGGGTGGCGCTCACGGAACTCCTTCAGAGGTGGGAACTTATGAAACGAAACAGTATCGTTGCGTTTGTATGAGTCCAACATCACCGGCGCAATCAGCGACAAGATCTCCCGCTGTGAGAACCGTCGACCAGGATCCGCGTGTGGTCCGCAGCCGAGCCTGCCTGCTCGCCGCGGCCACCGAACTGCTCGTCGAGACGGGCGTGCGCGGGGTCACCGTCGATGCCGTCGCCGAACGCTCGGGTGTGGCCAAGTCGACGCTCTACCGTCACTGGAGTTCCGTGCAGGAGTTGCTCGTCGACGTGATGCGCGCCAACGTGCCGGAGCCCGAGCCGGTCGACCTGTCGCGCGGCTTCGACGTCGCGCTGCGCTGGTGGATCGACCGTGCGGTCGTCGCGTTGTCGGCACCCGACTGGGCGCGCACACTGCCCGCGCTGCTCGAACTGCGCACGCACTCACCGGAGATGGCCGAGCTGCTCGCCGCCGACTTCGACGACAAGCTCACCACCGTTGCGTCCATCCTCCACCTCGGCGCCGAGGAGGGCCGGCTGCCCGCCGGCCTCGATCCTCGCCAGATCACCCACACGCTGATCGGGCCGCTCGTGCTCGCCACGCTCAACGGCGATGTCGACCGCATGCCCGAGCTGGCCGACTACGTGCTCGATCGCTTCCTCGTCTCGTACCGCACAGGAGAACCCCGATGACCACCACCCAGCCTCGCCTCAGCAACATCGTCGTCGCCGTCGACGGCTCGCCGGAGTCGTTCTCCGCGCTCGAGCTCGCGGCGGTCATCGGTGGCCTGCAGCAGGCGGCCATCACCGTGGTGCACGTGCGCGAGAAGCTGCGCGCGTTCAGCCTCGGTCCCGCAGGTGCGATGGAGTACGCGCAGGCGGAGGACGAGCTCGACACGCTCATCAGCACCGAGTCCACCGCTCGGATGGCGGGCTACTCGGGCACATGGACCATCGAGGTTCGTACCGGCAACGTGAGCCACGAGGTGCGCGCGGTGGCCGACCAGACCGACGCCGATCTGGTGGTGGTGGGACACCGCAGTCACAGCCCGGTGCGCGACGCCATTCTCGGTTCCACCGCCTCCAGCATCGTCCACCACAGCGGTCGTTCGGTGCTGGTGGCCGTACCACCGGCCTGACGTCAACCGGCCGAGCCGGCCCTCGGCGCGTGCCGCCGCCGGCGTTGCCGCTTGTGCAGCGCGTCGGCCGCGAGCAGCGCAGGCGCCGTGAGCGCGGCCACGAACAGGGCGGCCGCCGGCGGCGGCGCATGCTCGAGCAGCTCGGCGATCGGCCCGACGAGCAGGAACCCGGCCAGCAACACGAGCTCCACCGCGACTGCACCGACCAGCAGCCGGTTGCTCGTCCATCCGAGCGCGCCCGGCCGCCGAGTTGCGCTGCGGCAGGCGAACGCGTTCGCGGCCTGCCCGATCACGACTGCCGCGAACGCAGCGCCCGACGCGGCGAGCAGTGCGTGGCCCGTGGGGAAGGTGTCGCCCGGGCGCCAGCCGGCGGCGACCAGCGCGACCACGAACGCCGTCATCTCCATCACCGCTTCCGTCGGCCCCAGCACGCCGAACACACGGCGCAGCAGGGCACCGTCGATGAGATGGCGACCACTCGGCGGTTGCTCGAGCGCGCCCGGGTTCGGAGCCTCGGCGCCGAGCGCGAGGGCGGGCAGTAGGTCGGTGCCGATGTCGAGGCACAGGATCTGCAACACGCCGAGCGCCAGTGGGAAGCGGCCGCCCGACAGCGCCCACACCGCGAACGGGGTGAGCTCGGCGACGTTGTCGGTGAGGTGGTAGGTGAGGAAGCGGTGCACGTTGGAGAACGTGGCCCGACCCTGCTCGATGGCGACCACGATGGTGGCGAAGTCGTCGTCGAGCAGGACGAGGTCGGCGGCTTCCCGTGCGACGTCGGTGCCCGTGCGACCCATCGCGATGCCGATGTCGGCGGCGCGCAGTGCCGGACCGTCGTTCACGCCGTCGCCGATCATGGCCACCACGTGCCCTCGCGCCTGCAGCGCGCGCGTGATGCGCAGCTTGTCCTCCGGCGCGACGCGGGCGACGACCACGCCCTCGCGATCCAGCAGCGCGCCCAGCACCTGCTCGTCGGCCGGCAGGTCCTTGCCCTCCACGACCAGCCCGTCGTGATCCGACAGGCCGACCTCTGCCGCGATCGCTCGTGCGGTGGCGGGGTGGTCGCCGGTGATCATCGCCACCCGGATCCCTGCGCGCCGGCAGGCGGCGATCGCGTCAGCAGCGCTCGCCCGGGGCGGGTCCTGCAGGCCGAGCAGCCCCAGCAGCTCCAGTTGCTGCTCGGCAGTGTCGGCGTCGGGTTCGGCGGCGAAGTCGGCGGCCGGTCTGGTCGCCACGGCCAGCACGCGCAGGCCGCGGCCGGCCATCTCCTCGATGACGGCGAGCGCGCCGTCGGTCGTGACGCACCGCGGCAGCACCGTGTCGGTTGCCCCCTTCACGAACAGGCGGTCGCCGATCACGAGCGACATCCGCCGGCGTCGCGGGTCGAACGGGAAGCGGCGCAGCACGGGGTGGCGGGCGTCGTCGTCGGCGGTGTCGATGCCGAGGCGGCGGGCGAACGTGTCGATGGCTGCCTCCATCGGATCGCCCTGCGCGACCCATTGACCGTCGCGCTGCACCGCGCGACCGGTGGAGCATCGGGCCGCCGCGAGAGCGAGCGCGCGCAGTGAGGGACCGTCGACCTCGCCGACGAGCGACTCGGTGGGGTCGTAACCGGTCGTGTCGAAGTGCGACGTGCCGGACGATGTCCACACCTCCACCACCGCCATCTCGTTGCGAGTGAGCGTGCCGGTCTTGTCGGTGCAGATGAACGTGGTCGAGCCGAGCGTCTCCACCGACTCCAAGCGCCGCACGAGCGCGTGACGTCGTGCCATTCGTTGCGCCCCCATCGCCAACGACAGGGTCACGGTGGGCAGCAGCCCCTCCGGGACGAGGGCGACCGTCACACCGATGGCGAACAGGAAGCCGTCGGACGCCGGCGAACCGATCGCCAGAGCGATCGCGAAGAACCCGACGCCGACGCCGACCGCGATGAACGCGACCGTGCGCACGACCCGGTCGATCTCGAGCGCGAGCGGGCTGCGCGGTCGTGTGCCCTGCTGCGTGAGCTGCGCGATGCCGGCGAGTCGCGTCGACGCTCCGATCGCGGTGACCACGGCTCGGCCTTCGCCCTCGACCACGAAGGTGCCTGCGGACAGCGTGTCGCCCTGTGCCATCGGCACCGGGACGCTCTCGCCGGTGAGCATCGACGTGTCGACGATGAGCGAATGGGACTCACCGACGAGCAGATCGGCCGACACCCGGTCGCCGGCATCGAGCAGCACCACGTCGCCGACCACCATCTCCGCCGCGTCGATCTCCACAGGAACCCCGTCGCGCAACACCATCGCCCGTCTGGGCAGCAGGTCGCGGAGCCGCTCGGCGGCGTGCTCGGCGCGGCTCTCCTGCACGTACGCGAACACGCCGTTGACGATGACCACCACGAAGATCGCGACACCCAGTTGCGCCATGTCGGCGATGAACGCCAGCACGCCGGCGACCCACAGCAGCAGCGCGAAGAAGTGGGTCATCTGCGCGGCGAGGTGGCGCCATGCGGCGGGCTTCTTGGTCGTCGGCAGCCGATTCGGGCCGTCGCGCGCCAACCGGGCGCGCGCGTCGGCGGTCGACAGACCGGGAGCAGCACTCGTCGTGGCCACGGCTCCACCGTGGCACCGCACGGGTGTGCGGGCTAGAGCATTCTGGCCGCGGCGTTCAGCCGCAGGTCACACACGTGTCGGCGTCGGGCAGCGCTTCGAGGCGCTCAGCCGGGATAGCGTCGCCACACTTCGCGCAACGGCCGTAGGTGCCGGACTCGATGCGGGCGAGTGCCTGTTCGACGTCGCGCACGTGCCCGCGGGCCACTTCCACCAGCGTGCGGGTGGCATCGCGATCTTCCTGGATGACACCGGGGTCGGCGAGCAGCTCGTCGTACTCGGTGCTCAGGCGATCGAGTTCGGTGCGCACCTGGCCGAGCTCGTGCCGCAACCCGGTGGCCGATGTGGCGGGAGTCTCTGAGGAAGCTGCGCTGTCCATGGCGCTGACCATATCGCCCTGGCCGGCCGAACTGCCGTTCAATGGTCGTGGCGTCCGGTGGCGCGGGCGTCGGTCTCAGAGGTCGATCTGCCCACGCAGCAACGAGGCGCCGGAATGCTTCGGGTCCCCGTCGTAGGGCTCCGTCGACACATCGACGATCGGGTAGTCGGCCAGGCTGAGACCCTGCGGGAACTCGTAGGTGCCGTCAGGGCGCACCGTGCCGAGCGACACCATGCCCGACACGTCGGCCTTGATCAGCCACACCTCGAGGAACTCGCCGGTGGCCGGGCGTGCGCCGCCCACATCGACCCGGATCACCTCGCCGGCGCTCGACTCCACCACGTCGGCCTGGCCGCGCAACCCTGGCGGGGCTCCCTCGAGGCCGTCGCTGGTGAGCACGGTGGTCGCGACCACGACGTCGGAGTCGTCGCGCCACAGCCCGGCAGCAGCGACACCGGCGCCGACGACCACGAGCGCGGCGGCTGCACCGAGCCACCACCGACGGCCAGTCGTCGCCGCGGCGGGGTCGGCCGGCCGGGACTCCGGCAGTGCGGAGACGGCCGCGTCGATGCTCGCCCACACCTCGGGTGGGGGAGCGACGAGTCGCCCGTCGTCGGGTTGCAGATCGCGCAGGGCCGCCAGCATGTCGATCTCCTGATCGGTGTACGGGGAGGGGGAGTCGGTCGGGTCAGTCATCGGATCGGTCCACACATCTTCTCAGCCGCTCCAGCCCGCGGCGGATGTCGCTCTTCACGGTGCCCAGCGGGAGGCCGGTGCGAGCGGCGATCTCGACATGGGTGAGCTCCTCGTGGAACGCCATCGAGATCAGTCGCTGGGTGCGCGCCGGCAACTCGTTCAGCGCGTCGGCGAGCAGCATCCGGTCGGCGAGCGCGCCGACGGAGTCGGGCGACACGATCTCCGGTCCACCCGCGTCGTGATCGTCGATCAGGTGCAACTGGCGGCGGCGGAGCGCTTCGAGCACCTTGTTGCGAGCGATGCCGACCAACCACCCGGCGAGCGCGCCGCGTTCGGGATCGAACCGGTGACGCTGCCGCCACGCGGTGATGAACACCTCCTGGGTGACGTCGTTCGCCAGTTCCGCCCCGACCGAGCGCCGGCAGAACGTGTACACCAGTGAACCGTGGCGGTCGTAGGCGCGACGGAGCACGTCGTGTGGTCCGTCACGGAACGCTGCGTCGAGTTCGGCGAGATCGGTGGGCATCGATGCGTGAGAGGTCAGGAGGCGGAGCGGCTCGGCCATTGCACGTGTTCTTGGCGGTGAACCCTCATGTTGGATGCAACTCGCCGCGAATTCCATCCGTGCTCTCGGTCGAAAGATGTTGCATCCGCGCGGGCCTGCCGTCGCGAAGAACGGGGGACGAGTGATCCGCGCTCGTCCACTCGAGGAGGCAACCATGAAGCACTCACTGAAGAAGCGCTCGCTGCTCGCGGGCCTCTGCGCCGTCGCGGCAGCCGCGATCGCAGCTCCCACCGGCGTCGTCGACGCCTCGCCGGCGAACTCCGGCACTCCGACGTTGGTCGGTCTGCTGCTCGCCGATGCCCGGTTCGACGATGCATCCGGCTTCGACCGCTTCGCCTACGACTTCGACATCGTGACCGAGGCGCTGAAGCTGTTCCCCGATCTGGTCGAGGCAGCCAACAGCCCGGCCAGCAACCTGACGGTGTTCCTGCCCACCGATGCTGCGTTCCGCTCGCTGGTGAAGTCGCTCACGGGCGCTGCCCCGGCCGCTGAGGCCGACGTGTTCGCCGCAGTCGCGGGCCTGGGCGTCGACACGGTCAAGGCCGTGCTCACGTACCACATCCTCGGCACGGCCGTCGATTACAAGACCGCGCTGAAGTCCGACGGTGCGGTGCTCACCACGCTCAACGGTGCGACGCTGACGGTCGACGTGCAGGGTCGCTGGTTGAAGACGGTCACGTTGATCGACAACGATCCGGATCTGCGCAACCCGAAGGTGATCTTCCCCAACCTTCGTGCGTCGAACGGCATCGCGCATGCCATCGACCGGGTGCTGCTGCCCATCGACGTCTGATCGCGAGTGCGCCGCGCCGGCAGTGAGCCGGCGCGGCAGCGCGATCCCCGTCAGTGCGCGTGGTCCTTGCCGTAGTTGCTCGCTCCCCACCAGTCGACGACGATCACCGGCTCATCGCCCACCACCCAGGCGTCATGCCCGTGGGGGAGGGCGGTCACGTCGCCGGGGTGTGCGTCGAGCTCGGTGCCGTCGGCCATGAGGACGTGCAGTTGGCCGGCGACGTGGTACTGGAAGTGCGGTGCCTCGCAGAGGTCCGTGCCGGCGAGCGGCTTGACGTGGTCGGACCAACGCCAGCCGGGTTGCAGCGTCAGCAGGCCGATGTCGCTCCCGCCGATGTGGAGGATGTCGGCGCGACCGTGGCTGAACTCGCGTGTCTCGTCGGGTGTGCGGAACGTCTTCTGCTCCGCTGCCTGCGTCTCGGTGGCCATGTGTGCTCCTGTCGTTCTGTGAGTCGCTCTGTGTGCGACAGCTCGGTGTGAGCCGTTCGGCGTGCGACAGCTCGTGCGCTGTCGCACGCATGCATGATCGGCCCCGCGGTTTGCAGTCGGCCTGCAGCCGCCGACGCCCGTGCGGGCCTGCAGTACCGTGCACGCGGTGGAGCGCCTGTCCCTTCGGGTGGTGGGCGTCTTTCGGGTCGAGGGCCTCGACGAACACGCACTCGGCAGCCGCAAGGCGCGCACCCTGTTGCGGGTGCTCGCGTGCGAACGGGGTGGGGCGGTGTCGACCGATCGCCTGGCCGACGCGCTGTGGGGCGACGAGCTGCCGGCGAAGCCGTCGGACCAGGTGAGCGTGCTGGTCAGCCGGCTGCGGGCGGTGCTGGGCCCACGCATTCCGCGCTCCGATGCCGGCTACTCACTGCAGTACGACTGGCTGGATCTCGACGAACTGCTCGCACGCAGCCGCGAGGCCGTGGCTCGGCTGGGCGCTGGTCATCATGCGGCCGCTCGAGTGGCGTCGGCGTCGGCATTACGACTGGTGCAGGGTCCGGTGCTCGCCGACGACGATGCGCTGTGGGCGCAGGGTGTACGCGCGGAGATCGAGCGGGCGGTGGCCGAGGCGCGGCTGGCGGGAGCGCGCGCCGCGCTCGAGGTGCGAGCGTTCGAGGAGGCTGCGGAGCTGGGCTCGGCCGCGATGGTGAGCGACCCGTTCGACGAGGTTGCGCTGCGTGTCGTGATGCGCGCCCACGCACAGCTGGGTCGACCGGGTTCTGCGCTCGCGGCATACACGACGTTCAAGGAACGCATCGTGGAGGAGTTCGGCGTCGGCCCGACGACCGAGACGGAACAGGTGCACGACGCCATCGTGCTCGGCTCGGGTCACGACCACGACGAGTACGAGGCGACGGCGACACTCGTCGGTCGCGACGGCGAGCTGGCGGCGCTCGACGCATGGCTGGTGTCGTCGGCCAGCGCGTCGACGCTGGTCGTGGTGGAGGGAGACCCGGGGATCGGCAAGTCCGCGCTCATCGGCGAGTGGCGCCAACGCGCCGAGCGCCGCGGTGCGCACGTGCTGTTCGCCCGCTGTGACCAGCCCGGGCTCAGCCTGCCACTGCAGCCGATCATCGATGCCATCACCGACTGGGTCACTCGGGTGCTGGGGCCGGAACAGGCCGCCCTGCTCGTCGGCGGCGAGCCTGTGCTTGCATCGACGCTCGGCCGCCGGGGTTCGGCGAGACCGGTCGACTCCGTGCGTTCACATGAGTCGGTCGAGGAGCCCGAGTTGGGCCGTCGTCGCTTGTTCGACGCACTCGGCGCACTGGTGGATCGCGTCCGTGGCGACGCTCCAGTGGTGCTGATCATCGACGACGTGCACGAGGCCGACGCCGGCACGCTGTCGTTCGTCGCGTCGTACGTGCGCTCCGCGAAGAACGCGATGGTGCTGCTGACCTCGCGCGACCCGCTGACCGCCACCGTCGGCGGCAACCGGCTCGTGCTCGGACCGATCGATCGCGACGCGGCAGCGCAGCTGGTCAGCGACGATGCCGTGTCGCGCCTGTACGACCGCAGTGGCGGCAACCCACTGTTCCTGCTGGAGCTCGCGCACGTCGGCGACGGTGAGCTGCCGACGTCGATCGTCGAGGCCGTGCGTCGCCGGAGCGCCACGCTCGGGCCTGCCGCGTCGACCGTGCGCGTGGCCGCGCTGCTGGGGCTCGACATCGACCTCGACCTGCTCACCGCCTGCTGTCGACGCCCGGTGGCGGAGGTGCTCGATCACATCGAGGTCGCGATGGCGCACGGGCTGCTGGTCGACGAGGCGGCGGGCCTGCGGTTCCGTCACGACGTGGTGCGCGAGGCCCTGGTCGCCGCGACCACCGAGTCGGTGCGTGCCTTCGTGCACCGTGAGGCCTCGGTACTGCTCTCCGCTCGCCCGGATCGCAGTCCACTCGACGCCGCTCACCACGCGGAGCGTGGCGGCACGGAGACAGTGGCCGCCGATGCGTTCCTGGAGGGCGCCCAGGTGGCGATGGATCGCTTCGAGGCGGAGGTCGCGGTGGAGCTGCTCGATCGGGCCATCGCTCGCGTCGACTCGTGCGGCGCTCGGGTCGCCCGCGCTCGTGTGCATCTGACCCGACGAGACCTGCACTCGGCTCATGCCGACATCGAAGCCGCCCTGCACCTCGACCGGTCGCCCGCGGCGCTCGGGCTGGCCGGGTGGATCGCCTACTACCGACGCGACTACCCGGCGGCCAGTGCATTCGCGTCGGAAGCCCTGCAGACGGCTGCGTCGCCCGAACTGCGAGCCAGCGCCGCGACGCTGGAGGGCAGGGTGCGGCACTCGCAGGGCGACCTCGACGGTGCACTCGCCTGCTTGGAGCCGGTGGTCGCCGCGGCGGACGAGGGCGTCGAGTACCCGACATCGGGCGTTGCGCGCGTGTGGCTCGCGGCGGTGTTGACGCACCGAGGTCGCGCGGAGGAAGCACTCCACATGCTCGACAGCGCGGGAGACCCGCGCGCGCTGCGCTCGCACCCGTTCGCGACCGCGCATGCACTGTTCGTCCGGTGCCATGCGTCGGGCATCGCCGGCGACCTCGCCACTGCCTATCGAGCTGCCGATGCGCTGCACGAGCACGCGCACCACACCGGCGTCGCGGGCGTCAGGTTCCGGCCGTTCGCGTGCAACATGCGCGCCTGGCTCGAGCGGTCGGTCGGCAACTTCGGTCGAGCCGGAGAGCTCAGCGAGCACGCGCTGCTCGATGCCGTCGACGCGTCGTTCGACGAACCGGCCACGCACGCTCGGCTCGACCAGGTGGAGCTGCTGCTCGCACGCCACCGGCTCGACGCTGCGGCCGACATGCTGCGGGTGGCGCGCGAGGGCTTCTCCTCGACGAGCACGATGGCGTGGCACCTGCACCAGCGGATGCTGTTGCTGTCGGGTCGGCTGTCGCTGCTCACCGGCGATCCGGACCGGGCGGCACTCGCCGCGTACGAGCTCGCGGTCGACGCCCGCAGCCGTTCGTCGGAGCGATACGGCGTGCTCGCGTGGCAGCTGCGGCTGTTGACCGACGCGACGCTCACGCGCTCGCTACCCGCTGCCGAGATCGACGAGCTGCTGCCCGCACTCGACCGGCTGGCCGCGCTCGACGGGTGGTGGCTCATCGCGGAGCTGGCCGCGGCGAGCGGCATCGATCGGCTGTGGTCGGAGGCCGAGTCGAGGTCGGTGGCGATGAGCGCGCGGGCCGCGGACGTTGCACATCTCGACGCGCACGCGGTTCGCGCATGGATGGGTTCGACGATCGACGGACTCAGGCGTCGATCGTGACGACGACCACCGAACGCGCCAAGGCAGGAGGTCGCTGCCCGAGCAGTTGCAGCGAGCGAGCGCGCAGCTCGGTTCGATCGGACGCCGGCAACTGCTCGACGAACGGGGCGACGTCGGCCATCCCCAGGCGCCAGTCGACCAGCGCACTCGCATCGAGTCCGGGCACCTCGATGCGCACGTGCTCGGCGCTCCCGCGCAGCTCGGCTGCGGCCAGCTCTTGGCGGGCTCGGGCCACCGTGGCGAGGCGCGGCATCGCGTCCCGACGGATCACCTGCATCGCTGCTGAGGGGCTCCACCCGAGCTCACACAGCGCGGTGGTCACGGATGCCTTCACCGGGTGATCGTCGTCGTCGGCGTACGCGGTCGCGACCACCTGCCCGCCGGGTCGCGTGACCCGCTGTGCCTCCTGCAGGCCGAGCGTGAGGTCGGGGAGGTGGTTGAGGCTGAACGCGGCGAACACGAGGTCGAACGCTGCGTCGCGGAACGGCAGCGCGAGCGCGTCGCCGACGACCGCGGGCGGTCGCGCGTCAGCGTCGACCGCGAGCATCGCCACCGCGATGTCGAGGGCGATCACGCGGGCGCCCGCGCGCTGCAGCGCGGTCGTGGCGGCGCCGGTGCCGCACCCGAGGTCGAGCGTCACGGCGTCGGCCACACCGGGCAGGCCTGCGACGATCACGTCGGCGAGGTGGGAGTACACGCGCTGCGGGCCGGCGAGCCATGCTCCGGCGCTCTGCGAGTAGTCGTCGGCGACGGTGGCAGCGGTGCTGTTCACAGGAACCGGGCAGCGTCTCGCGCCCGGTCGCACCACCAGTCGAACTCCGAGTCGTGACCGAACGCCTTCTCCCATCCGAACTGCACCACTCCGCCCAGCAGGCAGAGCGCGACCTGGCGTTCCCACCAACCGTCCACCTCGATGCCGTGGCGGACCAGTGCGGCGCGCAACACGTCGATGCTGTCCTCCTTCGACATCGGCAGCCTCGCGGCGTTGAGCGCGAGGTACCACGTGAGGTCGTGGCACACGGGCCCTTCGCCGGGGTACGACCAATCGATCAGCACGGTGCGGCCATCGGCCAGCGCGCCCATGTTGCCGAGCTTGAGGTCGCCGTGCAGGAAGGTGGAGGGCGTGGTGCGCAACGCCGTCACGAGTGGCGCGCAGTCGTGCTTGAGGTCGTCGATCACGGCGCGGACGCCTGACGGAGCTCGTTGCGCGAACCGCTCCCACCCGTCTCCGACGATCTTCGGAACGATGGCCGGGAAGCCGAGGTCTCGTTCGGCGTCGACCATGCGGTCGTCGAACATGTACCACCGTTGCCCGTAGGGCAGCAGCCCGACGTCGTCGCGCCAACCCCACGCTCGTGCGGAGACGCCGGCGAGATGATCGAGGAACCGGAGGTGGTGCTCGATCGGTATCGCGTCGTCGCCTGGCGGCACCATCGCATCACTGAGGTCGCGCATGAGGATGGCGGCGCCCCACCCGTGGCGGCCGAGGCCACCGGCGACGCCGACGGTGCCGTGCTCGATCAGGTCGGGCGCGAGGTCCATCAGCCCGGCCTGCCACACCAGCAGCGGGCGTGGCCCGATGTCGCCGTAGGTGCGCATCGTCCAGTCGTCGTCGACGTGCACGTACTTCACGATGTGCGGCTCGCCGCCGATCGTGACCCGCTCGAACTCGCTGCCCGACTTGGAGTCGGTGGTGAGGAACGGCCGCCGGTCGGTGGCATCCGCGAGCAGCTCGTCGACCGAGGAGCAGACGTGACGCGCCATCGCTCAGACGGCCGTCGAGAACGAGGGCGCGCCCATCTCGGTGAGCAACGACGCCGGCCAGCGGCCGCCACAGAAGACGTGGTCGTCGGTGATGCGATCGGTCGCGCGGTCGACGGTGAGGAGGTGTGCGTGGTGTGCGCCGTGCACCTCTCCGTTCTCGGTCCAGGTGATGAAGTACTCGACCACCTCGCCGTCTGCGGTCGGTCGCCGCTGCAGTTCCACGAACTGGTTGGGCGACGCGAACCAGCGCCCGTACTCGTCGCGCACGGGCCCATCGTCGGCGACCGCGAACCTCCAGCCGGGAACCGTGGCGTCGAGCCGAACGGCCGGGTCGTACACGTCGTCGGCGGTGGCGAACGCGCCGTCGCGGATGGCGGCGAGGAAGCGGTCGACGGCGCTGGCGGTCGGCGGCGCGGACGGCGTGGGAGTGGTCGGCTGAGAACTGGTCATGGTGCGATTCTCGACAACGGGTTTGCAGCAGGTTTGCACACCCCGACGGACGCGTATGGCGCGCGTGAATTTGCGGCGCCGGCGCGTGAAGGTCGCGCCAAGATCGGCCGGCAGCACCTGGTCACGGAGTACACACGAGTGTGGGAGGAAGACCATGAAACTGACCCTTCACTCGTCCACGACCGAGGATCCGGCGGGTGGCATCGCCCTGGCCGTCGGACCGGTGGTCGCGCTCTCCATCGCGGCTGCGCTGGCGGAAGTTCGCGGCGAGATCGGTGCCACCAACGTGGCGTTGGCCCTGGCCTGTGTGGTCGTGCTCGCGGCCGTGGCGGGTCGCCGGTCGGGCTTCGCCACCGCGATCACGGCAGCCATCGCCTTCAACTTCTTCCACACCCAGCCCTACCTCTCGCTGCGCATCAAGGAAGGCGACGACGTGTTGACCGTCGTGCTGCTGGCGGTGCTGGGAGTGGTCGTGAGTGAGACCGCACATCGCCGGCGCCAGGCCAAGGCGAGCGTGCGGTTGCACACTCGCGGCGAGCATGCGCTGGAAGCGGTGGCGGCGCGACTGGTCGACGCCGATGGTCCAGAGGCGGTGTGGTCGCAGGTGGAGACCTCGCTGGTCGGCCTGCTCGACCTCGCCGAGTGTCGCTTCGTGGTCGACGTGCCGTCCGACGTCGCCGTCCTGCCCCGGTCGGGCTCGTTGCTCGCGAAGGAGATGCACTGGAACCGATCAGGCTTCCAGCTCCCCGCTGCCGGCGCCGCGCTGGAGGTGAGGTTCCGGGACCACGTCTTCGGTCACGTCGTGATGATGCCGAGTGGCGAGCGTGGCTCGTCGGTCGAGGCCCGCCGTGTCGCGGTTGCGTTGACCGACCAGTACGCGGTGGCGCTCGCGCTCGCGTCTGCGCCGGTGGGCGAGGGCGCCAACGGGTGAGCACGGCGGCGGTCCCGGCCCGTGGCTGGTGCGACGGGCCGGAACCCACACATCGCCTCAGGCGATGTCGAACCGGTCGGCGTTCATGACCTTGTTCCACGCGGTCACGAAGTCGTCGACGAACTTCTGCTGAGCGTCGGCGGCGGCGTAGACCTCGGAGATCGCTCGCAGCTGCGAGTTCGAGCCGAAGATGAGGTCGTAGCGGGTGCCGGTCCACTTCACGTTGCCGCTGGCGCGGTCGCGAGCTTCGAACACGTCGTCGGAGCCGGCGGTGGCCTTCCACTCGACGGTGTAGTCGAGCAGGTTGACGAAGAAGTCGTTGCTGAGCGTGCCGGGCCGATCGGTGAGCACGCCGAAGGCGGAGCCGTGCGCGTTGGCGTCGAGTGCAC
>CAZWCU010000087.1:0-15560 GCA_964632715.1 uncultured Bifidobacterium sp. | reverse complement strand
GTGGTCGAAGATCACGCTGACGGTGGCTCCCAACACGGCCATCTCCTGCGTCCAGTCGGTGAAGCTCAAGTGAAGCGCCGACTCACACCTCGCCGCCCTCGGGCGGGCACGGACGACGGCTCCTCGCTCGTCATCGTGCTGGCGTTCATCCTGATCGGCGCGCTGTTCATCACTCCGATGATGCAGTACGCCGTCGCGGTCACCCGCGCCGGTTCCAGCCAGCAGGACAAGATCGTTCGCGCCGAGGCCGTGAAGGGTGCATTTCGCACCGCGATGTCCGACCCGAAGAAGCTGTATGAGGCGTGCTCAGGGAGCGGCCTCAACGAGGAGGTCACGCTCGCCAGCGCCGGCCTCGACATCGGCGTGACCACCCAGTGCACCACCGTCAAGTACGCACTCGAGCTCGACAGCTCCGAGCTGCGCACGGCGATGACCACCACCTACGTGGGTGCACCTGCGCCGGTGGGCACCGTCGGCAGCGTCTACCCCGGCTCCGGTGGCCCCGACCCCACCGCGTGGGTGGCCGACACCACCTCGGTCAGCCAGCGCGACAAGACCCTGCGGCCGACCCTGCCGGCACCCGCACTCACGCACCCGTCGTCGGCGGGCTACGCGATGCCGGCAGGGGTGGGCAGCTGCCGCGTGTTCTTCCCGGGCACCTACAACGACCCGATCACCATCACCGGTTCGGAACCCGTGTTCTTCGCCAGCGGCATCTACTACTTCGACAACACGGTCACCATCTCCGGCAGCGCCAACGTGGTCGTCGGTGGCGGATCGGTCGAAGGATGTACCACCGACCAGGAAGCAGCCTTCGAAGCGCTCGGGGCTCCCACCAACCACAACATCTCCGGGTACGGAGCCACGTGGATCTTCGGTGGGGCAGGACGCCTGGCGTTCAACGACACCGTCGCCGGCGCCGGACCCAGCCTGCAGTTCAACGCACGGCTCGTGGCCGACACCGACATCGCGTCGCTCTCGTCGCGCAGCGTGTCGATCATGTCGGTGAACGGTGTCGACGGCGGCGGATCGGCGATCGACTTCAACCTGCCCGGACAGCTGTTCGTGCCTCGCTCCACCAACTCGGCCACGCCGCCGGTGCAGGCCATGGTCGACCAGTACCAGCCGTCGACACTGGTCACCGATGCGGTGGCCACGCCCTACCCGGCGATCATCGACGTCAGCTTCACCACCGGCACCACGGCCACGCTGTGGATCCCCGGGTACATCGCGGTGCCGCAGGGCTACATCAACATCGCGATCACGCCCGGCGCCTCCGTGAACAAGAACGTGCAGATGGTCGGCGGCGTGCTCGCGGCCTACTGGGCACAGACGCCCGATCAGCCCGAGACGCTGCAACTGGGCATCGTCAACCGCGTGGTGCAGAAGACCTTCAAGGTCGTGTCGAGCACCACCGCCGGCTCACCCCGCGTGGTGTCGACCGCCGTCGTGCAGATCAACGACTACGGCGAGTACGTCGTGAACTCCTGGGAGATCTCGGTCGCATAGTTCTCGGTCGGCTGACGTCGCTGGGCCGACGTCAGCCGGCTGAATTCCTCGAGCCCCTGGGGCTCACGATGGTGTGGGTGACCGGCGGTCGCCGTCGGGTGCCGAGCACCAGTGGCTGCAGAGTTCTCTCCGCTCAGCGACAACTTCTGCTGCACCCGGTTGATTCGCCGCGAGGTGTCCGGCCAGTCCAGGTCCTGGCGCTTCGTTGCGGTCAGCGACAGGTTTCCCTGCACCAAGTGCAGCAAAACCTGTCGCTGAGCTGAACGAAGTGCCCCCCTCGGGCGGCGCCGCGCCCGAGGGCGCCCGCCCGGACACCCACACAAGCGCGACGAGAACCACGAGAGTTGTCGCTGCCCGAAAGACGGTGTGCCATGAGTGGGCTGCCCGGACCGACGCCTGCGGATCGGTCGCCGCAGGGGAGTCATCCGAGTGCCAGCCGACCATCCGAGTGCCCGGCGGACCAGCGTTCTAGCGGACGAGCTCCATGCGCAGGCCGGAGGAATCCCACTTCGGCTCGGCCGGCAGGCGGTTCATCGCCCGGCCGGCAGCGCGGCGGGCGGTCCACAGCAGGCCGGTGGCCTGCAGCATGTGCACCTGGGCGCAGCCGGGAGGAGGCGTGCGAGTGATGATCTCCTCCACACCTGGCAGCTTCTCGCGGATGAGCGCCATGCGCTCGACCACGCCGTCCTGCTGGTACGGCGAGGAGAGCAGCGGCTGATCGTTGTTCAGCTGCACGAAGGTGAGATCCGGGTGCGCGGCGAAGAACATGCGCTGGTGGAACGGCTGGAACTCGCGCTCGGCCTCACGCAGCCACTTGAAGCGACGGAAGTCGTCGCGCGTGAGCCACGGCTCCAGCTCGAGCGCCGCTTCGCGAGTGGGTGCGTGCAGGGCAGCACGAGACGGCGTCGGGCGCACGGCGAGCTGGCGGGGCCAGCCGATGTAGTCGCGGGCCTCCACGTCGCACGGCCGGTACGGGCCGGCAGGGTCGTCGGGCAGGCCGATCGGCGAGTAGATGGCAGCCGCATCGAACTTGGGCTTGAACTCCATCACGTCGAGCAGCGACTTCACCACTTCCGGGTCCTCGGCCACCACGGTCACGCCGGCGAGGCGCGCCGGCACGATGAGCCATCCGCCGGGGCAGGGCACGATGCCGCCCAGCATCTTGTAGGGGAGCTTCGCTGCTGCCACGGTGTGTTCGCCTCTCTCAGACGTTCACGTAGGTGCCGGCACCGGTGGTGGCGGCCTGACCGGCGTCGATCGTCGCCTGCGCCTGCATCTGCGAGCGGTAGGTGGCGGCCTGCGCCAGGATCTCCTTCGGGTACTGGCTGATCTCGGCAGCGGTCTCGAAGCTGATGATGCCACTCGACACGAGGCGGGCGAGGTCCATCTCCATGGTCTGCATGCCTTCCTGCTGACCGCTGATCATGGTGTTGCGCAGCTGACGGCTCTTGCCTTCGCGCACCAGGTTCTTGACGGCCTCGTTGGCCATCAGCACCTCGTACGCGGCCACGCGGCCGCCGCCTTCGGCGGGGAGCAGACGCTGGCTGACCACGCCCTGCAGGGTGCCGGCGAGCATGATCTGGATCTGGTCGCGGCGCTCGGCCGGGAACACGTCGATGATGCGGTCGAGGGCCTGCGACGCGTCGTTGGTGTGCAACGTGGCGAACACGAGGTGACCGGTCTCGGCCAGCGTCAGCGTGATCGCGATCGAGTCGAGGTCGCGCATTTCACCGAGGAGGATGACGTCGGGGTCCTCACGCAGTGCACTGCGGAGACCTTCGGTGAAGCCGGTCACGTCGGTGCCGACCTCACGTTGGTTGACCATCGCCACCTTGTGGTGGTGCAGGTATTCGATCGGGTCCTCGATGGTGAGGATGTGCAACGGCTTGGTCTCGTTGATGCGGTCGATCATCGCCGCCAGCGTGGTGCTCTTACCGGAACCGGTGGGACCCACCACGAGCACCAGACCGTAGGGACGGTTGAGCAGCTCGCCACACGCCCAGGGCGTGCCCAGCTCCTCCAGCGTGCGCACGCGGAACGGGATGACGCGCAAGGCCAGCGCCAGGCTGGTGCGCTGCATGAAGGCGTTCGCACGGAACCGGCCGATGGACTCGAGTCCGAACGAGAAGTCGACCTGCGAGTTCTCTGCGAGCTCTGCCTTGTGGTGCTCGGCGAGGAGCGACATGACCATCCGCTCCGTCTCCTCCGGCTTCAGCAGGCTGACGCCTTCGAACGGCACGAGCACGCCGTCGCGGCGAGCCGTCGGTGGCCGACCCACGGTGAGGTGGAGGTCGGAGGCGCCGGCGGCCACGGTCGCTTGCAGCAGCGTGACCAACATCGGATCTGGATTGAACATGGGGCTAGCCTCCGGTGTCTCCGCCTCGCACGTGCGAGCCGGCCCTTGCATATGACGATTGCGATCTCTGCCCTCTACGGGCTACTCATTGGTTCGTTTCTCACCGTGGTGGTCGACCGCGTCCCACGTGGAGCCTCGATCGTCCAGCCCGGATCAGCGTGCGGGAACTGCGGCTTGCGCCTCGGCCCCCTCGATCTGGTACCTGTCTTCAGTTGGTTGGCGCTCCGTGGCAGGTGCCGAAAGTGCCATACGAATATCGGCACCGAACCGCTCGTGCTTGAGTTGTCAACGGCCCTTCTTTTCGGTCTCACGGCGTGGCATTTCGGCCTGTCGTGGCGCACGCCGGCGTACTGCGTCCTGATGGCCGGACTGGTGGCGCTGAGCTGGATCGACCTGCACACCCGGCGGCTGCCGCGGCAGATCATCTACGGCACCGCGGCCGTCGGCATCCCACTCCTCGTGGTGGCCGCTCTGGTCGAGCGAGCACCGGAACGACTGTGGATGATGCTCCTCGGTGCAGGCATCTCGCTGGCGCTGATGGCCCTGATCTACTGGGCCAGCCGCGGTGGCATGGGCGACGGCGACGTGCGCCTGGCGCCGCTGCTGGGCGCCTATCTCGGATGGCTCAACCCCGGCCTCGCGCCCGTGGGTCTGTTCTTCGGGTTCGCCAGCGGCGCCGTCGTCGGTGTGGCCGTGCTGGTCGCGCGCCGCGGCAACCGCAAGACCGCCATTCCGTTCGGACCCTTCCTCGCGCTGGGCACCGTGCTGGCCATCTTCTTCGGCCAGCAGTACATCGACTTCCTGCTCGTCCGCTGACGCCAGGCCACGGGCCCTCGCCGAACCGCCGCCAGTTCAGGAAGCTTTTCATCACGGCATCCGTGATGAAAAGCTTCCTCAAGCAAGTGGTCGGCAGAGTTCGCCCAGATCGAGTCCGAGGTCGCTGGCGCGTCGGGCGACGATGCGTTCGATGCTGCGACGAACCGACGCCGGGGTCCTCGTGTCGGCCCAACCGACGTAGCTGATGTGCCAGCCGTGCTCGGCGGCGCGGTTGTCGCGCCGCTCGTCGAACGCTTCTTGATGTGGGCCGGTGTGGTGCTTTCGGCTGTGCGCTTCGATGCCGAGCCGGAGAGACGGGACCGCGAGGTCAGGTCGCGCGATGAACGCGCCCGAGTCGGAACGGATCTCGTACTGCCGCTCGATCGGTGGAATGCGCGGCGAGGCGACGCATTCCTCGACGAGCTGCTCGAACCACGAGCCGCGCACCCTGCCACCCTTCATTCGGGCAGCCAGGTCGACGAACGCCATGTCGAGCCCGTCGCCGCGTTGGCGAGACACTCTCTCCATGGTGTGCTGCAGCCACAAGAGGCTGTGGCCGCGCCGTTGGAAGTCGTCGGCTGCACGCTCGTACCGATCCGGGTGATACCGAGCGAGATCGACCAGTGTTCGCGCCAGTGACGTGCACGCGATGTGCTGAATCGTCGTGACGTCGGCCGGCGGGTACAGCTCGCGGCGCTGAGTCGCCGTCGCGTCCGCCAGCAGCAGCCGACTTCCGCGCGGGGACGCGACGAGGACGTCGGGGTGGTCGGCGAAGCCGTCGACGTCGTGCAGCCGCGCCGAACAGCCGCCGATCGCAATGTTGCGGCTGGCGTTGGTGAGGGTCGCGACCATCACCCGCTGCTCGTAGGTCTCGGGGGCGCCGGCGACGACCAGGACACCAGGAGCAGGTTCGAGGAACACGCCGCGGTGGCACAGCCGGGCGATGGCCATGGGATTCAAGTACTCGGCGGCCAGGCGTCTGGAGATGGCACCGTGGCGAGAGGCCGCAAGCTCACCCACGGCGTCGGGCAGGACGCAAGCAGGCATGCGAGCGGAACGTATCCGGCCGCACCTCACTCACCAACCACGCTCGCTCGGGGAAGCTTTTCATCACGGATGCCGTGATGAAAAGCTTCCTGAGCGAGAGGGGGCGTGACTAGACCTGCTGCTTGACGCCGTCGAGCACGCCGTACATGGCTTGCACGAGAGCGACGGCGACGAAGCCGACGATGAGGCCGACGAACACGATCATCAGCGGCTCGAACATGGTGGTGAAGCGCTTGATGCGGCTCTCCAACTCACGGTCGAAGTACATGCCGGCGACTTCCAGCTGGGCGTCGAGCGTGCCCGTCTCTTCGCCCACCTTGAACATCTGGCGGGCGGCGCCGGGGAACAGCTCGGTGCGGGCGAGCGGCTTGGCGAAGCCGCCGCCTTCCATCATCTCGGCCTGCGCTTCCACCAGACGATCGCGGAAGACGACGTTGTTGGTGGCGTCGGTGGTGGTGCGCATCGCGTCGGGCAGCGGCACGCCGGCCTTCACCATGGCGCCGAGGATGCGGCAGAAGCGCTCGAGGATCGCGTACTCGACGATGCCACTGATGACGGGCATCTTCAGCACGAACTTGTCCTTGAAGATCTTGCCCTTCTCGGACTTCACCATCCACATCACCCAGCCGAACACGAGCATCATGAACGAGAACGGGATGTACCACATGATGGTGAACAGGTCGGCCACGAACAGCAGCGCACGGGTGGCGAACGGGAGCTCGGCATCGAGCTCTTCGAACAGCGGCTTGAACTGGGGCAGCACGTAGCCGGCGAGCACGGCCACCGTGAACATCGCCAGCACCATGACGACACCCGGGTACGACAGCGCCGACACCACCTTCGAGCGGGTCTCCACCTCACGTTCCAGGTAGCCGGCCAGGCTGTCGAGCGTGTCGTCGAGCTTGCCGGTGAGCTCCGCGGAGCCGAGGATGCCGATGTAGTACTGCGGGAAGGCTTCCGGGTGCTTGCTGGCTGCGCCGGAGAGCGTGCCGCCGTTGCGGAGATCTTCCACCATGCCGGTAATGGTGCGTTGCAGCGCCACGTCGGTGGTCTCGTCGCCGATCACCTCCATCGCTTCGGTGAGCGGGATGCCGGCCTTCACGAAGACGGCGAGCTGACGCGTGAAGTGCATCAGCTCCTTCTTCTTCACCTTGACCGTGGTGAGCTCGAACTGCAGCGCGCCGCGCTTCTCCTCGATCTTCACCGGGTAGAGGTTCTGGTCGAGCAGGTGCGCGCGGGCAGCACCGACGGTGTCGGCCTTGGTGAACCCTTCGACACTCGTTCCGTTCGAGTCGATGGCTGCGTATGCGAACTTCGGCATTGGTGTGCTCCTGGCTGGCGAAGGTGTCGTGAGGGGTTAGCTGGCGAAAAGGGTGCGGACGACTTCGGGAATCGTGGTGACGTCGTTCTCGACCAAGGCCATGGCCTCGCGGAGCATGGTGCGCATGCCCTGCGCGACGGCGAGACGACGAAGCTCCTCGGTGGTTGCCCAACCGACGATCAGACGGCGCAGCTCCGGCGTGATGCGCAGCAGTTCGTACACACCGATGCGGTCGCGGTAGCCGGTGCCGGCGCAGAAGTTGCAGCCGGCGCCGCGGTAGAAGACGCTCTTCTCGCTGCCGCCGCTGTTCTGGCGGAACACGGCCAGCTCCTCGGCACCGGGGGTGTACGGCTCCTTGCAGCTGTCGCACACTCGGCGCAGCAGACGCTGACCGATGACGCCCACCACCGAGGAGGCGATGAGGAAGGCTTCGATGCCCATGTCGAGGAAGCGGTGCAGTGCGGCCACGCTGTCGGTGCCGTGCAAGGACGACAGCACGAGGTGACCGGTGAGGGCCGACTGCACGGCGATGCGTGCCGTGTCGGCATCACGGATCTCACCGACGAGGATGACGTCGGGGTCCTGACGCAGGATGGCTTTGAGGCCGGTGGCGAAGGTGAGGCCCGCCTGGTCGTTCGTCTGGATCTGGTTGATGCCGGGGAACACGTACTCCACGGGGTCTTCCACCGTGGTGATGTTCTTGCCCGCCGAGTTCACCTCGAGCAGCGACGCGTACAGGGTGGTGGTCTTGCCGGCACCCGTCGGGCCGGCGCAGATCACCATGCCGAACGGCGCGTGGATCATCTTCGAGTAGTGCAGGTACGTCTCGCGAGGGAACCCCAACTCGGCGAGACCGATCATCGACCGGCCCTTGTCGAGGATTCGCATGACGATCTTCTCGCCGAACACGGTGGCGACGCTGGCCACGCGCACGTCGACCTCTTTGCCGTCGATGACGGTGGAGAACTGGCCGTCCTGCGGACGACGCTTCTCCACGATGTTCATGCCGCTCATGATCTTCAGGCGGCTGGTGAGCGCGGCGTGCACGCCCTGCGGCAGCGAGAAGGTCTCGACGAGGTGACCGTCGATGCGGAACCGCACGCGCACGTGCTCGTCGGTAGGTTCGATGTGGATGTCGCTGGCTCGGTCGCGCATCGCCTGGCTGACGATGCGGTTGACCAGCTGGATGACGGGCGCCTGATCGTCGAGGCTCACCTCGGCGGCGATAGCAGCCAGCTTGGCTCCCTCGTCGCTGGTCTCCAGCGAGGCGACGAGGCGACTGATGTAGGCGTCGGCGCGGTAGACGAGGTCGATGAAGGTGCGCACCGTCGACGGATCGGAGATGAAGAACTTCACCGGGCGCTTGGCGGCGGCCTCGAGCTCGGCGCGGCGCGCCGGGGCAGGGTCGCTGCACAGCACGACGAGCGTGCCGCCTTCTTCGGCAACCGCGACGGCACAGTGGCGGCGCACAACAGCTTCGTCGAGCACACCCTTCACCTCGTCGGCGATGACGATGCCCTTGGTGTCGACCGCCGGCACGCCCGTCGCCGCGGAGATGGCGATGGCCAGCTCGGTGCGTCCGGTGCCGTAGCGACCGAGGAGGATGTCGGCGAACTGGAGCAGGTCGCCGTTGGCCTGTGCCAGCGCCTGTGCGAGGTGCTCAGGGGTGAGGTGGCCGCCCTCGACGAGCGCCTGTCCCACCTTCATGCATTCCGTGGAGGACTCGCCTTCCACCGCCGAGGGTGCCGCTTCTTTCGAACCTTTGAAGAGTGCCATGTGCCCGTCTCCCGCCGCAGGGTGTCAAAACTCGAATCGGTCGTCAGAACGACGACAGACTCGGCTCCGTCGAGTTGGTCGTGCTGCCATCGGGCAGCGAGGGGTTGAGTGATGCGCTCGGCACGGCGGGCGTACCCGCGGCCGGAGTCGGAGGCGGCGGCGGCATCGAAGCCGCGCTGCGCGTGGAGCCGACACCCGGGTCGGTCTTGCGCACGAACTGGTCGGGGTCGAGCGCGATGAGTGCTCGTTCGAGCTCCTCGAGACGCTCGAGCTGCACGGACGCACTCACGTCCATCTCGTCGGCGAGCAAGGCCTCGATCTCGGCCATGCGCAACGCGTTCTTCCCGATCTTCTCCTCGGTGCTGGCCACGACGCGATCGAGTTCGATGCGAACGAGCATCGCTTCGCCGACGGCAGCGGACAGCTGCTCCTTCACGGCGTTGATCGCCTTCTCGTCGACGGTGCTCACCTGTGCCGCGAGGGCAGCGAGCTGATCGGCCGACTCGAACATGCGGTTCTCGAGCTCGAGCATCCGCTGCGAGAGGGCGGCGATCGCGTCGTCGAAGCCGGCGCCGATGCGGCCGACCGTTGCCTCGAGGTGCGCGATCTTGGTGCCGTTCGCTTCGTTGACCCGCTCTTCCATCGCGAGCATGCGGTCGGTGACCTTGTGCTCGGTGAAGTCGAGTCGCTGCGAGAGGAGGTGCGTCTGTTCCGCCAACTGACGTTGCACTTCGGGACCGACCGCTTCGAGCGTGGTGCGCACGAAGCCGAGACGCTCCTCGACGGCACCGGCGAGTGCCTGGTTGCCTTCGTCCATCCGCTGGCTGAGTGCGAGCGTGGTGTCGTTCACGTGCTGCACCATCGCCGATGCCTGCTCGTCGAAGCGACGCGTCGCCTTGTGCAGCTCGTCGATGCGAGCATGCGCGGCGGCGCTCTGGTTGTCGATGTGTTCGCGCAGCAGGACGATCTCGCCGGCGTCGATCGAGCTGCCGCCCACGCCCGCCTCGAGGATCCGGTTCTCGACCTCGTTGAGGCGCAGCTGCTGGTGAGCGGAGAAGTCGCCGAGGCGAGCCTCGAGCACGGACTGCAGCACCTGCTGCTGCTCCTCCACCGTCTGCCGGCTGGCCGCGAGCTGTGCAGTGACCGAGTCGAGCTGCTGCTGGAACTCCGCACGCAGCTCCTGCTTGTTGGTCTCGACAGCCTGCCGCGCCGCGTCCACCTGCTGGGCCATCGCGGTCACGTACTGCGTGAGCTGTCGCTCCACGGCACCGGCGATCGTGGCCGCCAACACCTCGGTGCTGCTCGGCGACATGCCCGTCGATGCACCCGTCGAAGACGGTGCGGGAGTCGTCGAGGAACCCGCTGAAGACGTCGTTGCGCTCATGCTGGGCCCTCCTTCTTCGTCATGGTCCCCACGGCGGGGTCGTGTTCCGTCGCCACAGTTGAGTTATCGGACCGTCTTGCCCAACTCTTGAGAGATTGCTGCCGCGATACGGTGGCCCCGTGCGAGTACATCTGATCGACGGCACCTACGAGTTGTTCCGTCAACACTTCGGCCAGGTTTCCCGTCATGGCGACGCCGGTCCGTTCGATGCGGCGGTCGGTGTGGTGTCCAGCACGCTGCAGTTGGTCGCCTCCGGCGCCACCCACGTCGCGGTGGCCAGCGACCACGTGATCGAGAGCTTTCGCAACGATCTGTACGCGGGATACAAGAGCAGCGAAGGCATGGACCCGGTGCTGTTGCACCAGATCCCCATCATGGAGGAAGCGCTCGTCGCGTGCGGGTTCACCACCTGGGCGATGGTGGAGTGGGAGGCCGACGACGCATTGGCCGCGGCCGCAGCGGTGGCCGACGCCGACCCTCGCGTGAGCCAGGTGCTCATCGTCACCCCGGACAAGGATCTCGGCCAGTGCGTCAAGGGAACTCGCGTGGTGCAGTTCGATCGCCGCAAGGACGAGATCGTCGACGAGGCAGGCGTCACCGAGAAGTTCGGTGTGCCCCCGTCGTCGATCGCCGACTACCTCGCACTCGTCGGCGACTCGGCCGACGGGTACCCGGGTCTGCCCGGCTGGGGTGCGAAGAGCGCATCGACGGTGCTGGCCAAGTTCGGCAGCATCGAAGCCATCCCGGCGTCATCGGGCGACTGGGGCCTGCCCGCCCTGCGCGGCGCGGAGAAGCTGGCTCGCACGCTGCACGACCAGCTCGCCGACGCGCTGCTGTTCAAGGTCATCGCCACCACCGCCCTCGACGTGCCGGTGGGCACGGTCGACGAGTGGGAGTGGCGTGGGCCGACGCCGGCGTTGGCCACGGTGGCCGCACGGTTGGGTGCCCCGGATCTGGCCGAGCGCGCCGACCGGATGTGGCAGCGGGTGCAAGCCCGCAGCTGAGCGGGCGCGAGAGCACCCGTCGGCTGTGGTGACGGCCAGGTGGCCTGCGGCACACGAGCGGCACCGTTGAAGGCTGCTACCTCCCGGTCCTGACCTGATTCCCGGACGCCCGTCGCACAGGGCCCGACCATCACCACACCCGACGGGTGCAGGCCGAAGCCTAGCGACATTCGCCGGACTTGCCGCTAGCCTGCTCCGCCACCCGGGAGGGGTGCGAGAGCGGCCGAATCGGCACGCTTGGAAAGCGTGTGAGGGGCAACCCTCCGTGGGTTCGAATCCCACCCCCTCCGCCATGAACCCGCCGTTGACCGACGAGCAGGCGATGCGAGCGGCGCTCGCGGAAGCCGTTGCCGCGGCGGAGCACCACGACGTGCCGATCGGCGCGGTGGTGGTGCGCGACGGCGTGATCATCGCGGCGCGGCACAACGAGCGCGAGCTCACCGGCGACCCCACGGCACACGCCGAGGTGCTGGCCGTGCGCGACGCGGCGAGCGTCGTGGGGCACTGGCGTCTCCTCGACTGCACGCTGTACGTGACCCTCGAACCGTGCGTGATGTGCGCGGGTGCGCTGGTGAACGCGCGCATCGGCCGAGTGGTCTACGGCGCCACCGACCCGAAAGCGGGCGCGGTGCAGAGCCTGTACCAGGTGTGCGGCGACGAACGCCTGAACCATCGGCCACCCGTCACCGCCGGAGTGCTCGCGGACGAGTGCGGGCGACTGCTGAAGGAGTTCTTCGCCGCTCGCCGCGGGTGACGATCGGGGACGTCAGGCGTTGGAGACGACGTCGGCCGGCTGGTCGAAGTCGCTGGGCGAGATGCTGGGCGCCGGTTGCGCCGCACCGTCGATCGCCGCCAGCGCGCGTCGCACGGCTTCGGCGACCTCGTCGGCGATGGCTGTCGACATGATGGCGTCGACCGCGGACTGCGCCAGATGGATGCCCGAGTCGTTCGACGCCACCTCGGCCACCGGCTCGACGACCGGTTCCACGACGGGTTGGACGACGGGTTGGACGACGGGCTCCGCCATGGGCTCGAGCGTGAACTCGGAGATCACCGGCATCCGTGTGGTCGTGAGGAGCTGCTCGGCGGTGATCGGCTCCCAGGAGCCGATCGACACCACGGGCGCCGACATCGCAACATCGGGTTCGATCACCGGGACGTCGATGACCGGTGGTTCGACAGCGACCTCGACGGCCGGTGGTTCGACGACCGGTGGTTCGATGACCGCGACTTCGGCGACCGCGACTTCGGCGACCGCGACTTCGGCGACGGCGACTTTGATGACCGGCGGCTCGATGACCGGGGTCTCGACGACGGCAAGTTCCACGACCACCGGCTCCGGAGCGGGCTGCACGGCGGCCGGGATCACCGCATCAGCGCGCCGGCGGGGACCAGAACCAGGGGTGATCGTGCTCTCCGGCTCGGCGAGGCGAGCGTCGTCGAGCACGTGGGTGATGACCTCGACGCGCGTCGGCAGCCAGCGGTCGATGCCGCTCGTGTGCCGCTTGTACATGTTCATCACGTAGTGACCGATCACGTCATTTGCCACCGAGGTGAGCACGTCGTCGGTCATCAGCTCCACGCACAGCTCCACCGACTGGCGGTCGATGGTGGTGTCGCGCTGGAACATGCGGCCGAGGTGTTCGACTCCGCTCACCAGCAGCGCACCCTTGCCCATCTGCTGGCGGGTGATGACACCCTCCACGAGCAGGCGCACGCCCAGGCCACCGTCGGTGCTCCGCTCGGCGAAGTACACCTGGCCGTCGCGCAAGTAGACGTGTGTGGCGGGGGTGGTCGCCAGCGTGAGCTCGCCGGTGAGCAGCTGGCGGCGCGCCGCCTCGATCACCTGCCAGGCAGGTCGGGGGGAGAACTCACCTTCGTCGGGAAACAGATCCGCACGCACGACTCCTTCTTCGGCACATCTGGACGAGATCTTGAGGATCTCGCGACGCATGATGATTCTCGGGCCGCGGACCCCGCCCGGCGGCGCAACCCCCGGTGGTGAGCGTCGCTGCAGCCGCTAACCTGCCGCCCCGGAAGGGTGCCCGAGCGGCCAAAGGGACACGCCTCGAAAGCGTGCGAGGTGCAAGCCTCCGTGGGTTCAAATCCCACCCCTTCCGCCACCGACACACCGCTCGGCTCGCCGGGCGGTGTGTCGCCGTTTTCGGGCACGCCGGCTCAAGGCGACGGGCGCACCACCCGATTGAGCTACATGAGCCTGGTCGTCCCCGGACTCGTCCGCCGATGCATCGTCGCGTGCGTGGTCGCCGTGGTGGCGCTGGGCGTGGTGCAGACCGCCGACCCCGCGCCGGCCGCTGCCGCGTGCGACGGGTCCACGCTCACCGCGGCGCAGCTGAACGCAGTGTTCGCGAACCCGGGGGTGGGCGGCGGTGCCGGCTACGCGGGCGGCGACTATCAGCACGTGTACCCGTTGCCCGACGGACGCCAGCTGTGGTTGTTCCAGGACATGTTCTTCAGTGCCGACAACGACCTGCGCGACAGCTTGACGATGGCCGCGCACAACGCCGGTCTCGTGCAGAACGGCACCTGCTGGTCGGTGGTCGGCGGGCCGCAGATGAACAACTACATCGGTCGCGCCGAGACGACACCGCTGCGCCGATGGTTCTGGCCGATGGACGGAGAGATCGGTGCCGACGGCGCCTTGTGGGTGTTCATGGTGGAGATGCGCAACCCGAACGGCACCGGCGCCGCGTGGGGCGCGGCGCCGGCCGGCACGTGGGTGGCCCGCATCGACACCACCAGCTTGGCGGTGCTCTCGTTCGCGCCCGCGCGTGACGGCAGCACGCGCCTCTACGGCTGGTCGGTGACCAGCGACGAGAACTTCTCGTACCTGTACGGGCACTGCTACCGGCAGTTCATCCACCAGGTCGACAGCGTCGGCCAGTTCGACGCGGCCTGCATGCCGCACACCTATCTGGCACGCGTGCCCAAGGGTCGTTTCGACCTGATGCCGCAGTACCGCACCGCACTCGGATGGAGCGGCAACGCGTTCGCCGCGACACCGCTGATGACTCGCGGCGCGGCCAACCCGATGAGCGTGCAGAAGTTCGGCGACCTCTACGTGAACGTCACCAAGATCGACGACTGGTGGGGTGCATGGGTGTACGTGGACAAGTCGCCCAACCCGTGGGGCCCGTGGGAGGCCGCCGAGTCGATCTTCATCGTCAACGACCGCAAGTGCAGCCAGTGCGGCATCTACCACGCCGAACTGCTCCCCTCCCTGACGGCCGACGGCAAGATGGTGCTGTCCTGGTCGAACGGCGCGCCGTTCCACCTGTGGCAGGCGAACGCGTTCCTCTACCGCCCGAGCTTCCGAGCAGTCACGCTGCCCACGTACCGCACCGACGCCAGCCTCGGTGACGCCGGCATGCAACCACGCACACCGGTGCGCGCACTCGACACCCGCCAGACGGCGCAACGCGTGCGCACCGGCACGATGGTGAAGGTGCCGCTGGCCGGCAAGGTGGCCGCCGGCGCAGTGGGCGTGGTGGCGAACGTGACCGCGGTGAACCCTGCGTACTCGGGCTTCCTGACCGCATGGCCCTGCGGCGCGCGCATGCCGACGGCCTCCGTGCTCAACTTCCAGGGCAGTCGCAACACCGCCAACGCAGTGCACACTCGACTGGGCCCGGCCCAGGAGCTGTGCATCATGTCGTCGGTCGATGCCGACGTGCTGGTCGACGTCGCCGGGTCGTACGTGCCCGCGGGCGCGGCCGAGTTGCACCCCCTTGCGCCGGCGCGCATCGCCGACACCGGCGGCACTCGGCTGGCGGCCAACGGCACGCTGGTGGTGCCGGTGGCGGGAGTCGGCGGCGTGCCGACCAGTGGCGCACAGGCTGTGACGGTCACCGTCACCGCTAGCACACCGGCGGGCTACGGCTACCTCACCGTCTGGCCATGCAGCACGCAGCGGCCGACCGTGTCGACCTTGAACCTCGTGGCCGGCGACACCATCTCCAACACCGCCACGATGCCACTGGGCACCGCGGGCGATCTGTGCGTCGTCTCGTCGGTGGCCACGAACGTCACCGTCGACGTGGGCGCGTGGTGGGGAGCGGACGGGCTGCGCGCCACCCTGGAGACGCCGCAGCGACTGTACGACTCACGAGCCGGCACGAAGCCGGCCGCGGAGAGCACCACCACCGTGCTGCTCACCGACGACCTGCCCCCGGGCACGACCGCGGTTGTCGCCAACGTCGCCGCGGTGAACCCCGTCGCCGCAGGCCGTCTGACCGCCTTCTCCTGCGGCGCACTGCCGGTGGGGGCCAGTGTGAGCTACGCGCTCAACGAGAACCGAGCGGGTGTGGTCGCCACCGGTCTGTCCGC
>CAZWCU010000086.1:0-15985 GCA_964632715.1 uncultured Bifidobacterium sp. | reverse complement strand
CGCCAGCCCGGCCGTGCCGACCACCTCGCAGACCATCTGGGAGCGGCTCGGCCTCGACGGCCAGGTCAGCGACCAGCGGGTGCCGGCGGCTGCACAGTGGGGCGGTTATCCCGGTGGGCTCGCGGTCACCAAGGCACTGCCGCTCTTCCCGCGCCGCTGATCCCGCCACTGACGCGGGCCGCTGACCCGCGCGGCCGACGTGGGGCCTCGTAACCTGGCAGCCGTGACCACGGCCGGCTACACCGACACGCACTGCCACCTGTACGACACGCGTGGCGCCGACCTCTCCGATGTGCTCGCGGGCGCACGGGCGGCCGGCGTGACCACGATGATCACCGTCGGCTGCGACGCGGCCACCACCGCCAGCGCCATCGAGGTGGCGGCCGCGCACGACGGCATCTACGCCACGGCAGGGTTGCACCCGCACGAGGCGAAGTTCGGCGTCGACACGATCCTCGGCTACCTCGACGACCCGAACGTCATCGCCATCGGCGAGTGCGGACTCGACTACTACTACGACCACTCACCGCGCGACGTGCAGCGTGCGGCGTTCGCCGCGCAGATTCAGCTCGCCCACGAGCGACGACTCCCCCTCGTGGTGCACACGCGCGACGCGTGGGCCGACACGTTCGACGTGTTCGCCGCGGAAGGCGTGCCCGAGCGCACGATCTTCCACTGCTTCACCGGCGGGCCCGACGAGGCCGGCCGATGCCTCGATCTCGGCGCCTACCTCAGCTTCAGCGGCATCGTCACGTTCAAGACCGCCACCGATCTGCACGCGGCCGCGCAGTTGTGCCCCGACGACCGCCTCCTCGCCGAGACCGACGGCCCGTACCTCGCGCCGGTACCGCACCGTGGCCGCACGAACCAGCCGGCCTACGTGACGCACGTCGTCGAGGCGCTCGCCACCCTCCGTGAGGCAACCACCGAGAGCGTTCGCGACTCCACGACGCGGAACGCCCGCCTTGCGTTCCCGGCCCTCTGTCCGTAGCCTTTTGCGAGTGGGCGGTCGGCAAGGGTCGGTTCGCCTGCACCCACACCTCATGATCGCCTCCGACCGCCGTCGCGTTGCCGCCGCCTCTCTCTTCACCGTGCTGGCGCTTCCCGCTCTGTGGGTGCTGAACCGCGAGTCGGCCGCCACCAGCAGCGCGCCCACTGTCGGCGCCGCCGGCGTCGAGGTGGCGTCGCCCGAGGTCGTCGCCCCCATCGGCGATCAGGCTGCCCCCACCACCGCGCCCTACGTGCCCGATCCGCCGTTGTTCGTCTCCGGCGACTCCGACGCCGAAGCGCCCTCCGGGCCGGCGGTCGTCAACGTCGCCGTGCCCCCGGCCCCGGGCCCCACGGAAGTCGTCGGCAACGCCAGCTTCCGCCGCTTCGCCGCCGGCAGCCGCCAGTGCACCACGCTGCTCGCACCCGACGGCGCCTCGCTCACCGTGGTCAACGTCGACAACGGTCAGACCACCACCTGCACCAACACGTACGGCATGGCCATCCCGGCCGGCGCCGACATCGTGCTGCACACCGACGTCTTCAGCGAGATCGGCGACCTCGCCGACGCGCCGGTGCCGGTGCGCGTGAGCTGGTAGTCGGTGCACAACCGAGCGGCGATCACCGAGCTGCTCGCGCGCGGCGGGCTCAGCCCGCGCCGCGACCTCGGGCAGAACTTCGTCGCCGACGCCAACACCGTCCGACGCATCGCACGGCTCGCGGAGGTCGGCCCCGGCGACCGAGTGGTCGAGGTCGGCGCCGGACTCGGCTCGCTCACCCTTGCGCTCGCCGAGACGGGCGCCGAGGTGCTCGCGGTCGAGGTCGACCGCGGTGTCGTCCCGTTGCTGCGCGAGATCGCCGAACCGCATCCGAACATCACGGTCGTCGAGGCCGATGCCATGAGCACCGACTGGCCGGCGCTGCTCGGCGACACCGACGGCTGGGTGCTGGTTGCGAACCTGCCGTACAACGTGGCCACGCCCCTCATCTGCGACCTGCTCGACGACGTCCCGCAGATCGAACGGATGCTGGTGATGGTGCAGCGTGAGGCCGCCGAGCGCTTCTGTGCGGTGCCGCGCACGCCGCAGTACGGCGCGGTCACGGTCAAGATCTCGTACTGGGCCACTGCTCGGGTGGCCGGCCTGGTGCCGGCCAGCGTGTTCGTGCCGAAGCCAAACGTGGAGTCCGCGTTGGCCGACATCCGCCGCCGGCCGGCGCCCGCGGTGGAGGCACCGCCCGCCGACCTGTTCCACCTCGTGCGCACCGCGTTCGGCCAGCGTCGCAAGATGCTGCGCAGGTCGCTGGCCGACGTGGTGACACCGGAGGTGTTCGCCGCGGCCGACATCGACAGTCAGCGCCGCCCGGAAGAGCTCGACGTGTACGAATGGGGACGGTTGGCCCTCGCGTGGCGAGCAGCTCAGTGACCAGTCCCGCGAGCACAGTCGTCGTTGGTGCCCCCGCGAAGCTGACGCTCGAGCTGCGCGTCACCGGCGTGCGCGCCGACGGCTATCACCTGATCGACGCCGAGATGGTCTCACTCGAGTGGGCCGACATGCTCACCATCGACCCGACTGGCAGCGGGCTCAGCGCCGACGGCCCTTTCGCCTCCGGCATGCCGCTCGACGACAGCAACCTGGTGGCGAGAGCACTCCGCCTCGCCGGCCGCTCCGCTCATGTGCACCTGCGCAAGGCGATACCTCACGGCGGAGGTCTCGGCGGCGGCAGCAGCGACGCCGCGGCAGTGTTGCGCTGGGCTGGCTACGCGGATGTCGCGGGTGCGTCGCAGTTGGGCGCCGACGTCAGCTTCTGCCTCGTCGGCGGCCGCGCCCGAGTGCGCGGCATCGGCGAGATCGTTGAACCGCTGCCGTTCCAGCCGCTCGACATCACGCTCGTCATCCCGCCGCTCTCGGTCAGCACGCCGGCGGTGTACCGCGCCTGGGACGAGCTCGACCGAGCTCGTGCCGACGGTCCCAACGATCTGGAGCCCGCCGCGCTGGTGGTGGAGCCGCAGCTCGTGCGCTGGCGCGACCGCATCCGCGAAGCCGCCAGCACATCACCCACCCTCGCGGGCAGCGGTGCATCGTGGTTCCTGATCGGTCACCACGACGTCGCACCCGCACTGGCGGAGGCGATGGTGGTGCACACGCGCACCGACCGCCAACAGCAGGCTGCCGGCGGTCGGTGACGAGATCGATTTGGTTGGAGAACGAAGCTGGGATCAGCCCTTGCCGCGCTGGCGCGCGTGCCGCGTACGGCGGAGCATCTTCTTGTGCTTCTTCTTGCGCATGCGCTTACGGCGCTTCTTGATCAATGAACCCATAGCTCGTGAGACGCTATCGGACGCGCACCCGCGCCCAAACCCCCACCGCGGATTGCGCGCCCGCCGCTAGCCTCAGGCCCGTTCCTTCCGGGGTCGTTCAATGGTAGGACGGCAGGTTTTGGTCCTGCATATAGGGGTTCGAGCCCTCTCCCCGGAACCAGTCGCGGTCAGCCGTTCACGTGGCGCCACATGGTGAGCGCCTGCCGGTGCGCCGCCACGTCGTGTGCGCGCACCAGTCGTGCCCCACGCTGCACGCCGGCGAGGTGCACGGCCAGCGTGCCCGCCACGCGATCCTCCGGCTGCTCCACGCCGGCGAGCAGACCGATGAACCGCTTGCGCGACGCGCCCAGCATCACCGGATGCCCGAGCGCGACCAGAACATCGAGGTGCCGGATCAGTTGCACGTTCTGCTCCGCCGTCTTGCCGAAGCCGATGCCGGGGTCGAGGACGACGCTCGGCACGCCGTCGGCCAGCGCGAGCGCCGCGTGGTCGCGCAGGAACGACACCACGTCGCACACCACGTCGTCGTAGTCGGTGTGCTGCTGCATCACGGCCGGGTCGTCGACGGGCATGTGCATCGCGACGGCCGGCACGTGGTGCGCCGCAGCCACGGCACGCATGGCGGGATCGCGCAGGCCCGACACGTCGTTCACCAGACACGCACCGGCCGCCACCGCAGCCTCGGCGACCGCCGCGTGGCGGGTGTCGATGCTGACGGCGATGCCGGCTGACCGCAGGTCGCGCACCACTGGCACGACTCGTCGCAGCTCCTCCTCCACGGAGACGGGCTCGGCGCCCGGGCGAGTGCTCTCGCCGCCGACGTCGACGATCTCGGCGCCGTCGTCGACCATCCGCAGGCCGTGCGCGACCGCGGCGTCGAGCTCGTAGTAGCGGCCGCCGTCGCTGAACGAGTCCGGCGTGACGTTGACGACGCCCATCAGCAGGACGCCGTCACCGGCGAGTGCGTCGCGGAACTGGTCGGGGTTCATGTGTGGAGTATCACCGCTCGCCGCCGGCCGCGCAGCGAGCTGACCACTTCGAGCGACTCACAGTCGCACAGCTCTGCCAGCGGCAGCGTGCGCTCGCTCACCGCGCCGTAGCTGAGCAACGCCTCGCGACCGATGCCGGGCAGCCCGCCACTCGTGAGTGGCGGCGTGAACCAGCGGCCGGCGCGACGGTAGAGCAGGTTCGCAACCGTGGTCTCCACCACCTCGTCGCGTTCGTTCACGAGCAGCACATCGTCGGCATCGGGATGTGCAGCCCGAGCGGCGTCGTACACGTCGCGGCGGGTGGTCTTGTGGCACAGGAACGGATCGTCGCTACGCACCCGATCCAGCGCGATTGCGAGCGCGACTGTGGCGGGTACCTCGTCGAGCGGCTGCGTCTCCAGTCGGAAACGGCCGACACGATCGAGCACGATCCGGAGCCGCCGCGAACGGGCATCGGGCGCGATGGCCATGACGGCTCGCGCGATTGCATCGGTGTCGCAGGGGAAGCCGAAGTAGCGCGCCGAGGCAGCCAGCCGGTGCAGGTGCAGCGCCAAGTGGTGCACGCCCTTCTCGTCGATGCGCAGCGTCTCGAACAGCTCGAACGCGGCGCGCGCGGACCGCAGCACGGCCGTCTTCGACTCCAGTTCGTCGTCCTCGTCGGCCGGCACGGAGTCGAAGGTGATGCCGCCCCCTGCGCCGAACTCCACGTGATGATTCGAGCGATCGACGACGGCGGTGCGGATGGCCACGCTCCACACCGACGACGGGCGGCCCCCGGTGCTCGGCGAGATCATCCCGATGGCACCGCAGTAGACGCCGCGAGGCGAGGTCTCCAGCCGCTCGATGAGGTGCATCGCGGACACCTTCGGCGCACCGGTGATGGAGCCGCACGGGAACGTGGCGGCGAACACGTCGACCAGACCGACCTCGGGGCGCAGCCGTGCGGCGACCGTGGAGGTGAGCTGCCACACGGTCTCGTAGCGCTCCACGCGGAACAGCTCGGGCACGCTCACTCCGCCCGGCGACGAGACGCGCGACAGGTCGTTGCGCAGCAGGTCGACGATCATCACGTTCTCCGCCAGGTCCTTCTGCGAATGACGTAACGCGTCGGCCGCCTCGGCGTCCGCCTCGGGCCGGCCGTGCCGTCGGCGGGTGCCCTTCATCGGGCGTGTGGTCACGATGTCGCCGTCGATCTGCAGGAACAGTTCGGGCGACGCGCTCACCACCACCAACTCGCCGAGGTCGAGGTATGCGTTGAACGATCCGCCCTGCGTGCTCACCATCGAGCGATAGAGGTCGAACGGGTCGCCGTCGAGCGTTCCTCGCACGCGATCGGTGAGGTTGGCCTGGTACACGTCGCCCCTCGCGATCGCGGCACGCACCTGCTCCACACCGTCGCGGTAGCGATCGCTGCCGTCGACGCGGTGCACGTCGCGCACCGTCGGTGCCACCTCCGGCGGAGAGACCAGCGGCACCTCGCGCCGATGTTCGAACGCGGTGAACCACGCCAGTGGCAACCCCTCTGGACCGGCGAGCGGAGGGAACGCGGCGTCGAATGCCTGCGCCGCCTCGTAGCCGACGAAGCCCACCACCCAGGAACCGGCGACCGCTGCCGACTCGGCGGCGGCCAGCACGTCGCGCACCTGGTCCAGCGAGTCGGCGCGCCAGGCCCCGGTGGCCCCTTCGAACTCGTACCCGACACCCCGAGCCACGTCGTCGAGGCGCGCCCGCCGCAGCGCCGGCGCGACTGCCGGTTCAGCGGTGGACGGTGTCGACACGGCCGTAGGTGGTGGTGCGCTGCTGCAGGCGCCGACCCAACGGCGCCACCAGCGAGGTGAAGCGCTCCTCGGTCATCGCCTGGCCGTGCGCGGCACCGGCGGCGCGGGAGATGTTCTCGTCCATCAGCGTGCCGCCGAGGTCGTTGCACCCGGCGCGCAGCATCTGCGTGGCCCCGGCCTCACCGATCTTCACCCACGACAGCTGGATGTTGTCGATGTGACCGCGGTAGACGAGCCGGGCGATCGCGTGCATGAGCAGGTTCTCGCGGAACGTGGGCCCGCGCCGAGCTGCGCGCTGCAGGTAGATCGGCGAGGCCATGTGCACGAAGGGTAGACCCACGAACTCGGTGAAGCCACCGGTGACCTTCTGCAGCGCACGCGTGCGCAGCATGTGCCGCGCCCACGACTCGGGATGCTCGATGGAGCCGAACATGATGGTGACGTTCGACTTGAGCCCGATCTCGTGCGCGGCCGCGTGGCAGTCGAGCCACTCGTCGGTCGTGATCTTGTCGGGGCACAGGATGGCGCGCACCTCGTCGTCGAGGATCTCCGCCGCGGTGCCGGGTACCGAGGCCAGCCCGGCGTCCTTCAGCCGACCGAGGTAGGTGTGCAGGTCCTCGCCCAACCGTTTGGCGCCCTCGGTCACCTCCAACGCGGTGAATCCGTGCACGTGCATGTCGGGCGCCGCGTCCTTCACCGCGCGCGTGACGTCGATGTAGTAGTCGCCGTCGAAGCTGGGATGGATGCCGCCCTGCAGCGTCACCTCGGTGGCGCCCATCTCCCATGCCTCGGCCGCGCGCTGCGCAATGTCGTCGAGCGTCAGCAGATAGGGCGTGCCGCGCAGGTTGAGGCTGAGCGGACCCTTCGAGAACCCGCAGAACTTGCACTTGAACGTGCACACGTTGGTGTAGTTGATGTTGCGGTTGTGCACCCAGGTGATGGTGTCGCCGACGGCCTCGTGACGCAGCTGGTCGGCCAGTTCGGCCACCGCCACCACCTCCGGTCCGCGAGCGCGGAAGAGCGTGACGATCTGATCGAAGCCGAGCTCCTGGCCGAGCCGCACACCGTCGAGCACCTCGCCGATGGCGCCCGAGGCGCGACCCGCGGTCGGCGACGGCAGCAGCATCGGCGGCGGGTTGGTGGCACCCGAGTACCACTGCGTGCTGCGGTGTCCGACCAGCACCACCTCGGCACCGTCCTGCACCACGTCGGCGGCAGTGACCTTCTCCGGCCAGAACGCGCCCGGGTCGTCACGTGCCATGCACTCGGCGTCGCTGCGGTCCATCACCGGGAAGCGCAGATCCTTGTGCAGCCACTGCTCGGGCCGGCGCACGAACTCGGGGTAGATGGTGAGGCGAGGCGCGAGCGCGAAGCCGCGTGCTTCGGTGACCTGGCGCAAGCGGTCGAGCGCGGGCCACGGCCGCTCAGGGTTCACGTGGTCGAGCGTGACGGGCGAGACGCCGCCCCAGTCGTCGATGCCCGCGTCGAGCAGTTCGCCGAAGTCATCGCTGAGGTTCGGCGGCGCCTGCAGGTGGATCTCCGGCGGCAGCACGAGCCTCGCGACCGCGATCGACCACATGAACTCGTCGTGCGGGCACGGCGGCTCGTGCTGCATCCCCGTACCCGGCTTGGGCAGGAAGTTCTGCACGATCACCTCCTGCACGTGACCGTGCTGGCGGTGCGACGCGACGATCGCCTCCAGCGCCGCGAGGCGGTCGGCCCGCGTCTCGCCGATGCCGACGAGGATGCCGGTGGTGAACGGCACGCCGGCGCGGCCCGCGGCTTCGAGCGTGGCGAGGCGACGTTCGGGCGTCTTGTCGGGCGCGCCGCGATGGCAGGGCAGATCGCCGCGCAGGGTCTCCAGCATCATCCCCTGGCTCGGCGACACCTCCGCCAGAAGGCGCAGCTGCGCTTCGTCGAGCGCACCTGCGTTCGCGTGCGGCAGCAGCCCGGTCTCGGTGAGCACCAGCTTCGCCATCGCGTGCAGGTAGTGCACGGTGCTGTCGTAGCCCTGCTCGCGCAGCCACGAGCGAGCGACTTCGTAGCGATCCTCCGGTGCCTCGCCGAGCGTGAACAACGCTTCGTGGCAGCCCATCCGAGCGCCGTCCTTGGCGATGCGCAGCACCTGCTCTGGCGTCAGGTAGGGCGCCGCCAGCCGGGCCGGCGGCTGCGCGAACGTGCAGTACCCGCACTTGTCGCGGCACAGCATCGTCAGCGGGATGAACACCTTCGGCGAGTACGTGACCCGTGTGCCCGTGGCGGCGTCGCGCACGGCACGGGCCTCCCGCATCAGTTCGTCGAGCCCTGCCCCCAGCAGTTCATGCGTCATCGGGGCACACTATCCCGAGTGAGTACCAAAACAGAACCCAGTCGACTCTTGGTCGGCCCCCGGTTCGCGTCATGCCGGGACCGAGGAATCCCCGCATGCGGCATGACATGAAAGAAGGAATCGGGCGGAGCGAGGGCAGCGGTACAGTCATGGCCATGTCGACGACAGGCGATGATGGCGTCGAATCCGACGTCACGACGCTCGAGCGCACGCTGAAACTGGTCGGCGACCGGTGGAGCATCCTCATCATCCGCGCCGCGCTGCGCGGCATCCGTCGCTTCGACGATTTCGCCGACGACCTGGGCATCGCTCGCCCCATCCTCACCAAACGCCTCCAGCGACTCGTCGACGGCGGCGTGATGGCGAAGGAGCCCTACCAGCAGCATCCGCTGCGCCACGAGTACCGCCTCACGCCCGCCGGCGTGGCCCTCTCACCGGCGTTGGTGGCGCTCATCCGCTGGGGCGAGCACCACCTCGCCGACGGCGACTCCGAGATCGTGCTCGTGCACGCACCGTGCGGCACGGAACTGGAGCAGGGCTTCTGGTGTCGGCACTGCGCGACAACCTTCGGACCCGGCGCGATTCGCGCTAGAACGGACTCATGACAGTCTCGGCCATCGTCCTGGCAGCGGGCGAAGGGTCGCGCATGCGCTCGTCGCGGCCCAAGCCACTGCACCTCATCTGCGGTCGCCCGATGGTGATGCACGTCATCCACGCGCTCGAGCAGGTCACTCCGGAGCGCACGGTGGTGGTCGTCGGTCATGGCGCGGAACGGGTCACCAAGAAGGTGCAGGAGCAGGCGCCGAGCTGGGCGCACGTCACGTTCGTCGAACAGACCGTGCAGCGTGGCACCGGCGATGCCGCGATGGTGGGCCTGTCCGCCTTCCCCGGCGACGACCTCGACGACACCTCCACCGTCATCGTGCTGCCCGGCGACACGCCGCTGCTGCAGGCGCACACCATCGACGCGCTCGTCACCGCGCACCTCCACAACGAGTACGCGGCCACGCTCATCACCAGCGTGCTCGACGACCCCACGGGCTACGGGCGGGTCATCCGCGCCCCCTCCAAGACCGGCGACGGTCGCGTGCTGCGCATCGTCGAGCAACGCGACGCCAGCGCCGAGGAACGGGCCGTCCGGGAGGTGTGCACCAGCATGTACGCGTTCCGTCGCGACCTGCTGGCCCCTGCGTTGCGCAAGCTCAGCCCCGACAACGCGCAGGGCGAGTACTACCTCACCGACGTCATCGGATCTCTGGCCTCGATGGGCCATCGCATCGGTTGCGTGCAGGCGCCGGAGGCCGAGACCCAGGGCGTCAACGACCGCTGGCAGCTGGCGCTCGCCGAGCGCGAACTGCGCAGCCGCACCAACCGGCACTGGCTGCTCAACGGCGTCACCATGCTGGATCCGCGACAGACCTTCGTCGACGTCACCGTGCAGCTCGGCCGCGACGTCACCCTCTACCCCGGCACCATCCTGCAGGGCGACACGGTGGTGGGCGACGGTTGCGAGATCGGCCCCGATACCCGGCTCAGCGACTGTCGCGTGGGCGACGGATCCGTGGTGCAGCACACGGTCGGTCACGACAGCGAAGTCGGCGATGAGGCACGAGTGGGCCCGTACGCCTATCTTCCCTCCGGGAGTTCGGTGGCGCCCGGCGCCGTCACCGGTGCCTTCTACACTGCGCCTGCCGACTGACTGAACACGGATGACATGACCGAACACGGGGGAGCCATGGAGAAGGTCACGACCAAGCGGATGTCGCTCTATTCAGGGCGAACACATCCTGCTCTGGCCGAGGAGGTCGCTGATCACCTCGGGGTCGAGCTCGGTCACCCCGGTCTCGTGCAGTTCGCGAACGGCGAGGTGCGGGTGCGCTTCGGCGAGAGCATCCGCGGTAGCGACGTGTTCATCATGCAGACGCACTGCGGCTTCGACGGTCGCAGCATCAACGACTCCATCATGGAGCAGCTCATCATGATCGACGCCGCGTATCGCGCGTCGGCGAAGCGCATCACCGCCGTCTGCCCGTTCTACGGCTACGCACGCCAGGACCGCAAGGCGGAGGGTCGCGAGCCCATCACCGCCCGCATGGTGGCCGACCTGTTCAAGGCCGCCGGCGCGAAGCGGATGGTCAGCATCGACCTGCACAGCGGCCAGATCCAGGGCTTCTTCGAGGGCCCGGTCGACCACCTCACCGCGATGCCCGTGCTCGAGAACTACCTGCGCCAGCATGCCGAGGCACCGGTCATCGTCGCTCCCGACGCGGGCCGCATCAAAGTGGCCGAGCGCATGGCGCAGCACCTCACCGACCGCGGCAGCGACCTCGCGTTCATCTACAAGCGTCGGCCGAAGGGCACCACCAACGTCGCCGAGGCGAAGGAGGTGATGGGCGATGTGGAAGGTCGCCTGTGCATCCTCTCCGACGACATGATCGACAGCGGCGGCACCATCTGCTCGGCCGCCGACGTGCTGCTCGCCCGCGGTGCGAAGGAAGTGTGGGCCATGGCCACGCATGCCGTGCTCAGCGGACCCGCCATCGAACGCCTGGAGAAGTCGGTCATCACCAAGGTGGTGGTCACCAACGCGCTGCCGTTGGCGCCCGAGAAGCCGCTCGCAAAGATCCGGGTGCTGTCGATCGCTCCACTCATCGCCGACGCGCTGAGCGCGGTGTTCGACGACACCAGCGTCAGCGAGATCTTCGGCGGCGAGAACCAGTCGTAGATCCTGCTCCGGCAGCTGTCGTGTCAGCTGTCGGGTCAGCTGTTGACGACCGCCACCGTGTAGGACCACAGCTCGGCCTGGATGGGCATCGGCGGCTGCGCCGCACCCTCCGGTCCGCGGTGGCCGTGCGCGAACGACGCCGACGAACGCCATGCGTCGAACGACGCCTCGTCGCGCCAACGGGTGACCACCAGCCAAGTGGTGCGCTCGTCGGTGGGCTGCAGCAACTCGAACCCTTCGAACCCGTCGTGCCCGTCGACACTGCCGGCGCGGGCGGCGAACCGGCGCGCCACTTCCTCGCCCATCTCGGCCGGCACGGTGAGGGCATTGATCTTGATCACGGTCATGCACTCAGCATGCCACCCGAGCCGGATCCCCGGCATTCGCCCGTCTGGTCCTACCGATCCCACACTCGGTGTGGGAGTCGTAGGACCGGTCAGGCGTTCGGCGCCACCACCAGCGACTCGACGAACACGGCCCAGAGGTCGGGCATCACCGATGCGGGGCCGGACATGATGACGCTGAACGACTGCGTGCCGTTCGCGACCAGCAGCTCGTTGCCGCTGAGGCCCGCCGGGAGGCCGTCGAGTGCGGCGTCGGTGATGACCACCGCTTCGTCGACACCGAGATCGAGGTCGGACAACGTCTCCCCCGGCCGAGCGTCGTGCCCCGCGATGTCGTCGCCGGCACCCAGGATGGTGATGAGCGACGGCGGCGTCATGCTCTGTGCGAAGAACAGGTACGTCGCATCGTCCACTGCTTCGAAGGACTCCGGGAGGGCGAACGACAGTCCGAGCGAATCGACCGTGAACGCGCCGTCGGCGGGCTCCTCCGACGTCGAGACCGGCGGCGACACGGTGGACGTCGTGGGGCTCGCCTCGATCGTGACTCGCTCGACGACACTCACATCCGTCGTCCCGGACGACGTGCACCCCACGATCAGGACCGCACTGCAGGCAAGGACCAGGGCGCGAGGCACGCTCCCATCGTCGCACATCGACCTGTCTGGTCCTACGAATCCCACATTGGGTGTGGCGCCGGTAGGACCAGTCGGGTTCACGGTCCGGCGTGGCCGTTCTGGCGTTGGTCCAGATAGCATTCCGACCCGTTCTGTCACGTTCTGATCGAGGCCCGTCATGTCCAACACCAAGCTCGTCGCCCAGCCCCGCACCACCAAGGGTTCCCCCGCTGCTCGCCGGCTGCGCGCCGAGGGTTCCATCCCCGGCGTCATCTACGGCCAGGGCATGACCCCCATCAGCGTCACGGTCGAGCGCCGTGAGCTGCGCCTCGCCCTCAGCGGCCCGGCCGGCTCCAACACCGTGCTCGCCCTCGAGGTCGACGGCAAGAGCTACCCGGCCGTGGTGAAGGAGATGCAGCGTCATCCCATCCGCCGCACCGTGGCTCACATCGACTTCCTGCAGGTCAACATGAACGAGGAGATCACCGTCTCCGTGGCCGTGCACATCATCGGCGAGGCCAAGGCCGTCGCCGCCGAAGGTGGTCTGGTCGACGCTGCGGTCGACACCATCGAGGTCAGCTGCACGCCGAACAACATGCCCAACGCGTTCGAGGTCGACGTCACCGAGATGCAGATGGGCGACGTCATCCGCCTGTCGGATCTCACCATGCCGAACGGCGTCACCGCACTCGGCGACCCCGAGATGCCGATCGTCACCATCCTCGTCACCTCGGCCGCCGAAGCCGAAGCCGACCTGGCTGAAGCTGCCGACGGCGCCGAGGGTGCCGAAGGCGCTGAAGGCGCCGCACCCGACGCCGCAGAGTGATCCGGCTCCGGCGTGATCGACGCGATCATCGTCGGCCTGGGCAATCCCGGTAAGGAATACGCTCGCACGCGTCACAACGTGGGCGAGGAGACCGTCGCGCTGCTCGCCAGGCGAGCCGGCGAAGCGTTGAAGGCCGGCCGCGACAAGGCACTGGTGGCGGAGACGCGCCTGGGCGCGAAGCGAGTCGTGCTGGCGTTCCCCACCACGTACATGAACGAGAGCGGGCAGGCCGTCGGCGCGCTGATGCGCCGCCATCGGGTCGTCGACCCGCTGCAGTTGATCATCGTGCACGACGAGCTCGACCTCCCCGTCGGCGTGATGAAGGTGAAGGTGGGCGGCGGGCTCGCCGGCAACAACGGGTTGCGCAGCATCACCCAGCACCTGCACACGCAGGACTACATCCGCGTGCGCATCGGCATCGGCAAGCCGCGCAGCAAGGAGCACGGCGCCGACCACGTGCTGTCGCGCGTGCCGAAGGCCGATCGCGAAACGCTCGACGTGATGATCGAGCGCGCCGCCGACGCGGTGGAACTGATCGTCGCCGAGGGCGCCGACGCCGCGATGCAACGCTTCAACGCGCTCACGTAGCGGCCGTCACGCCCACCATGACGACACGGACAGCGCCGGTACGCTGACACGCCCCATGTCGCTCGCGTCCCTCCCCCGGTTGCTCCGCAACGAACCCGCGCTCACGCAGGCGCTCGGTGATCCCAGCGGCTTCGTGGCCGTGCCCGAATCGGCGCGCGCGCTCGCGCTGGCCGCGCTGGCACAGCTGGGCGACAAGCGCCCGCTGGTGGTCGCCTGCCCCACCGGCACCGATGCCGGCCAGCTCTACGACGACCTGGTGCAGTACATGCCGCCCGACGATGTGGTGCTGTTCCCCGCGTGGGAGACGCTGCCGTTCGAGCGGGTGAGCCCGAGCGTCGAGACGATGGGGCAGCGCGTGCAGGTGCTGTGGCGGCTGCGCACTCCCGAGCGCTGCCCCGCGATCGTGGTTGCCGGCGTTCGGGCGCTGCTCCAACGACTCGGGCCCGGGGCCGCCACCACCGACCCCATCCACATCAGCAAGGGTGCGGTGCTCGACCCCGACGAGCTGCTCGCGCAGCTCATCCAGTTCGGCTATCGCCGCGAAGAGCTGGTGGAGCACCGCGGCGAAGTCGCGCAGCGCGGCGCCATCATCGACATCTTCCCCAGCACCGCCGACGCGCCCATCCGCATCGACCTGTGGGGCGACGAGGTCGACCGGCTCACCGAATTCGCTGTCAACGATCAGCGCAGCACCGTCGACCTCGCCGAGGCCTACGTGTTCCCGGCCCGCGAGCTGATCCCCACCGCTGAGGTGCGCGAGCGGGCCGCCGGACTGGTGGCCACCGAACCGTGGGGGCGCGAGCAGTGGGAGCGCCTGGCCGAAGGCACGCTGTTCGACGGCATGGAGAGCTGGTTGCCGTGGCTGGTCGACCACGACGTCGCCGGTGGCGAGCAGCTCATCACCGACGTGCTGCCGGCCACCGCCAAGGTGGCGCTCGTCGAGCCTCGCCGCATGCGCGACCGCGCGAACGACCTCCTCGCGGAGGAGGACGACCTTGCCCGCGCGCTCGCCGGCACCTGGGCACGCGACCCCGACAAGACCTTCCCCCGCCTCCACGCGCACACCGATCGACTGCTCGCCGGCGGCCAGTCGATGTGGACCATCAGCAACGCGCCCGAGCACCCCGACTCGCCGATGGTGAACGCGAGCGGTTGGGGCCCGGTCGTCGGCGACGGCGAAGGCCTCGCCGGCCGCCTGCGCGAGCTGCTCGCCGACGGCTTCACCGTGGTGGTGGCCGCCGACGGCGACGGCTCCGCGCAGCGGATGAACGCGCTGCTGCTCGACCGCGGGCTCAGCTTCGCGTTGGTCGGTCCCGACGCGGCACTCACCAAGCCCGGCGGCTACATCGTCACCGCGCCGCTGCACCGCGGCTGCACCGTGCCGGCCGCCAAGCTCGCCGTCGTCGCGGAGGCCGATCTCACGGGTCGACGCCGCGCGCACCGCAAGGCGCGCCCGCGCAAGCGTCAGGGCACCGGGCTGTTCGAAGACCTCAAGCCCGGGAACTACGTGGTGCACTACCAGCACGGCGTGGGCCAGTACCAGGGCATGGTGAAGCGCACGATCGGCGGCATCGAGCGCGACTACCTGCTGCTCGCGTACAAGGGCGGCGACAAGCTCTACGTGCCCAGCGACCAGATCGATGCGCTCCGCCAGTACGTGGGCGGCGAAGCGCCGTCGCTGCACCGTCTCGGCGGTAGCGACTTCGCGAAGGCGAAGAGCCGCGTGCGCAGCGCCGTACGTGAGATCGCGCAGGAGCTGGTCGTGCTCTACCAGAAGCGTGTCAACGCCACCGGCCACGCGTTCGGTCAGGACACGCCGTGGCAGCACGAGATGGAGCAGGCGTTCCCCTACGTGGAGACGCCCGACCAGCGCACCGCCATCGACGACATCAAGGTCGACATGGAGCGCGCCTACCCGATGGACCGGCTGGTGTGCGGCGACGTCGGCTTCGGCAAGACCGAGGTCGCCATCCGCGCAGCGTTCAAGGCCATCCAGGACGGCAAGCAGGTGGCCGTGCTCGCACCCACCACGCTGCTCGCCACGCAGCACGGCAACACGTTCGCCGACCGGTTCGCGGGCTACCCCATCCGCGTGGAGGTGCTCAGCCGCTTCCTCACCGCGAAGGAGGCGAAGAAGGTCATCGAAGGCCTGAAGACCGGCGAGATCGACTGCATCATCGGCACGCACCGTCTGCTGCAGGACGGCGTGGTGTTCAAGGATCTCGGGCTGCTGGTGGTCGACGAGGAGCAGCGCTTCGGTGTGCAGGCGAAGGAGGCGATGAAGAAGCTGAAGCACAACGTCGACGTGCTCACGCTCAGCGCCACGCCCATCCCGCGCACGTTGGAGATGAGCCTGGTCGGCATCCGCGACCTGTCGCTGCTGCAGACTCCCCCGGCCGATCGCCAGCCCATCCTCACCTTCGTCGGCGGCGACGACGAGCGCGTCCCGGCGGACGCCCTCCGCCGCGACCTCTCCCACGAGGGG
>CAZWCU010000085.1:0-16218 GCA_964632715.1 uncultured Bifidobacterium sp. | reverse complement strand
CGGCTTCACCCTGGAGTACGACATCCAGCTCTACTTCCGCCGGGCCAAGGCCATGCAGCTCAACTGGTGGGACGCCCGCCACTGCGAGGAGCTGATCGCCGACGCGGTGCTCGCCGGCGTCTGACCGGTCAGTACCGCCAGGTGTAGAGCGGCGGACCGGTCCAGTACGACCACGCCGCGCCGTTGGAGGCGAAGTCGGACAACATGTCCACGATCTGGGCCCTGGTGACCGGGTCGTTCGGGCGGTAGACGTTGCCGGGGAAGCCCGACACCAGGCCCTTCACCTTCGCCCAGTCGAGCGCCGGGCTGAACCAGGCGCTCGGCGACACGTCGGAGAAGCCGTGGGGGGTCCCGGCCGGCTGGCCGGCCAGCTCCCACAGCCACGACACGATCTGGGCCCGGTTCACCGGGTCGTTCGGCCGGTACACGTTGCCGGGGAAGCCGTTGACGACCCCGTTGGCCTTGACCCAGTCGAGGCTCCGGGCGAACCAGGCCGACGGCGACACGGCGCTGAAGCCGTGCGGCCGCCCCCCCACCGGCCGGCCGACGAGCCCCCAGGTGATGCTGGCTGCCCCCGCCCGGCTCCCCGGGCGGTTGGGGGCACCGGCCTCGTCGGCCCTGAACGCACTCGACGGGCGGCGACCGGTGGGCGCCATCGCGTCGGCACCGATGATGTCGAGCGACAGCTCGGTGATCTCCTTGTGATACTCGCTCCAGTACAGCTTGCCGATGGCAGCATCCGGGCCGGGGTGGTGACCGGCGAGGAGCTGGGTGAGCACGCGCATGCCGTTGAAGCGCATGATCTGCACCTTCGTGTAGCACTGTGCGAGGCGCTGACGGATCCGCGGGTCGTCGGCGACGCCGCGCTCCTTGGCCAGCAGCAGCAGGCGGTCGACCTCGGCCTGGAACCGGATGGGGCCGGTGGCGGCTGCCTCGCCGCGCTCGAAGCCGAGCAGGGTCATCGCGACGGCCCAACCGTTGTTGAGGCCACCGATGACCTCGCCCTTCGGCGCGGTGGCGTCGGTGTAGAACACCTCGTTGAACTCGCTCTCGCCGCTGATCATGCGGATCGGGCGCACTTCGATGCCGGGCTGGCGCATGTTGACGAGGATGAACGAGATGCCCTTGTGCCGCGGCGCATCAGGGTCCGTGCGAGCGAGGGTGAAGATGTGGTCGGCGAGGTGACCGGCGGAGGTCCAGATCTTCTGACCGTTGAGGATCCACTGGTCGCCATCGAGCTCGGCCTTCAGGCCGAGGTTGCTGAGGTCGCTGCCGGCGTTGGGCTCGCTGTAGCCCTGACACCAGACGTCGGCGCCGCTGAGGATGCGCGGCAGGTAGTGCGCCTTCTGCTCGTCGGTGCCCCAGTGCAGCAGCGTGTTGCCGAGCATCTGGATGCCGAACACGTCGTTCGGCCCACCCGTGGGCACACCCGACTTGGCGAACTCCTCGGCGATGATGACCTGCTCGAGCGCGGAGAGGCCGGCGCCGCCGTACTCGACCGGCCAACCGGGTGCGAGGTAGCCAGCCTCGTAGAGGGTCTTGCGCCAGTCGGTGACGAACTGCGTGAGCTCGTCGCCCTCCAGCGTGCCCATGCCGCCCCAGTTGGTGGGCAGCTTCTCGGCGAGGAAGGCCTGCACCTTTTCGCGGTAGGCCTCGGCTTCAGCGGTGTACATGGGGCGCATGCCCGGAATGTTACCGCGTGGTAGCCGCCACGGCGAAGACGACCTGCGGCGTGTCAGGTGCGGGCGAGCGCTGCCGCGCCGACCAGCGGGGCGAGCTGACCGAGCCCGGCCGGCACCACTTTGAAGCCCTGCGTGAACGCGAGGCGTGCGCGCTGGTCGAGCTCGGCCTGCGCCGCACTGAAGAACGGCTCGCCGAACCCGAGCGCCACCGAGCCACCGATGACCGCCATCTTCAGGTCGCAGATGGCGCCCAGCGACGCGAGTGCGCGCCCGGTGAGGATGCCGGTGCGTTCGACGATGCTCTGCGGAGCCCGCTGCGGTGGACGCCCTGTCTCCTCCTCGATGGCGCGACCGCTGCAATAGGCCTCGAGACAGCCGAGCCCACCGCACGTGCACCGGCGACCATCCGGCTCGACCACGATGTGCCCGAAGTGGCCGGCGTTGCCCTGACGACCCTGCAGCAGTTGGCCGCCGCTGATGATGCCGCCGCCGACACCGGCGCCCATCACGACGGCGACGAAGTCGCGCTGCCCCACCGCGGCGCCGCACCAGGCCTCACCCAGCGCAACGGTCTTGGCGTTGTTGTCGATGACGGTGGGCAACTGCGTCAGCGCCTCGATCTCGGCCGCCAACGGGAACGACTTCCACGTCGGCACGTAGAGCGGCGACACCGTGCGCTCGCTCGGATTCATCGGGCCGCCACAACCGACTCCGCACCCGACGGGTCGCGAGGGAGCGGCAGCCACGACCCGCAGCACCAGTCGCGACAGGGCGGCCCACACTTCCCGCTGCGGTGTCGCGATGCGGTCGCGCACGAGCACCTCGCCCTGCTCGTTGACGATGGCAGCGGCAAGTTTCGCCCCGCCGACATCGATGGCGAGATAGCAGATGGTCACGCCGACGACCGTAGCGGCCACATCGCTGTGAACGGCAGCGCGACTTCTTGGCAGCTCCTGACCGCCAACCCCCCGGTGCTGCGTCTACCCTTCCAGCCGTGACGGCAGCTCAAACCGACTTCGCATCCGCGCCCGACCCGACGTCGCGGCCCTCCCCCACGTTCGCGCAGCTGTTCGACGCCATCGCCGGCAACGTCGCGTCGGTGGTGCACGGCAAGCGCGACGCCGTCGAACTCGCAGTCATGTGCCTGCTCGCGGAAGGGCACCTCCTCATCGAAGACGTGCCCGGCGTCGGCAAGACGAGCCTCGCGAAGGCACTCGCCGCGTCGATCGACTGCACCTGGAAGCGCGTGCAGTTCACCCCCGATCTGCTGCCCACCGACCTCGTCGGCGTCAGCGTGTTCCAGCGGGCCACCGAGACGTTCGTGTTCCAGCCGGGCCCGCTGTTCGCGAACATCGTGCTGGCCGACGAGATCAACCGCGCGTCGCCCAAGACCCAGTCCGCGCTCCTCGAGGCGATGGAGGAACGACAGGTCAGCGCCGACGGCATCAGCCACCAGCTGCCACACCCGTTCATGGTGGCCGCCACGCAGAACCCCGTCGAACAGGAGGGCACCTACCGCCTGCCCGAGAGCCAGCTCGACCGCTTCCTCATGCGGCTGTCGCTCGGGTATCCCGGCCGCGAGGCGGAGCTCGCCATCTTGGATTCCAACGGCGCAGCCGACTCGCTGCACGCGCTGCGGCCGGTGGTCAGTTCCGAGGAGATCCTGCGCATGTGCGCCGCCGTGCGCACGGTGCACATCGCGTCGGTGCTGAAGAGCTACATGGTGGACCTTGCCGAGGTGAGCCGCAACCACAGCGGCCTCGTGCTCGGCCTGTCCCCTCGCGCCACGTTGCAGTTGGCGCGCGCCACCCGCTCGCACGCCGCGGCGCACGGCCGCGACTATGCGATCCCCGACGACGTGAAGTCGGTGGCGGTGCCCGTGCTCGCACACCGCGTGGTGCTGCGACCCGACGCTGCGTCACGCGGGCTCACCGGCGAAGGGGCGGTGCACGAGATCCTCTCCGCCGTCGCCGTACCGGCGGGCCGCTGATGCCCACCCGCCACGGCTGGGCGATGCTCGTCGCGGCGGCGGGGTCCATCGCAGTCGGGCGGTTGTTCGGGCTGATGGAGCTGTTCGTGGTGGGCGTCGCGCTCATCACCACCGTGGTCGTGGCACTGATCGTCGTCAACCGTCCGCTGCCGCACATGCAGGTTCGGCGCGTCGCTCGTCCCGCCCTCGTGTCGGTCGGCGAACCCGCACGGGTCGACCTGCAGGTGGTGAACCGGTCGCAGCTGCGCACGCCGCGACTGAAGCTCTGGGAGCCCGTGGGCGACAAGGGCGGTGCCCCCATGCAGCTGGCACCCTTGGGCGCCGGCGACTCGGTGAGCGCGGCATACCGCGTGCCCACCACTCGCCGCGGGGTGCTGCGCACCGGGCCACTGCGCGCCGAGCGCACCGACCTGCTCGGGCTCGTCAAGCGAGTCACGTGGCTGGCCGGCGCCGGTGAGGTGATGGTGGTTCCTGAGCGCGTGCCACTGGCGTTCCCCGGTGCCGGCAGTGCGGGCCGGCTCGGCCAGCACCTGCGGCTGAAGGCCTGGGGCCAGACCGGCAGCGAGTTCCACTCGCAGCGCGAGTACACGCCCGGCGACGACCTGCGCCGCATCAACTGGAAGTCGTCCGCGCGCTCCGGCACCCTCATCGTGCGCGAGACCACTCGCGAGGGCGTGCAGCGATGCGTGGTGGTGCTCGACACGCTCGCCGAGGGCTACGACCACGACAGCTTCGAGCGCGCCGTCGTGGCCGCCGCCAGTGTGGTCGCCGCGTCGAGCGAGATGGGCATCGCCACGCGACTGGTGGCGCCGGGCATCGACCTGCGCGGGCACGACGTCGCGCAACAGTCGCTGCGCTGGCTGGCAACGGTCTCGGTCGGCGGCGAGGTGGTCGACCACACCGCGGCCGGACGCACCAGTGCCGACGGCCTCGGCCTGGTGGTCGTCGTCACCAGCACGTCGAGCTCACCGGCGGCCAAGGCGGCCGCCGCGGCGGCGGGCCACGACGAGTCGGTCATCACGGTCTGCGCCACTGCACCGTCGAGCAGCACCAAGGGCTTCTACGTCGACGCCACCTCGTTGCTCCACCTGCAGCAGAGCTGGAACCACCTGGTGCACGGACGGCGAGGTGGCGTCTCGTGAGCACGAACCCCGACCGCGCTCACGCCGACCGCGCCGCGGCACTGCAGCTGCCCGCGACGCTCGCTCTCACCGCGCTCACCGCTGCCACCGCGATCTCGCTGTGTCGCGTGTTCCCCGACTGGGACTACCTGCGCAGCATGCTCGTGGTCGTGCTCGGCACGCACGTCGTGGCGGCGCTGCTGCGGTACTGGCGCGCCCACGTGCTGCTGGCCATCCCCGTGCTGCTGTTCACCATCGTCCAGCTCATCGCGATGGTCTACTACCGCGACACGCTCAACGGTCCCTTCCCCGGCTCCCGCACCCTCGAGCTGATGCGCATCGATCTGCGACTCGTCATCTCGCAGTTCCCCACCGCGGTCGCGCCGGTGCCCAGCACGGGCAGTTACGCCATCGTCGCGGCCGTCGCGCTCGCGGTGTGCGCGGTGCTCAGCGACACGTTCGCGTTCCGCGCGATGGGCCGCATCGAGGCGATCGTGCCCACCGGGGTGGTGTTCATCTTCACCGCGGCGCTGGGCACCGACCGCCACCGCATCACCGTCGCTGCGCTGTGGGTCACCGCTGCGCTCCTCACCGTCGCGGTGCTGCGCTTCCGTCACACGAACGACGAAGCCGCCTGGATGGGTGCTCGCCGGTTCGGGCTGCTGGCGGCGCTGCCGGCCTTCGTCGTCACGTTCGGCCTCACCGCGATGGTGGCCGCCGCAGTCGCGCCGCGACTGCCGGGTGCCGGCGAGAAGGCGCTGATCGACACTCGCAATCGTCAGGGTTCGGTCACCGAAGTGCTCAGCCCGCTCGTCGACATCGGCGCCACGCTGCGTCAGCGCAGCAACCTCGAGCTGTTCACGGTTCGGTCGTCCGACGGCCCGCACTACTGGCGGGCGATCGGTGTCTCCGACTTCGACGGCACGCTGTGGCAACCGACCGAGGAAGACCTGCAGGTGATGGGCGACCGTTCCGGTGCGGTGGCACTCCCGGGCGCGGTCACGTCGCAGGAGATCGTCGTGCTCGGGATGGGTGGCCCGCTGGTGCCCGCCGCCTACCACCCGGTGTCGGTGTCGCCCGACGACGTGTACTACGCGGCCGAGACGCAGACCCTCGTGCTGCCCGACCAGTCGCTGCAGGAAGGCGACCGCATCGCCGTGCTGTCGATGGTGCCGCGACCCACCGAGGCGCAACTCCGTGCCGCCACCGTCTCGGGCGCGCCGAGCGGCAGCCTCGACCTCCCGGGCGGCGTGCCGCAGTCCGCACGCGACCTCACGTTGCAGGTCACCGCCGGCGAAGCGTCGCCGTTCGACAAGGCGTTGGCGCTGCAGAACTGGTTCCGCTCGGAGTTCGAGTACGACGTCGACGTGCAGTACGGGAACAGCAACGACGCCATCGATGCGTTCCTGCGCGACCGCCGCGGCTTCTGCCAGCAGTTCGCGGGCACGTTCGCCGTCATGGCTCGCGCCGCCGGTCTGCCCGCCCGAGTGGCCGTCGGTTACACGCCCGGCGAACTGGGCAGCGACGGGCTGTACCACGTGTTCGGGCGCCACGCGCACAGCTGGGCCGAGGTGTGGTTCGACGGCCTCGGCTGGGTGCCGTTCGAGCCCACGCCCGGGCGCGGCAGCCCCGACGCTGTCGGGTACAGCGGCGTCGAGCCCGCCCAGGCCGGCAGCGGCACCGACGGCTCCCCCGTCACCACACCCACCACGGTGCTGCCGCCGAGCTCCATCGATCCCGGTGCACCCACCACCGTCGCGGGTGGGCTCCCGGGCGACGGTGGCGGCCCCACCACCCTTCCCTCCGGGCCGGGAGGTGTCGGCGGCACCACCGCAGGTGGCAGCGGCAGCTCCACCGCCGGTCTGGTGGTCCTTGCCGTCGTCGCCGCAGTGCTGCTGTGGATGCTCATCACGCCGCGAGTGGTGCGTGCGCTCGCCCGGCGCGGCCATCGCTCACCACGCGACCGGGTCATCGCCGCGTGGCAGCGCGCGATGGGCACGATGTCGATCGCGGGCGCGCCGGCCATCGGCGGTGCCACTCCGTTGGAGTACGTGCACGTCGCCGAAGTCGCCACCGGCGTCGACCATCGCACGCTGCGCGAGCTGGCGGTGCAGGTGACACGCGCGGTCTACGCGCCACGCGAGGTCGACGAGTCCACCGCCTCGCGCTGCGAGATCCTCAGCGCGGAGATCGACGCCATCTGCCGCGAGCGTGTCCCCACGGCCGTCCGGGTGCGGGCGTTGTTCGACCCACGCCTGATGCGCCGCCGCCTCACCGGCTGACCAACCCGTCTGGTCGCACGACTTCCACAGTGAATGTGGGATTCGTAGGACCAGACGCGGGAAATCGGGCCGCAGACCGAGGCGGGCGCGCGCCCGGGCGGGGTGGGCTTCGAGGGTGGACGGGGTCAGTCGTCGGCGCGGCTGCGGGGCTGCTGCCCGAAGCGACCGCGCACGGACTCGGACAGGTGGTTGAGACCCGCCTCACCCAGTGTGCGTGCATGCCGTTCGGCGAACAGCGCTGCGATGACGGCACCCACGAACGCGACGAACGACAGGTACGGGCTGACCGAGAGCAGCCCGATGGTGAGCACCAGACAGGCGACGGCGGCCACGCTGGACAGCACCAGCAGTCGACGGTTCCCACCACCGGTGCGGTGCAACGTGCGACCGAATCCGGGGTCGCGCTGCAGTTGTTCCTCGATCTGGCGAAGAATCCTCTGTTCGTCTTCCGACAGCGGCATGGCGAGCTCCTCGGCGGTGGCCTGTGTGCATCTTCGCACGGATCGGCGCGAGAGACAACGCGAGCGAGGAACGAGGGGCCTCACGTCGCTGGCTGGTCAGGGCCCCACTGCTGCGCGCCACGGCGAACGAGCTTCAATCCGTCGGCGCGCACGGCACTTGCAGGGCCGATGGCCGTGGAGCCGAAGCGGCTGCGAATCGCGTCGATCGTCTCCTCCGCCGCCTGCCACTCCTGCTCGTCGGCGACCGACGGTGCCAGCAGCTGGTCGAGCGACAACTGCTCGGCGGCCTCGCCGAAGTTGCTGGCGCTGACGCCCAGCAGGCGCACACCCGGCCCCGGGTCGATGGCTTCCAGCAGCGGTTCGACCGCCTTGACGATGCCGTGTGCGGTGGCGATGGGGCCGTCGACGGTGATCGCGCGGCTGATGGTCTGGAAGCCGGCGAAGCGCACCTTCAGCGTGAACGTGCGCGCGAGCACGCCCTGCGCACGCATGCGGCCCGCCACTCCGTCGGCGAGGCGCACCAGTTCCCGTTGCAGCTCCTCGTGGGTGTGGCGGTCGGTGGAGAACGTCTCCTCGTGCCCGATCGACTTCGCCTCGCGGTCCACCTCTACCGGTCGGTCGTCGATGGCCCACGACAACCGGTGCAGGTGGCGTCCGTGCGCCGCGCCCAGCGCCGAGACCAGCACCGACTCGTCGAGCGCGGCGAGGTCGCGCACGGTCCGCACGCCCAGCCGCTGCAGGCGTTCGAGCGTCGCCGGGCCGACACCCCACAACGCCTTCACGGGCAGCGGGTGCAGGAAGGCCAGTTCTTCCCCGGGCGCGACCTCCCACACTCCGGCGCCGGGCACCACGCCGCTCGGAGTGGCCGTGGGCTTCGCCGCCACCGATGCGATCTTGGCGAGGAACTTGTTCGGCGCGACCCCGACGGAGCACTGCAGGGCCAGCTGTTCCCACACCTGGTCGCGTACGTGGTGCGCGATCTCGACCCCGTTGCCCAGCAGGCGGAGCGCGCCACTCACGTCGAGGAACGCCTCGTCGAGCGACAGCGGTTCGATGATCGGCGTCACCGACTGGAAGATCTCGTGCACCTGCGCGCTCACCTGCGCGTAGAGCTCGTGGTCGCCGGGCAGGAACACCGCGTGCGGGCACATCCGACGCGCTTGCGTGGACGGCATCGCCGAGTGCAACCCGAATCGACGGGCTTCGTACGACGCGGCGGCGATGACCCCACGCGAACCGGTGCCGCCCACCACCACCGGCTGACCGCGCAGCTCGGGCCGCCGACGCAGTTCGACGCTCACGTAGAACGCGTCCATGTCGACGTGCAGGATGGTGCGCGTCGGGGTGCTCATCGCGTCGTGCCCGTCACGTCGCTCACTCGAGGCGTTCGATGCGCGCGCTGCTGCGCTCCGCGCCACGCAACAGGAACCGGTAGTGCTCGCAGGCGTCGCCGCGCAGCCAACCACCGACGGGTTCGTGCACCCAGGGCGGGCTGCCCGCGAGCAGACCCGGCGCCTCCGCCAGCGTGGCGTGACGCACCTGCTCGACGATGCCGTCGGGGTCGGCGAGCACGACCTCGCCGGTGACCCGCTCGACCTCCCAGGCCTCCACCTTCAGTCGCCACCCCATGTCGGGCGCGTCGACGGTGACCCGATAGCGGCAGTCCACCCAGCCGTCGACCACGAGGCCGGTCTCCTCCTGCACTTCGCGAGCCAAACCCTGCAGCACGCTCTCGCCGTGGTCGATCACGCCGCCGGGCGGTGTCCACTCCAGCGAGCGGTCCTTGCGCCGGTTGCAGACGAGCAGCAGACCGTCACCGTGACGGATGAGCGCGCCGCCCACGGTCCAGTGGCGCACGGCTCAGCGACCCTCGGCGCGGCGACGGCGACGGCCACGGAAGTCGCTGACCCACAACTTCATCACCAGCAGCAGCGCCTCCTGGATGATGCTGCCCGACATCTTGCTGACGCCTTCGGTGCGATCGTGGAAGCTGATCGGGAACTCGACGATGCTGCCGCCGGCGCTGACCAGTCGATACGTCATCTCCACCTGGAACCCGTAGCCGTCGGCCTCGACGGTCTCGAACTTCATCCGCTCGAGCGCGGCGCTGCTGTACGCGCGGTAGCCGGCCGTGACGTCGTTGACGGCGAGGCCGAGCACACCCGCGGCATAGCGATTGCCCCAGCGCGACAGCATCCGCCGCCGGCGCGGCCAGTCGATGGTGCGGCCCCCGGGCACGTAGCGGCTGCCGATGGCCAGGTCGGCGCCGTTTTCCACGTTGGCCAGCAGCGCCGGCAGCACGGCCGGGTCGTGGCTGAGGTCGGCGTCCATCTGCACGCAGATCTCCGCACCGTCGTCGATCGCCCGCCGCAGGCCGGCGCGGTACGCGTTCCCCAGCCCGTTCTTCTCCGTGCGGCGCAGCACCTGCACACGACCGAGCTCGCGGCCCAACTCCTCCGCACGGTCGGCGGTGCCGTCGGGGCTGCCGTCGTCGACCACCAGGATCTCCACGTCGGGCGCCACGGCGCGCACGTCGCGCACGACTCGCTCGATGTTGTCGATCTCGTCGTATGTCGGAATGACCACCGTGGCTCGCACGAGGGGGCAGCCTACGCGGTGCGGTCACCCGCCACGCAGCGAGCCCCGGGCGGCGCGCCTCCACGCCGGCACCTCTACGCTGGCAGCGTGACCGAACAGGAACGGCCCCTCTCCGCGCTGCCCTCCCCCGCCGCTCGCGCTGCGGCGTTCGTGGCCATCCTCGTGGGTGGCCTCGCCGGCGGACTCATCGGCTTCACGCTGGTCAAGCTGCAGTGCACCGGCCAGTGCGACACGCCGAAGGGCATCGGCACGCTGGTCGGTGCGCTGATCGCCGCGGGCGGCATGGCGGTGGTGGCGGTGCTGGTGCTGCGTGCAGTCGGAGAGTGGCGCGAGATCGAACGGCGCGAGCGCTCGGGCTCTCGCTGATGTCGCCGTCCACGCCGCTGCAGCCGTCGCACCGCGCCGAGCTCCTCGCGCTCGCCACCGAGCTCGCCCTCGCGGCCGGGCACCTCGCGCACCAGGGCCGGGCAGAGCGCGGTGTCGCGGAGGCGTTCACCAAGTCGTCGGCCACCGACATGGTCACCGAGTTCGACAAGGCCAACGAGGCGCTCATCGTCGGCGGCATCCTCGCCGCCCGTCCGCACGACGCCATCGTCGGGGAGGAGGGCACCGACACCGCCGGCACCAGCGGCGTGCACTGGCTCATCGACCCCATCGACGGCACGACCAACTTCCTCTACGGCCTGCCCGGCTGGGCGGTGTCGATCGCCGCCGGCACCAGCGACGGCACACAGATCGGCGTGGTCTACGTGCCGTGCACCGACGAGCTGTTCACCGCCTCGGCGGGCGAAGGCGCGCACCTGAACGGCACGCCGATCACGTGCAGCGCCACCGACGACCTGGCGCTGGCGCTCGTCGCCACCGGCTTCAGCTACCTCCCCGAGCGACGGGCCACGCAAGCGCAACGGCTGGCAGCGCTGCTGCCACAGGTGCGCGACATGCGGCGCTCCGGTGCAGCCGCACCCGACCTGTGCTCGGTGGCAGCCGGTCGCGTCGACATCTACTACGAGCAGTGGCTGGGCGCGTGGGATCTCGCCGCAGGAGAGCTCATCGCCCGTGAAGCCGGTTGCATCACCGGCAGCCTCGACGGCGGGCCGGCGCGGCCCGGCTCGGTGCTGGTGGCCAACCCGGCCCTGTTCGCGCAGGCGCAGCAGCTCATCGCACAGATCGACGCGCAGTCGGGGTTCTGAGCGAGCGCACACCGCAAGGGGTGCCGGGCCTGGCATCATGGTTCCCGTGGGTACCCGCATCCTTTCGGTCGAAGACGACGAGCGCATCCGTACCGCCGTGAAACTGGCGCTCGAAGACGAAGGGTGGACCGTCGACGAGGCCGGTAGCGGCGAGGAAGCCATCGAGCAGTTCCAGCGCAACGCGCCCGACGTGGTGCTCATCGACATCATGCTGCCCGGCATCGACGGCTTCGAGCTGTGCCGCACGCTGCGCCGCCACAGCGACGTCCCCATCGTCATGGTCACCGCCCGCAACGACACGCACGACGTGGTCGCCGGGCTCGAGGCCGGCGCCGACGACTACCTCACCAAGCCGTTCGCGCCCAAGGAGCTGTCGGCACGCATCCGCGCGCTGCTGCGCCGCATCCGCCCCATCAGCCCCGGCCACGCCAAGCTCACCTTCGGCGACCTGGAGATCGTGCCCGACGAGGGCAAGGTGCTGCGCGCCGGCCAGGAGCTGCACCTCACCAAGACCGAGTTCCGCCTGCTGTGCGAGCTGGCCCAGAACCCGGGCCGGGTGTTCAGCCGGGAGAGCTTGCTCGACAAGGTGTGGGGCTACGACTACTTCGGCGACGGTCGTCTGGTCGACGTGCACGTCCGCCGGTTGCGCACGAAGGTGGAGGCCGACCCCGCCAACCCGCGCCACGTGGTCACCGTGCGGGGTCTCGGCTACCGACTCCAGTCGTGACCAGCGCGCTCACGAACACGTCACCAGACCCTGCCTCGCCCTCGACCGCCGCCGCGGGCGCCGGCCGCTGGGACCGCATGCGCGACAAGTGGGGCGGCATGCAACCGCGCCGCCTCAGCCTGCGCACTCGCATCCTGCTGATGTTCGGGCTCGGCGCACTGTTCCTGTCCAGCTTCCTCGCGGCAGTGGCGTACAGCTTCGCCCGCAGCAGCGTGGTCACCCAACGCGACCAGGCGGGCATCGACCAGGCGTACCGCAACGCACAGGTCGCGCAGAACGAGCTCGGCGCCAACAACCCGTCGGCGAAGCCGGCCATCGACCGCCTCACCGCACTCGGTGTCTCCCGCTTCGCGATCAACTACCGCGGCACCTGGGGCATCGGCAGCTCCACGCAGTTCGGCCCCGACAACATCCCGCTCAGCCTTCAGCAGCGCGTGCTCGACGACTCGACACCGGCGAGGATGATCACCACCATCGGCGGCCAACCGGTGCTGGTCATCGGCATCCCGCTCACCATCACCGACGCCAGCTACTTCGAGTTCGTCGCGCTCGACGATGCGTCGAGCACGCTCAACAGCGTGCTCCTCAGCCTGCTGTTCGCCGGGTTCATCACCACCATCGCCGGCGCACTGCTCGGGTCACTGGTGGCCAGTCGCGCCGTGCGACCGCTGGGCGATGCCGCTCAGGCTGCCAAGGCCATCGCGGGCGGTCGGCTCGACACGCGGCTGGAACCGACCGAGGACCCGGATCTGCGCGTGCTGGCCAACTCGTTCAACGACATGGCTGCCGCACTGCAGGCGAGGGTGGAGCGCGACGCCCGCTTCGCGAGCGATGTGAGCCACGAGTTGCGCTCGCCGCTGATGACGCTGGCGGCCAGCGTGGAGGTGATGCAGGCGCGGCGCGACGACATGCCCGAGCGCGCGCAGTCCGCACTCGACCTGCTCGTTGCCGACGTCACGCGCTTCCAGGGTCTGGTGGAAGACCTGCTCGAGATCTCCCGCTTCGATGCCGGTGCCATCCGCCTGAACCTGGAGGATCTGCTGGTGGCCGAGTTCGTGCGCCAAGCGGTCGCCGTCAGCAGCGTGCCCACCACGCCGGTGCAGGTCACCGAACGCGCGGAACGGGTGATCATCCGCGGCGACCGGCGGCGCCTGGCGCGTGTGGTGGCCAACCTCATCGACAACGCGCGACTGCACGGCGGCGGCGATGCCGCCATCTTCGTCACCGAACCGGAGGGCGAGGGCGAGCCACTCGGTCACATCTGGATCGCCATCGAGGACCACGGCACCGGCGTGCCGATCGAGGAGCGCGACCTGGTGTTCGAGCGCTTCGCCCGCGGCGCCGTCGCCGGTCGCCGCAGCAGCAGCGACGGTGCCGGCCTCGGCCTGTCGCTGGTCGAGGAGCACGTGCGGATGCACGGCGGGCGGGTCTGGGTGGAGGACCGCCTCGACGGAGAACCCGGCGCGCGCTTCGTGCTCGAGCTCCCTGCCGACGAGGTGGGCGTATGACGCGCCGACCGACTCCTGCACGCGGCCTGCTCGCGGTGGCACTCGTCGCGCTGCTGCTCGGAGCCTGCGGCATCAGCACCGACAACTCGCCGCGCGACATCCCGGCTGCCGACCAGCGCGAGCTCGGGGTCACCGGCGACCGCACCGCCGGCGCCGCCACGGGCACGGCGCGGGTGTACCTGCTGGCGCCGGAGGTGGCCGGCCAGGCGCAGACGCTGGTGGCGGTGGCCCGCGACGTGGAGGAGACCCCCACCGATCTGATCACGGCGCTGTTCGCCGGGCCCAACACCGACGAGGTGGCGCGCCAGTTGCGCACCGCCCTCCCGGCCGGCACCGAGCTGTTCGACGTGCGGCTGCAGGGTGGCGTGCTGCACGTCGACGTGTCGACCGGCCTGCTCGACCTATCCGGTCAGGTGCTGATGGCCGCGGTCGCGCAGATCGTGTTCACCGCCTCCGAGCTCACCGGCGTGCGCTCCGTCAGCCTGCTGGTCGACGGCGAGTCTCGCCAGTGGCCCGCCGGGAACGGCGAGCTGCAGAGCGCGCCGCTGACGGTGTACGACTTCCCCGGTCTGGTGCAGTCGTCGCAGCCGGACTATCCGGCCATCCCCACGCCCACGCAACCCTGACTGGGCGAGTCAGCCGAAGAAGACTTCTGCCACCTGGTGGTACAGGTGCATGTCGACCGGCCGGGTGCGGCCGACCGTGTCGCCGAGCGGCGCCGTCACCACGGTGTCGCCGCGCAGCACCACCATCTGGCCCCACGCGTCCTGGTGCACGGCGTCGATGGCCGCGACGCCGTAGCGCGTGCTGAGCACCCGGTCGAACGCGGTGGGTGTGCCGCCGCGTTGGATGTGACCGAGCAGCACCATCCGTGTCTCGAAGCCGGTGCGCTCCTCGATGACGTTGGCGATGGTCTCGGCGATGCCGCCGAGACGCACGTGTCCGAACTGGTCGTACACCTTGTCGCGCGAGCGCATGGTGCCTTCCTTCGGTTCGGCGCCTTCGGCGACGACGACGATGGACGCATAGCGGCCACGCTCGTGGCGGTTCTTCAGCAGGTCGCACACCGCGTTGATGTCGAACGGCTCCTCCGGGATGAGGATGGCGGTGGCGCCGCCCGCAATGCCGGCGTAGGTGGCGATCCAGCCGCTGTGGCGGCCCATGACCTCCACCACCATCACTCGATCGTGGCTCTCGGCCGTGGTGTGCAGGCGGTCGATCGCGTCGGTGGCGATCTGTACGGCCGTGTTGAACCCGAAGGTCATGTCGGTGCCGACCACGTCGTTGTCGATGGTCTTCGGCACGCCGACGATGGGCAGGCCGAGCTCCTGGTGGAGCTTGCACGCGACCGAGAGCGAGCCGTTGCCACCGATGACCACCAGCGCGTCGAGCTCCATCTCACGGAAGGTCGCGGTGACGCGCTCAAGCCCGTCCTCGTGGTCGTACGGGCTGCCCCGCCGAGTGCCCAGCAGCGTGCCGCCTCGCGGCAGCATGCCGCGCAACGAGGCGACGTCGAGCGTGACGAAGCGCCGCTCCATCACACCGTCCCAGGCGTCGAGGAAACCGACGAGCTCGTCGCCGTACACCAGCTCACCTTTGCGGACCACCGCTCGGATGACTGCGTTGAGGCCTGGACAATCGCCCCCACCTGTCAGAATGCCGACTCGCACGTGAATGAATCGTAGGGCAATTCTCCGGAAGGTTGTCAGAAATGGCTTGGAATGCCGCCAACCCGGTGCCGTGGAAGCGGCTCAGCATCGAATGGCTCGTCATCGGCACGGTCGTCGCGCTCATCTCGCTCATCACCACCGACAATCGCGAGCTGTCGAGCTACCTCACCATCGTGTTCGGTGGCGTGATCTACGTGGCGTTCGGTGCGCTGCTGGCCAAGTTCGGCTACCAGCGCAAGACGCTCAAGCAGATCCGCAACGAAGCGGCCGCGCAGCCGGCGCGCCAGGTCGGTCGCAGCAGCGCGCCCACGCAGTCGGGTCGGCAGAAGCCTGCGCCCACCAGCCGCACCGGCGGCGGCTCACACCAGTCGCCGCCGAAGCGAAAGCGATGACCAACGACCCGCAAGGTCGTCGCCGCAGCGCCCTAGTCTGGCGCTCATGAGCACCGAACCACGCTGCGTCATCGCCATCGACGCCGGCACCACCGGCGTGCGCAGCCGGGCCATCTTCCCCGGTGTGAGCACGGTCATCGCCTCGTACCAGGAGTTCACACAGCACTACCCGGAACCGGGCTGGGTGGAGCACGACGCGGTCGAGATCTGGGAGGCCGTGAAGGCCACGCTGCTCGACGTGGTCGGCCGCATCGGGCACGCGGCGGTGGCGGCCATCGGCATCACCAACCAGCGCGAGACGGTGGTCGCCTGGAATCGCACCACCGGCGAGCCGTACGGCACCGCCATCGTGTGGCAGGACCGGCGTACGGCGGCGCGATGCGACCAACTGGCCGCCGACGGCAAGCTGCCGCTGGTGCGCGAGGTCACCGGCCTGGTGCTGGATCCGTACTTCTCGGCCTCGAAGATCGAGTGGCTGCTCGCGAACCGCGACATCCCGGTCGACCCCGACCTCGCGGTCGGCACCATCGACTCGTGGTTGCTGTGGAACCTCACCGGCGGCGAGGTGCACGCCACCGACCCCTCCAATGCGAGCCG
>CAZWCU010000084.1:0-16433 GCA_964632715.1 uncultured Bifidobacterium sp. | reverse complement strand
GGGCGCACCCGGGGCGTCTCGTGGAAGCAGAAGGGCTACATCACCCCCGGCATGTCGGGGCTGCCCGCGTGGTGGCTGGTGGCCAGCACCGGCGTGAGCAGGACCATCTCGTTCACGCGTGCCACGTTCCCCGGCTGGCAGCTCGCGACGCCCATCTTCGTCGTGTTCTGCGGCGTCATCATCTGGAGCACGAGCAACGCGGTGAACGTCACCGACGGTCTCGACGGCCTGGCCGGCGGCTCGGCGATGTTCGGCTTCCTCGCGTTCACGATCATCGCCTACTGGGAGTTCCGCAACCCCGACGTCTACGGCGCGGTGGTGAACCCGCTCGACCTGGCCGTGCTCGCCGCTGCGTTTGCCGGTGGTTGTGCGGGCTTCCTGTGGTTCAACGCCGCGCCTGCGCGCATCATCATGGGCGACGTCGGCGCGCTGGCCATCGGTACCGCACTCGCGTTGCTGGCCATCACCACGAACACGCAGTTGCTGATCATCCTCATCTGCGGCCTCAACGTGATGGAGGCCGGCTCGGTCGCCATCCAGATGGGCGTGTTCAAGGCGTCCGGCCGCAGGAAGCGCCTGTTCCGCATGTCGCCCATTCACCACCACTTCGAGCTGGTCGGCTGGCCGGAGACCACCGTCACCATCCGCTTCTGGATCATCTCCGGCATCTGCACCGCGAGCGCCCTCGCCATCTTCATCGCCGACTTCACTCGTCTCACGGACAACCTGTGAGCAGGTCGAATGCGTAGCACCGCGCTCGTCCACGGCATCGCGCTGGCCGGCGAGGCACTTGCCGCGCAGCTGGTTCGCCGCGACTGGCGCGTGCTCGTCGCCGACGACGCGCCCACGCCGGAGAAGCGCGCGCTGGCCGCGTCGCTCGGCACCGAACTCGTCGAGTCGCCCGACGCGGCCACCATCGCCGCGCTGGTGGCCGAGGCCGACATGGTGTGCCCCGCGCCCGGCGTGCCCGAGACGCACGCGGTAGTGCTCGCCGCGCTGGCCGCGGGTGTGCCGCTGCGTACGGAGATCGACCTCGCCTACGAGTGGGAGCAGCAGCGCGCCGCCGGACCGCGGCCGATGCTGGCGGTCACGGGCACCGACGGGAAGACCACCACCACGCTGCTCGCCGCGCACATGCTCGAGGCCGCCGGCGTGCGCGCCGCCGCGGTGGGCAACACCGAGGTGCCGCTGGCCGCGGCGCTCGACGAGCCGGTCGACGCGTTCGTCGTGGAGTGCAGCAGCTTCCGCCTCAACTGGCTGCAGTCGTTCCGCGCGGAGGCGGCGGTGTGGCTCAACTTCGCCCCCGATCACCAGAACTGGCACTCGTCGATGGCCTCCTACGAGGCCGCGAAGGCACGCGTGTGGGCCAACCGGCTCGACACCGACGTGGCCATCGGCTTCGCCGACGACCCGGTGGTCATGCGCAACCTCCACGCTGCGGGCGGCATCACGCGCACGTTCGCCGCCACCGGCGCGGACTATCGCGTCGAGCACGGCTCGCTGGTGGGTCCCGAGGGGGTCATCGCGCCGGTGTCGGGCATGACCCGCGCACTACCGCACGACCTCACCAACGCGCTCGCTGCCGCAGCGCTGGTCTTGGAGAGCGGCCTCGCCGCTGCGGCCGACGTGCAACGCGCGCTGGCCACGTTCCGCCACCCGCCGCACCGCATCGAGCCGCTCGGCGAGATCCGCGGTGTGCAGTGGTTCAACGACTCGAAGGCCACGTCGCCGCACGCGGCGCTCACGGCCATCCGCGGCTTCGAACACATCGTGCTGCTCGCCGGTGGCCTCAACAAGGGTCTCGATCTGGCCGAGCTCGCCGCGGAGCACCGGCGCGTGAAGGCCGTCGTCGGCCTCGGCACCGCCGCACTCGACGTCACCACCCCGGTCGCTCCGTACTACCCCGCGCGAGTTGCCGCGTCGATGGCGCAGGCCGTCGCCGTCGCTGCCGGGCGGGCCGGGCCGCGGGACGTGGTGCTGCAGTGGCCGGCCTGTGCCGGCTTCGACTAGTATCCGGGTGGAGGGTCCCCCGCACGCGGCGACGATTTCAAGCAGTTGGTGCGGGCCCTCGCCGAGGGATCCGCCGACGCACCCGTGAGTGCCGAGAGGAGTGCGAGATGAGTTCGTCGTCCACGCTGATCGGCGATCGTCGTCGGGCGGCGCTCGCGCGCTCCGAAGCGATGCGCCGTCACCCCACCCAGCGCGACTCGCGCCCGGTCACCCCACCGCCCACTGCGTTCTACGTGATCGCGGTGGTGGTCACCGTGTTCACCATGCTCGGTCTGGTGATGGTGCTGTCGGCGACGTCCATCAGCCAGTTCCACAAGGGCAACTCGCCGTGGCGGCTGTTCAACCGCCAGTTGCTGTGGGCCGTGCTCGGCGTCGTCGGCATGTGGTTCGCGATGCGCGTGCCCACCCGCCGGTGGCGTCGCCTCGTCACGCCCGTGCTGCTCGCGTCGCTCGGCGCGATGCTGCTGCCGTTCGTGCCGGGCATCGGCGATCGCGTGAACGACGCCAGCGCGTGGGTGGCCATCGGCCCGCTCAACTTCCAGCCGAGCGAGTTCCTCAAGTTGGCCGTGCTGCTCGCGTGCGCACACCTCCTGGCCACCCGGCACGACCAGATGCACGACCCCGCACGCACGCTGTTCCCGGTGCTCGGCATCGCGGTGGTGGGTGCGGGGCTGTGCCTGTTGCAGGGCGACCTCGGCTCGGCCATCGTGCTCGCTGCCATCGTGTTCGCGATGGCGTTCGTCGCGGGCGCGCCGATGCTGCCGATGATGGCATCGGGTGCGCTCGGTGCCGTGTTGGCGCTGGCGTTCGTGGCGTCGAGCCCGCGCCGTGAGGCGCGCTTCACCGCGTTCATGGACATTGCAGCCAACAGGGATCACCTCAGCTACCAGACGTACCAGGCGATGATCGCGATGGCGCAGGGCGGCGTCACCGGTTCCGGCGTCGGTCGCGGCGACAACAAGCTCGGCGGCTTCCTGCCACTGGCGCACAGCGACTTCATCTTCGCCGTCATCGGCGAGGAGCTGGGCATGATCGGCGTGGTCGCCGTGCTCGGCGGGTTCATGGTGCTCGCGTACGCCGGCGTGCAGGTGGCGCTCGCCACGCAGGACCGGTTCCACATGCTGCTGGCCGGCGGCATCGTCAGCTGGCTCGTGGTGCAGGCCATCATCAACGTCGGCGGCGTCACCGGCCTGATGCCGGTCACCGGGCTCACGCTGCCGTTCTTCTCCGCCGGCGGCAGTTCGCTGTTCATCACCCTCACCGCCACCGGCCTGCTGCTCAACGTCGCCCGCAACGTGCGATGACCGCACCGGCGAGCGCGACCTTCGCCGTCGTCACCGGCGGCGGCACCTCCGGCCACGTGCTCCCCGCGCTCGCCATCGCCGAGGCACTGGTCGCCTCGGGTCACCCGCGAGACACCATTCACTACGTCGGAACGCAGCGTGGCGTCGAGACGCGGATGCTGCCGCCCACCGGGTTTCCACACACGTTCCTCGATGTGGTGGGGCTGCAACGCAGCGTCAGCCGTCGGAACCTCGCGTTCCTGCCCAAGCTGTTCACCGCGGTGCGTGCCGCGAAGGCGCTGCTGCGCGAGCTGCAGCCGGCGGTGGTGGTGAACGTGGGTGGGTACGGCAGCTTCCCCGCCACATGGGCGGCACGGCGCCTGAAGGTGCCGTACGTGGTGGTGTCGTACGACCTCCGACCCGGTCTGGTGTCGAAGCTGATGGCGCGCCGGGCTGCCGCGTGCGCCGTCGCGTTCGAGGGTTCAGCACTGCCTCACGCCGAGCTCACGGGTGCACCCGTGCGCGACGAGCTGGTGCAGATGGATCGCGCGCGGGCGCGACCCGACGCCCGAGCGGCGCTGGAGCTGCCCGACGACCGATTCGTGGTCGGCGTGGTGTGCGGTTCGCTCGGGGCCTCCGCGGTCAACGCAGCAGTCGCCGGTGCCGTCGAGCAGCTGGCGGACCGTTCCGACCTGGCCGTGTACCACGTGGTCGGTGACCGGTTTCTCGGCGACGCCGCGCCCACTCGCGACGGCTCGCACGGCATCCTGTACCGCGTGATCGGCTATGAGGAACGGATGCCGCAGCTGTACGCAGCGGCCGACCTGATGATCACGCGCGCCGGCGCGAGCACCATCGCCGAGCTGGCCACCGTCGGCGCACCGGCGCTGGTGGTGCCGTGGCCGGGAGCCGCCGAGAACCACCAGGTCGACAACGCCAAGGTGCTCTCCACGCAGGGTGCGGCGGTGCTGGTGGAACAGCACGACCTCACCGTCGAGCGGCTGGTCGCCGAGATCGATCGTTTCCGGTCGTCGCCCCACGAGCTCGCCACACTGGCCGCTCACGCCCACGCCGCTGGCGCGATGCACCGCAGCGGTCGCCTCGCCGCACTCGTCGAACGTGTGGCCGCGGCATGACCGCACCGATCGCACCGCTCGACCTCGCCCAACCGCGGTCGTTGCACGTGGTCGGCGTCGGCGGCCCGGGGATGAGCGCCATCGCGATCGTGCTCGCCGAGATGGGGCATCGCGTCACCGGCAGCGACATGCGCGAGCGGCCCGTGCTCGAACGCGTGCGAGCGGCCGGTGTGGACGTGCACGTCGGGCACGACCGAGCGCTCGTGCACGGATGCGACGCCATCACGTGGAGCACCGCCATCCCGGAACGCAACATCGAACGCGAGGAGGCGGACGCCGTCGGCGTGCCGTCGCTGCACCGCTCCGGCATGCTCGCGTCGATCTGCGCGCTCGCGAAGTCGCTGGCCGTCGCGGGTACGCACGGCAAGACCTCCACCACCTCGATGCTGATGCTGATCCTCGCCGAGGCCGGCCTGCGACCGAGCTTCGTGATCGGCGGCGATGTCACCGACATGGGCACCGGCGCCCAGTGGACGGGCGGGGAGTGGCTGGTCGTGGAAGCCGACGAGAGCGACGGCACGCACCTGACGCTGCCGCTCCACGGCACCATCCTCACCAACGTCGAGGTCGACCACCTCGACTTCTACGGCACCGCCGACGCCATCTACGACGGCTTCGATCGCTACCTCGCGCAGATCGCAGGCCCGAAGGTGCTGTGCATCGACGACCCGGCCACCGCCCGCCTCGCGGCTGCGCACGACGTCATCACCTACGGCACCTCGCCCGCCGCCGACTTCCGCGCCACCAACGTGCAGCCCGCCGGGGGCGCGTTCACGTTCGACGTGGTGCACGGCGGCCAGGTGCTGGGCAGCGTCTCCCTGCCGCTGCGTGGCGTGCACAACGTGCGCAACGCCACCGGTGCACTGGCCATGGCCGTCAGCATCGGTGTGCCGTTCGACGTCGCGGCCACCGCGCTCGCCAAGTTCGGCGGGGTGGCGCGTCGCTTCGACCTGCGCGGCACCGACGGCGGCGCGACGTTCGTCGACGACTACGCCCACCTCCCGGCAGAGATCGCGGCCGTGTTGGCCGCGGCCCGTCAGAGTGGCGATCAGTGGCGACGCGTGGTCGCGGTGTTCCAGCCGAACCGCTTCAACCGCATGGCGCTGATGTGGCCCGACTACCTCGACGCGTTCGTCGACGCGGACCTCGTGGTGCTCACCGAGATCTACCCGTCGGGCACTGCACCCATCCCCGGGGTCACCGCCAAGCTCGTCCTCAACGCGGTGCTCGACGCGCATCCGCACACCCGGATGGTGTGGATGCCTCGCCGCGACGATCTCGTCGAGTACCTCGCGCAGCAGTTGCGCGAGGGCGACGTGTGCATCTCGATGGGCTGCGGCGACATCGCCGGTCTCCCCGACGAGGTGCAGGCGCGCCGCGCCGAGCTGCGCACCGAACAACGGCGCCGAGTCGGATGACGACCATCGCCGGCCAGCAGCAGGCGCTCGATGTGCTGTGCGATATCGCCGTCGCCGACGAGCCGCTCGCTCCGCACACCACCTACAAGGTGGGCGGCCGGGCCGCGGTCTTCGCCTCGCCGCGCACCGACGCCGAGTTGCTGCTGGTGGCCGAGGTGGTCCGCGACACCGGACTCCCGGTGCTGGTCGTGGGCCGCGGCTCGAACCTGCTGGTGGGCGACGACGGGTTCCCCGGCATCGCCGTGTCGTTGGCCGCGATGGCGGAGTGGATCCGTGTCGAGGGCACCACCGTCGAGGCGGGCGCAGCGGTGGCGCTGCCGGTGCTCGCGCGGCGCACCGTCGCGTGCGGTCTCACCGGTTTCGAGTGGGCGGTGGGGGTGCCCGGCTCCATCGGTGGCGCTGTGCGGATGAACGCCGGCGGTCACGGCAGCGACATGGCGGCGGTGCTGATCGGCGCACATGTGCTCGATCTGCGCACCGGCCGTCGCGGCTGGGTGGCGGTCGCCGGACTCGGACTGCACTTCCGTGGGTCGGCGCTGGCCGACCATCAGGTGGTGCTCGACGCGCGGCTGCAGCTGGCCGCCGGCGACATCGCCACCGGCGAGGCTGCGCTCAGCGAGATCGTCCGCTGGCGCCGCGAGCACCAGCCCGGCGGTCAGAACGCGGGCTCGGTGTTCGTCAACCCGATCCCGGGCGAGTTGCCGGCGGCCGTGCTCATCGACCAGTTGCACCTGCGTGGGTTCCGCGTGGGTGGCGCGTTCGTGAGCGAGAAGCACGCCAACTTCATCCAGGCCACCGAAGGCGCCACCGCTGCCGATGTGCGCGCGGTGATGGAGCACGTGCGCGCCACCGTGATGCAGCACACGGGTGTGTCGCTGCGCAGTGAGGTGCGGTTGATCGGCTTCGCCGACGTGCCCGCCGCCGACGTCACGGGAGTCACGTGGTGACCGAGCCGGATCGTCCGGGCTCCGACCACCCGCCCGACCACGTGCTCGAGGAGCTGCTGGAGGCGTTCGCGGAGGACTCCGCGCCGCAGTACAACTTCGACGATCCGTCGATCGACCGCCTGCTCGGCATGACCGACGAGCACGAGCAGGCGCTCGCCGCCGACTCGGCCGACGAGGCGAACGACGCGGATGCGGCCGACGACGAGGTCGACACCGACGACGATGATGACGACGACGACGAGATCGACGACGACGAGATCGACGACGAGGCGGAGATCGCCGACGACGTCGAGCCGGTCGGCCCGGAGCCGTCCCTGCCGGCAGCAGCGACGGGGTCCACCGCGCCCGGACGGCGCGTCATCGTCATCGAGGAGGACGACCGGCCCGACAGCGTGTACCTCGATGCCGAGCAGGAGCAGCAGTTCAAGGACCGCCGCGACGTCTCCGACGACTCGGGCGAGCGTTCCACCATCGTCATCGCCGATCTCGACGAGCACGGCATGGGCGAGCCGCCGCTCGCGCGCTCGCGCGGCGCGGGCATCGACCCTCGCATCCGTGCGAGGCGCATCTCGGTGCGCCGCGCCGAAGGACGCCGCCGCCTGGTGTGGGTGGGCGTGGCCGCGGCCGTCGCGCTGCTGGCCGTGGCCGTCATCGCGGTCTTCGCGTCGACCATCTTCGATGTGCGCGAGGTCGAGGTGCAGGGTGCCGTGTACACCGACCCGGACCTGCTGCAGAGCGTGATCGACGACCTGATGGGCGAGCCGGTGCTGCTCGTCGACACGCAGCGGGCCGAGGAACGGCTGGAATCGGTGCCGTGGGTGGAGAACGCGCGTGTCTCCACCAGCTTCCCGCATCGCGTGGTCATCGATCTGCGCGAACGGCGCCCGGTGGCCGCCTTCCAGGGCGCCGACGGGGAGTACCGGGTCATCGACGTGCAGAGCAGGGTGCTCGAGGTCATCGTCAACCAGCCCGCGGACTACATGCTCATCACCGGCAGCCACCCCGACACCGCTCGTGGCCAGTTCGCCGGCGCGCCCTATGCGGCAGCGGCCGAACTGGTGCTCAGCCTGCCCACCGAGATCAGCGCCATCACCAGCACGGTGGGCGTCGATGCGGTCACCGGCACGCTCACGATGGTGCTGGCCGGGCCGGGCATCGGAGGCTCCGACGAGGCAGGCGTGGAGGTGCGACTCGGCGACGCGAACGACCTCGACGAGAAGCTGGCTCGGCTGTTGCGCCAGGTGCGCAGCGGGCTCGACGGTGTCTGCGGGCTCGACGTGTCGACGGCGGTCGCCGGAGTCGTGCGGTGCTGAACTCCTTCGTTCCACCGATACCCTCCAGATTCGTGCGAGACTGGTGCGCAGTGCCCACCTCGCGCCATCTCGGCCTCCAGCTTCCGGCGGATCACCTTGGCTGAGCAGCCCATTCGCTACGATCGACCACCAGCAGGTACAGCAGTGCCCACACGTACAGTTCGCCACTTCTTCTCATCTCGGAGGTTTCTCTGATGGCCGGCGCTCCGCAGAACTATCTCGCCGTCATCAAAGTCATCGGTGTCGGTGGCGGCGGTGTCAACGCTGTGAACCGGATGATCGATGCCGGGTTGAAGGGCGTCGAGTTCATCGCGGTGAACACCGACGCGCAGGCGCTCCTCATGAGCGACGCCGATGTGAAGCTCGACATCGGCCGCGACCTCACTCGCGGTCTCGGCGCAGGCAGCGACCCCGACGTCGGTCGCAATGCCGCCGAGACGCACCGTGACGAGATCGAAGAGATGATCAAGGGCGCCGACATGGTGTTCATCACCGCGGGCATGGGCGGCGGCACCGGTACCGGCGCCGCGCCCATCATCGCCGAGGTCGCGCGCAGCATGAACGCGCTCACCATCGGTGTGGTCACTCGCCCGTTCAGCTTCGAAGGCCGCCGGCGCGCGGTGCAGGCCGACGCCGGTGTGCAGCGGTTGAAGGAGAAGGTCGACACGCTCATCGTCATCCCGAACGACCGGTTGCTCACCGTCGCCAACGAGAAGACCAGCGTGCTCAACGCGTTCAAGATGGCCGACGAGGTGCTGCTGCAGGGCGTGTCGGGTATCACCAACCTGATCACCACGCCGGGCCTCATCAACACCGACTTCGCCGACGTGAAGATGATCCTCAGCAGTGCGGGGTCGGCGCTCATGGGCATCGGTCAGGCCAGTGGCGAGAACCGTGCGGTCACCGCCGCCAAGTCGGCCATCAGCAGCCCGCTGCTCGAGGCCGCCATCGACGGCGCCCGCGGCATCCTGCTCAACATCACCGGTCCGTCGAGCATGGGTCTGTTCGAGATGAACGCTGCCGCCGAGATCATCCACGGCGTGGCGCACGCCGACGCCAACATCATCTTCGGCACGGTCATCGACGACGAGATGGGCGACGAGGTGAAGGTCACCGTCATCGCTGCCGGCTTCGATCGCTGGGACGGCGGCAACACCGGCACCAGTGGCGGCCGCCCCGCCATCAAGTCGGTCCCCGACCAGAAGCCCACTTCCACGCTGAAGGATCTCTTCGCCGAGGACGGGCCCGACCCGCTCGACGGCGACGACGACTTCGACGTGCCTTCGTTCTTGAAGTGACCGCGGCGCTCGCGCCGTCCCTCACCTTCGAGGTCGGTGGCGACGTGGTGCGGGTCAGGTGCAGCACGGTCGCCGACGGCGACTTCCACATCGACGGCTCACGATCCGCGCTGTTCCATCGCCGCGCCGCGTTCGAGCCCGGGCGCTGGACGCAGCCCGACGAAGTGCACGGCACGGTCGTGCGCTGCGTCGGCCACCCCGGCGAGCACGATCTCGACGTCGCCGACGCGGTGGTCACCCGCTGCCGAGGTGCCGTGCTCGCCGCGTGGGTCGGCGACTGCGCGCCGGTGGTGTTCATCGGCGGTGACGGCACCATCGCCGCCGCTCACGCCGGCTGGAGCGGCGCGTTCGACGGCGTGCTGCAGGCAACGGTGAACGCGATGCGCGCGGCCGCGCCCGCGGTACCTGTGCGCGCAGTGCTCGGTCCGTGCATCCACGCGTGCTGCTACGAGTTCGGGCCCGAGCTGCTGGCGCAATTCGCGGCACGGTTCGGTTCGCAGGTCACCGGCACCACCGCGTGGGGCACACCCGCACTCCACATGCCGGCCGTGGTCGCAGCGGCGTGCGCCGAGGTGGGCGTGCCGTTGCTCGACCGCTCGTCGTGCACCGGCTGTCACCCCGACCTGTTCTTCTCCCACCGGGTTCGTGGTCAGCGCGGCCGCCAGGTGATGACCATCAGCAAGCGGGCCGCGGCATGATCCGGTGCGTCCGATGACCGCGCTCGACGAACTCGTGGTGGAGCGGTTGGCGGTGGTGCGCGAGCGCATTCGGGTGGCGGGCGGCATCGACGTCACCGTGCTGCCGGTCACCAAGACGTTCGGCATCGAGGCGTGCTGGGCGGCCGTGCACGCAGGTTGCACCGCGGTGGGCGAGAACTACGCGCAGGAGGTCGTCGCCAAGCTCGGCGACGTCGAGCGCCCGTTCGGCGTGCACTTCATCGGGCAACTGCAGACCAACAAGGTGCGCATGTTGGCTCCCATCGTCACGCTGTACGAGACGGTCGACCGCGCGAGCCTGGTCACCGAGCTGGCCAAGCGGGTGCCCGGCGCGCAGGTGCTGGTGCAGGTCGCGGCGCTCGACGAGGCGGGCAAGGGCGGTTGTGCGCTCAGCGAGGTGCCGCAGCTGGTGGCCTCCGCGCTCGACGCAGGACTCGACGTGCTCGGGCTGATGACGGTCGGCCCCACCGACGGAGGACCGGAGGCCGCGCGCGAAGGTTTTCGCGCGGTGCGAGCGATGCTCGACCGGCTGCAGTTGCGCGTCTGTTCGATGGGAATGACGCACGATCTGGAGGTGGCCGTCCAGGAAGGTGCCACCCAGGTCAGGGTGGGAAGTGCGCTGTTCGGCGAGCGTCCACCGGCGAGCGCGCTCGCGCGATAGCCTCGTCGCTTGCAGGAGGGGAATTGATGTCGATGTGGAAGAAGGCGATGGACTACTTGGGCCTCGGGCCCGATGATGCCTACGACGACTACGACGCCGCACCCGAGCCGGAGCGCCCGTCGCGTCAGGCTCGTCAACCTCGCGAGGAGCCGGCGCGTCAGCAGCGCGGGTACACCAACGACTACGAGCCGGAGGCACCGGTGAGAACCGTGCCCACGCGCCCCAGCTTCCCAACCAGCAGCGCCCCGGCCGACGTCACCTTGCGCCGCCCGGTCCCCGCCAACGACGACTCCAGCGTGCAGCCGCGACCGCTCAACCCGCGGCCGGCCCCTGCGCCGCGAGCAGCACCCAGCGCGCCGGGCGCGGACCCGTACACGGTTCGTCCGCGCCGGTTCGACTCCGCGCAGGAAGTCGCCGACAAGTTCAAGGAAGGCCAGTCGGTCATCATGAACCTGGAGGCAGCCGATCGTGAGGTGTCGCGTCGGCTCATCGATTTCGCCAGTGGTCTCTGCTACGGCCTCAACGGCAGCATGGAGAAGGTCGCCACCGGCGTGTACCTGCTGAAGCCGCTCCCGCGCGGCAACGGGTACGACGAATCCAACTACGGCGCCTGACGCTGTCGGCCCGTCGTCTCGCCTAACATCGAGCGCATGGACATCAGCCCGCAGACCATTCGCAGCACCGGCTTCAAGACGGTCAAGAAGGGCTACGACCCCGAAGAGGTCGACTCCTTCCGCAACCGCGTGGCCGGCGCGATCGAAGCCGCACAGAACCAGGCCACCGCGATAGAGGCCCGCGCTCGCGCCGCGGTGGCCAAGCTGCAGGAGGTCTCGCAGCAGGTGGCCACCACTCGCGACGCGGCGCCCGCCGCCGGGTCCAGCGACGACGCCGAGGTCATCAGCCGCACGCTGCTGCTCGCGCAGCGCACCGCGGACTCCACCGTCTCCGACGCTCGGGCCGAGGCCGAGGCGGTCACGTCGCAGGCGCGCGAGGAAGCGTCGCGTGTGCTCGAGAGCGCGCGGGTCATGGCAGCCAAGACCGTCGAGGAAGGTCGCATCGAGATGCGGCGCGCGGTGGAGGACGAACGGGTGAAGGCGGAGAACGAGGTGCAGGCGCTGCTCGCTCGCCGCGACTTCCTGCTCGCCGACGTCGACCACCTCGAGCAGTACCTGCAGTCGCAGCGCGAGCGCTTGCGCGATGCAGCCGTGCAACTGCAGGAGCTCGTCGATCGCGTGCCCGGTGGCCTCGGCGAGATGCGCCGCCCACTGCTCTCGGCATCCGCCGAGCCGCTCGCCGACGACGCCGGCGAGGTTGCCGCTGCCGTTGCGCCCCCCGTCCCGGAGCCGGCCCCCGAACCGCCGGCCGCCGAACCCGAGCCCGACGTTGCGGTGGCACCGTCCGCGGAGCCGGCGCCCGCCGACCCCGACCCCTCGCCGCTGTTCACGCCTGCCCCGGAGGCCGCGTCGAGTCTCACCGCGATGGCGTTGTCGAACAGCGACGACGCGAAGGAGAACGTGTGGCGCCTGCTCGACGAGGAGGTCGCGAGCACGCAGGCCGCGCAAGCATCGTTCCCGCTCGACGACGTCACCGGCGAGGTGGCCGCGGCCGATCGGCACGACCCGTTCCGCATCAGCGGCGACGAGCTGCAATAGGGTTCGTCAGCGGCGGTGGTGGCGATACCATTGCACGCACGGCATTGACGAGGCCATCACCTCCGAGCCTCCGGAAGAACAGCGTGTCGGCCTGCGGTCGTCGCGCTCAGTAGAACCGGACGGGTCCAGCCCGACATCGCTGGTGCAGTTCGAGTGGTCACGAGCATCTCCGTATGGGAGGTGGTCGGGGCAAGCAGGGTGGTACCGCGGGTTCACGCTCGTCCCTGTGCCAGCACCACAGGAGCACCAGTGACCTATCCCGCCGTTCAACCGCAACCCTCGTTCCCCGCCGTGGAGCGCGAGGTGCTCGCGTTCTGGGACGCCGACCGCACCTTCGAGGCCTCGGTCGATGCCCGCGCCGACGCCGACGAGTACGTCTTCTACGACGGTCCTCCCTTCGCCAACGGCCTCCCGCACTACGGCCACCTGCTCACGGGCTTCGTGAAGGACGCCGTGCCGCGCTACCGCACGATGCGCGGACAGCAGGTGCACCGCCGGTTCGGCTGGGACTGCCACGGGCTGCCCGCCGAAGTGGTGGTGGAGAAGGAACTGGGCATCAGCGGTCATCCCGCCATCACCAAGTTCGGTGTCGACAAGTTCAACGCCGCGTGCCGCACGAGCGTGCTGCGCTTCACCGACGACTGGCACCGCTACGTCACCCGTCAGGCCCGGTGGGTGGACTTCGAGAACGACTACAAGACCCTCGACACCTCCTACATGGAGAGCGTGATGTGGGCGTTCAAGACCCTGTGGGACAAGGGGCTGGTGTACGAAGGCTTCCGGGTGCTGGCGTACTGCTGGCGGTGCGAGACCCCGCTCAGCAACACCGAGACTCGCATGGACGACGTGTACCGCGACCGGCAGGACCCCGCGCTCACCGTGCAGTTCCAGCTCGACAGCGGCGAGAAGATCCTCGCCTGGACCACCACGCCCTGGACGCTGCCGGCGAACCTCGCACTCGCCGTCGGCCCGCAGATCGAGTACGCGGTGATGGAGGACGCCGACGGGCAGCGCTACATCCTCGCCGAGTCCCGCCTCGGTGCGTACGAGAAGGAGTTCGCCGACGCCACGCGCGTCGGCACACTCAGCGGTGCCGACCTCGTCGGTCGCGGCTACACCCCGCTGTTCCCGTACTTCGCCGACACGCCCAACGCGTTCCGCGTGTTGGCCGCCGACTACGTGAGCACCGAGGACGGCACCGGCGTGGTGCACATGGCGCCCGGGTTCGGTGAAGAGGACCAGAACATCTGCAACGCGGTGGGCATCCCCACCATCTGCCCGATGGACGAACACGGCCGCTACACCACCGAGGTGCCGCCGTGGGCGCACGTGCACGTGTTCGACGCCAACCCGCTGGTCGTCAAGGAGCTGAAGTCGATGGGCGTAGTCGTTCGCCACGACACCTACAACCACAGCTACCCGCACTGCTGGCGCTGTGCCGAACCGCTCGTCTACCGCGCCATCAGTTCGTGGTTCGTGCAGGTCACCGCCTTCCGCGATCGCATGGTCGAGCTCAACCAGCAGATCCGCTGGGTACCCGAGCACATCAAGGAGGGCAGCTTCGGCAAGTGGCTCGCCAATGCTCGCGACTGGAGCATCAGTCGCAACCGCTTCTGGGGTTCACCGATCCCCGTGTGGCGCAGCGACGACCCGGAGTACCCGCGCATCGACGTGTACGGCAGCATCGAGCAGCTGCAGGCCGACTTCGGTGTCGAGATCCACGACCTGCACCGGCCGTTCGTCGACGACCTCGTGCGACCGAACCCCGACGACCCCACCGGCCGGTCGATGATGCGGCGCGTCCCGGAGGTGCTCGACTGCTGGTTCGAGAGCGGCAGCATGCCGTTCGCGCAGGTGCACTACCCGTTCGAGAACGCGGAGTGGTTCGAGAGCCACTACCCGGGCGACTTCATCGTCGAGTACATCGGCCAGACCCGCGGTTGGTTCTACACGCTGCACGTGCTGGCCACGGCGCTGTTCGACCGACCCAGCTTCAAGACGTGCGTCAGCCACGGCATCGTGCTCGGCGACGACGGCCAGAAGATGTCGAAGAGCCTCAACAACTACCCGGACCCGATGATGGTGTTCGACCAGTACGGCAGCGATGCCATGCGCTGGTACCTGCTCAGCTCGCCGATCCTGCGCGGCACGGACCTGATGGTCACCGAGGACGGCATCCGCGACACGGTGCGCCAGGTCATCCTGCCGATCTGGAACAGCTGGTACTTCCTCTCGCTGTACGCGAACGCGGCCGGCACGCAGGGCACGTTCCGCACCGACAGCACCGACGTGCTCGATCGCTACATCCTCGCCAAGACCCACGACCTGCTCGACACGCTCACCGTCACGCTCGACGACTACGACCTGTTCGCCGCCTGTGGCGCGGTGCGCACCTTTCTCGACGCGCTCACCAACTGGTACGTGCGGCGCAGCCGCGACCGCTTCTGGGCGGGCGACCAGGCGGCCATCGACACGCTGCACACGGTGCTGTCGCTGCTGTGCGGTGCGCTCGCGCCGCTGCTGCCGCTGACCACCGAAGCCGTGTACCGCGCGCTCACCGGTGAGCGCAGCGTGCACCTCACCGACTGGCCCGACGCCTCGTCGGTGCCGGCCGACCCGGAACTGGTCGACTCGATGGACCTCGCCCGCGAGGTGTGCAGCAGCACCCTGCGGCTGCGCAAGGCCAACCAGTGCCGAGTGCGTCAGCCGCTCGCGTCGCTGCTGGTCGCCGTCAGCGGCGCCGAGCGTCTGGCGCCGTTCGCAGATCTGATCGCCGACGAGGTGAACGTCAAGTCGGTGCAGTTCACCGACGACGTCGCATCGGTCGCCAGTTACGACCTGCAGGTGGTGCCAGCCGCGCTGGGGCCGCGCCTGGGCAGCCAGGTGCAGCAGGTCATCAAGGCAGTCAAGACCGGCGACTGGCAGCAGACCGAAGGACCCGACGGCGAGCAAGTGGTGGTCGCCGGGGGAGTGGCGCTGCTCGACGGCGAGTACGCGCTGAAGATGGTGGTGCAGGGCGACGGAGCCAGCACCCCGCTGTCGAACGGTGCCGGCGTCGTGGTGCTCGACACCACCCTCACGCCCGAGCTGGAGGCCGAAGGCGTCACGCGCGACCTGGTGCGGTTGGTGCAGCAAGCGCGGCGCGATGCGGGCTTGCAGGTGAGCGATCGCATCGCGCTCACGCTCGGCGTGCCCGAGTCGGTCCGGCGACAGGTGGTGGCCTTCCAGCACCTGCTCACCGATGCCACCCTGGCCACGTCGCTCTCCTGGGCGGCGGGCGAACCGAACGCCGATCTCGACGGCGAACCCGTGCACATCGCCGTGGCGGTCGAACCGCGGGCGGCGGGTTGAGCGAACTCGTCCGGCCGCACGCGCGCGGGTCGGCCCTGGCCGTCCGCGCGGTGCCGGGAGCGAGCGCGGCGAAGGTGGTCGGGCTGCACGGCGGCGAGCTGCGCGTGCGGGTGTGCAGCCCACCGGTCGACGGGCGAGCCAACCAGGAGATCGAGCGAGTGGTGGCGCGAGCGCTCGGTCTGCGTGCTCGCGAGGTGGAGGTGCTCGCTGGCCACACGGCGCGATCCAAGCAACTGCTGGTGCACCTCGAGCCCGCCGAACTGGTGCGTCGGCTCCAGCCGTGGATCGGCCCGGACTCGGCCGGGGACCGATAGCATCCCGGCCTGACGACCGCACCAACGGAGGTTCAACGCGATGGCGACTGCCAAGAAGGCACCCGCGAAGAAGGCCGCAGCACCCGCGAAGAAGGCAGCTGCGACCGCTCCGGCCCGTTCGAAGCCGGCGCCCGCGGCGAAGAAGGCCGCCCCTGCGAAGAAGGCTGCTGCTCCCGCGAAGAAGGCTGCTCCTGCCAAGAAGGCCGCGCCGGCTCCGGTGAAGAAGGCCGCCGCTCCCGCCAAGAAGGCTGCGCCGGCTCCGGTGAAGAAGGCCGTTGCTCCTGCCAAGAAGGCTGCGCCTGCCCCCGTGAAGAAGGCCGCTGTTCCTGCCAAG
>CAZWCU010000083.1:13622-16435 GCA_964632715.1 uncultured Bifidobacterium sp. | reverse complement strand
TTCAGCGAGTCCTCCGACTCGTAGCAGAACTGGAAGTTGCTCGGCTCGTCGCAGGCTTCGACCACGGCCTGGGCGAGGTCGGTGGCACCCTTGCCGCCGTCGCTGAAGTGCGTGCACACGGCCACGCGGGCGCCGACGCTCTCCGCGATCTCGCGGATGACCTGGTGCTCGCTGGCGAAGTCGCCGGGGAAGGCGTTGATGGCGACGACGGGCGAGACGCCGTGCACCTTCACGTTCTCGATCTGCTTGATGAGGTTGGCGGCACCGGCGCGCACGTCGTCGGGGTTCTCGGCCAGCAGGTCGGCGGGCAGCGGCTTGCCGGGAGTGATCTTGAACTTGCCGCTGTGCGCCTTGAGTGCGCGCACCGTGGCGACGAGCACGGCCGCGTCGGGCACCATGCCCGAGGTGCGGCACTTGATGTTGAAGAAGCGCTCCGCGCCCATGTCGGCGCCGAAGCCGGCCTCGGTGATGAGGTAGTCGCCGCCGCGGATGCCGATGAGGTCGCCGACGATGCTGCTGTTGCCGTGCGCGATGTTGCCGAACGGTCCGGCGTGCACGATGACCGGCGTGTGCTCGAGGGTCTGCAGCAGGTTGGGCTTCAGCGCTTCCTTCATGATGACGGCCATCGAGCCGGCACCCTTCAGCTGCTCGGCGGTGACCGGGTCGCCGTCCTTGGTGTAGCCGACCACGATGCGGCCCATGCGAGCGCGCATGTCGTCGAGCGAGGTGGCCAACGCGAAGATGGCCATCACCTCGGAGGCGGCGGTGATGTCGAAGCCGGTCTGGCGGGTGACGCCGTCCATCTTGCCGCCGAGGCCGACGATGATGTTGCGCAGGCTGCGGTCGTTCACGTCGAGCACGCGCCGCCAGGTGATGTTGTTGAGGTCGAGGCCGAGCTCGTTGCCCTGGTGCAGGTGGTTGTCGACCATCGCCGAGAGCAGGTTGTGGGCGGCGGTGACGGCGTGGAAGTCGCCGGTGAGGTGCAGGTTGAGCAGCTCCATCGGGATGACCTGGCTGTAGCCGCCGCCGGCGGCGCCGCCCTTGATGCCGAAGGTGGGGCCCATGCTGGGCTGGCGCAGGCTGATGACGGCCTTCTTGCCGATGTGCTGCATCGCCTGGCCGAGACCGACCGTGGTGGTGGTCTTGCCCTCGCCGAGCGGGGTGGGGGTGATGGCCGTGACCACCACGTACTTCGCCTTCGGGCGGCTGCTCAGCTCTTCGATGGCTTCCAGCTTGATCTTGGCCAGGTCGTCACCGTGCTGTTCGAGCAGGTGCGGACCGATGCCCATCTGTGCGGCGATGTCGTTGAGCGGGGCCAGCGATGCGGCGCGGGCGATCTCGAGATCTGACGGGAAGGACACGTGGTACCCCTTGCGTGACGTGGATGTGCGTTCGTGCGACGAGAGCCCGACACTACACCACAGATTCCGCCTGATGGAACACGTCCACGATGCGGAACGGCCCCTTCCGGCATCTGCGTCAGCGCTGGCACAGCCTTGCGCGACCGCCGGTGGTACACAACCCTTGCCCGTGCCGGCCGGCGGTTCAGCTGAACCGCTCGCGTCAGTTCAGGAAGCGTTTCATCGCGGCAGTCGCGATGAAACGCTTCCTGAACTGACGCGAGCTGTCGCTGGACAATTCCGCACGTGTGAGGCACGCTGCTCCTGTGCGGCGGACAGCGACCCTGCCTCGCGTGCGTCGGAGAACTGTCGATCTCGGACGTTCGAGTTCCGATGAACTCGGTCGCCCCTCCCGGTCCAGGCTCCGTCATCCTCATTCCGATGCCGGAGTCCGGCGCGACGTTCACCCTGTCGTCATGACCACGACCACCCGCTGCCGCGTCGACCACCCTCTCTGCAGTTCAGGAAGCTTTTCATCACGACATCCGTGATGAGAAGCTTCCTGAAGCGCCACGTGCGGTCCGATCTTCGACGAGTGCGTTGGCTACCGTCGGGCCATGTCCGACGACGCTCGCCCGCTCATCCGTCATCACGTGGAGGGGAAGGTCGGTGTGATCACCATCGACCGGCCCGAGAAGCGCAACGCGATGACCTACGCGATGCTCGCCGAGTTCATCGAGACCGTTGGTCGTGCCGATGACGACCCGTCGACCGTGGCGCTGGTGGTCACCGGTGTCCCCGGCGCGTTCTGCGCCGGCACCGACCTGGCCGACCTGGCCACCGTGCCGGGCGAATCGCGCGGCTTGCGCGGTTCCGCCGAGGAGCGGCACAAGTGGTGGCCGATCGCCCAGGCGCGCAAGCCCACGGTGTGTGCCATCGACGGGCCCGCCGTCGGGATGGGCGCCGAGTTCACGTCGCAGTGCGACCTCCGCCTGGCCAGCCCCAACGCTCGCTTCGCATGGAACTTCGTGCACCGCGGCCTGGTGCCCGACACGGGTGCCGGCACGTGGCTGCTGCCGCGGATCGTCGGCCTGCAGCCTGCGCTGCGCCTGCTGTACACCGGAGCGATGATCGACGCCGACGAGGCGCTGCGTCTCGGCTACGTGCTCGATGTGGTGCCGAGCGACGATCTGCTGCCGGCGGCCATGGAGTTGGCTCGTACCATCGCCGCCGGATCGCCGCACAGCCTCGGCCTGATCAAGTCGTTGGTGCAACAGGGCCTCACCGCACCGGTGGGCGAGCACATGGAACGCCACACCGCGGCGATGGCGGCGTGCTTCAAGAGCGACGATCACCGCGAAGGCGTCGCCTCGTTCCTGGAGAAGCGCCCCGCCAACTTCACCGGCCACTGACGTTCGGCTACAGGTCTTTGCACAACCTGAGGGCGTCGTAGACGGCGGCGTGGATGTTGCG
>CAZWCU010000083.1:0-13522 GCA_964632715.1 uncultured Bifidobacterium sp. | reverse complement strand
GCTACAGGTCTTTGCACAACCTGAGGGCGTCGTAGACGGCGGCGTGGATGTTGCGGCCGGCGACGGCGTCGCCGATGCGGAACAGCTGGTAGCGACCGCTCGGGTTGGTGCGCACCGTCTGCGGTCGACCGTGGATGAACGCGTCGTGGTCGAGCTCGCCGAGGTTGGTGGAGCACGGCACCAGCTGGTGGTACAGCTCATCGTTCGCCAGCACGCCGTGGTCGCCGACCACCGAGTCGACCACGCGCTCGTGGCGCACCGGGGAGTGGTCGCTGCCGACTTCGACGTGCAGGCGGCCGTCGACTCGACGGATGGCGCGCACGCGTTGGTTGAGCGTCACGCGGGTGTCGGTCTCGTTGAATGCTCGTGCGTACGGCACCAGGTTGAGCCCACCGACGTCGACACCCATCGTCCGCTCGGGGGTGACCACCTCCACGTGCGCGCCGCTGCGCGCCAGCATCTCGGCGGTGGTCATCGCGGAGTGCGTGCCGTCGTCGTCGTACAGCAGCACGTCGCCGGTCGGTCGTGCATCGCCGCCGACGACGTCCCACGCGTTCACCATCAGCTCGCCGCCGGTCTCCACCGACGGGTTCTGCGGCAGTCCGCCAGTGGCGACGATGACGACATCGGGTTGCAGCGAGTCGATCAGGTCGAGGTCGGCGTAGGTGTCGTAGCGCACGTCGACGCCGAGCCGCTCGAGCTCGCTGATGCGCCACTCGACGATGCCCATCAGGTCGCGTCGGCGCGGGTTGCGGGCCGCGAGCCGCAGCTGTCCACCCGCCCACGGCATCGCTTCCAGGAGCACCACGTGATGGCCGCGCTCGGCGCTGACCCTGGCCGCTTCCAACCCGCCGACGCCTGCACCCACCACCACGATGCGGCGTGCCTGCGCGGCCGGCTCGACGAGGTGCGGCATCGACAGCTCGCGCCCGGTCGCCGCGTTGTGGATGCACAGCGCCTCGCCCGCCATGTAGATGCGATCGAGGCAGTAGGTGGCGCCGACGCACGGACGAATGGTGGCTTCCTGACCGGCTTCGATCTTGCGCACCAGGTACGGGTCGGCCATGTGCGCGCGGGTCATGCCGATCATGTCGACCTTGCCTTCGCGGACCGCGTGTCGGGCGGTGGCCACGTCGTCGATCTTCGCCGCATGGAACACCGCGAGGTCGGTGTGCTCACGCACCATGCCGGTGAAGTCGAGGTGCGGTGCCGACGCCATGCCGTGGATCGGAATGACGTTGCTGAGCACCGCGTCGTTGACGATGCTGCCGCGAATGACGTTGACGAAGTCGATCAGCCCCTCGCTGCTGAGCCGCTGCAGGATGGTGATGCCGGTGGGTGTGTCGATGCCGTCGGGCCGGGTCTCGTCGACCGCCATGCGGATGCCGACGATGAACTCGCTGCCGACGCGTTCACGGATGGCGCCGAGCACGGCGAGCGGGAAGCGCAACCGGTTCTCGAACGATCCGCCCCACTCGTCGTCGCGGTGGTTCGTGGCCGGCGACCAGAACTGGTCGAACAGGTGGCCGTACGCCTCGATCTCGATGCCGTCCATGCCGCCGGTCTGCATCCACTCGGCGGCGTCGGCGTAGTGACGCACGATGCGCACGATGTCCCACGGCTCGGCGGCCTTCGGGTGCGACCGGTGTGCGGGCTCGCGCAATGGCGAGGGTGCGACCACCGGCAACCAGTCGTCCTGACCCCACCCGGTGCGGCGGCCGAGGTGGCTGAGCTGGATCATCGCCGCGCAGCCGTGCTCGTGGATGCCGTCGGTCATCCGCCGGATCCAGGGCACGATCGCATCGTCGAACGCGAACAGGTTGCCGAACGCGGGAGGGCTGTCGGGGCTCACCACCGCGGTGCCGGCCGTCATCGTGAGCGCGAGACCGCCCTTCGCCTTCTCCACGTGGTACGCCCGATAGCGATCCTTGGGCATGCCCTCCTCGCTGTACGCAGGCTCGTGCGAGGTGCTCATCACCCGGTTCTTGAGAGTGAGGTGCTTCAGCTGGAACGGCTGCAGCAACGGGTCGTTCAGCGGCGCGGGATCGCCAGCGGTGTCGTTCATCCGTCGTACTCGTATTCGATGAGGTTCGGTGCGGGAGCGTGATAGTCGCCGTGCTCGGCCATCCACCACGCGGCCGTGGTCTGCAGACCGGTCGGCAGTTCGATCGTGCCGGCGCAGATCGTCACGTGGTCGGATCGCTCGGTGGAGCGCCAGAACATCGACGATCCGCACGAACGGCAGAAGCCGTAGGCGCAGGATCCGTCCGGCTCGTACCACGCGAGCGTGTCGCCGGTGATGGTGAGCGCCGACAGCGCGGCGCTCGTGCCGGCCATGTGGTGGCCGGTGAAACGCCGGCAGCGGTGGCAGTGGCAGTTCCAGACGTCGCGCAACTCGCCGTCCACCGTGAAGGTGACTGCGCCGCACATGCAGCGCCCCGACGCCTTCGTCAGTACCACTGGTCGTTCATCTCCTGCTTGCGACGCGCGACGAACTCGATCAGCGCCTGGTCGACCGCGTCGTCGATGGGTGGCGCCTCGTAATGGGCAAGGGTTTCGCGCACCATCACGGCGGCGCGCTGCTCGGCGGTGGTCTCACCTGCGTCGCGCCACTGCTCGAACGAGTTGTTGTCGCTGAGCGCCGGCTCGTAGAAGGCGGTCTCGTAGTGGCGCAGTGTGTGCTGTGAACCGAAGAAGTGCTTGCCGGGCCCCACCTCGGCGAAGCCGTCGATGGCGAACTGGTCGAGGTCGAGCGACACACCCTTCAGGTAGGTGTGGGCAGCGCCGCACAGATCCAGATCCATCATGAACTTCTCATAGCCCATCGCGAGGCCGCCCTCCAACCACCCGGCCGAGTGGAGGATGAAGTTGGCGCCGCACAGCAGCGCGGAGAGCATGCTGACGGCGCTCTCCTGCATCGCCTGTCCGTCGGGCACCTTCGACGACGTGAACGCACCCGAGCAGCGCAGGGGCAGCCCCACGCGGCGGGCGAGTTGCCCGACGATGAGCGAGCCGAGTGCGGGTTCGGGCGTGCCGAAGGTGGGGCTGCCGCTGCGCAGTGCCATCGACGACAGGAAGTTGCCGTAGATGGCCGGGGCGCCCGGGCGGACGAGTTGCGTGAGCGCGACGCCCACCAGCGTCTCGGCGTGCGCCTGCGCGACCGCCCCGGCGGTGGTGACCGGACCCATCGCGCCGCCGAGGATGAACGGGGTGACCACCACGCACTGGTTGGCGCGGGCGTAGGTCTTCAGCGCGCCGGTCATCGTCGCGTCCCACACCAGCGGTGAGTTGACGTTGACGTTGCCCATGATGACGCAGTTGGCGTCGGTGAACTCGTCGCCGAACGCGAGCCGCGCCATCGCCACGCTGTCGGCCGCACGCTCCGGTGCGGTGACCGAGCCCATGAAGCCCTTGTCGCTGTAGCGCAGGTGGGCGTACACCATGTCGAGGTGGCGCTTGTTGACGGGCACGTCGGTGGGTTCGCACACCGTGCCGCCGGAGTGGTGCAGCCAGGGCGTGCTGTACGCGAGCTTCACGAAGTTCTGGAAGTCGGCGATGGTGCCGTAGCGGCGGCCACCCTCGAGGTCGCGCACGAACGGCGAACCGTAGGTGGGGGAGAGCACGACGTTGTTCCCGCCCACCTGCACCGAACGGCTGGCGTTGCGCGCGTGCTGAGTGAACTCGCGCGGGGCGGTGCTGCACAGCTCGCGCACCTGCCCCGGCTGGAACCGCAACGTGATCCCGTCGACGGCGACACCCGCGGCGCGGAACAGGCTGAGCGCCTCCTCGTCGTCGCGGATCTCGATGCCCACCTCGGCGAGCATCTGGTCTGCCTTCGCCTCCACCAGGTCGAGGCCGTCCGCGTTCAGCAGCTCGTAGGGAGCGATCTCGCGCCTGATGAACGCGGGGCCCTGCTTCGCCGCGCTGGCAGCGCGAGTCGCCGCGCGACCGGCACGTCCACCGCCTCGTGTCCGCACTGGATTGGCGTCGACCTCGGTCATGCGCACTCCTCGAGCCGGCGACCCCAAGGGCCGGTAAGTGGAACGACCGTACCATGAATTCGTGCCGCGGATCTGGACCGGATCTGTCCTGGTCGCCGGGACGATTCCTGTCCAGGACCATGGCTGGGACGATTCCTGTCCAGAAGCCGATGGGGCTACGCGTCGATGGCCTGCAGGCGCTGCAGCTCGTCGGGCGGGATGTGGCAGCGGATGGAGTGGCCGACCACGACCTCGACGACGGGTGGCTCGGTGACGTCGCACACGCCTTCGATGAACCGGTGGCAGCGCGGGTGGAACACGCAGCCGCTGGGCGGGTTGGCCGGGCTGGGGATCTCGCCGTCGAGACGGATGCGCACGCGCGGTTCGCCGTCGACGCTGGGCACGGCCGACAGCAGGGCCTCCGTGTAGGGGTGGTTGGGCCCCTCGAAGATGTCGGCGGTGGTGGCCACCTCCATGATGCGACCGAGGTACATCACCGCGATGCGATCGGCGAGGTAGCGCACCACACCGAGGTCGTGGCTGATGAACACGTAGCTGGTGCGCTGCTCGCTCTGCAGCTCGGCCAGCAGGTTGAGGATGGCTGCCTGCACCGACACGTCGAGCGCAGAGGTTGGCTCGTCGCACACCACGATGCGCGGGTCGCCCGCGAAGGCCCGCGCGATGGCGACGCGCTGCTTGAGGCCACCCGACAACTGGCGCGGCTTCATGTCGAGGTGCCTCGGCGACAACCGCAGGTGGTCGGCCAGCGCGGCGACACGTGCGTTGGCGGCCTCCTTGTCCTTGCCGGTGAGCTTCTTCACCGACCGCAGCAGGATGTTGCGCACGGTCCACGAGGCGTTGAGCGCGGAGTCGGGGTTCTGGAAGATGATCTGCATGGCCCGCTTGTCGTCGGCCGAGCGCTTGTTGATCTTCGAGGCCAATTGGTGCTGGTCGAGCGTGAGGCTGCTGCCGGCGTCGGGTGCGTGCACCCCGAGGATGGCCTTGGCCAGCGTGCTCTTGCCGGAACCTGACTCGCCCACCAGGCCGAGCGTCTCGCCGTCGGTGAGCGAGAGGTCGACGCCGACCAGGGCAGGGATGTCGTGGCCGGCCTGACGGAACGTCTTCGACACGCCCGTGATCTCGAGCACCGTGTCGGTGCCGGCCTCGCGCAGCGTCGACGGCACGACGGCTGCGATCTCCGACACCTTGTCGATGTGGTGGCAGCGAGCCGTGTGGCCGGGTGCCACCTGCACCACCGGCGGCACCACGGTGCGGCAGGTGTCGTCGGCCAGCGGGCAACGGTCGATGTAGACGCACGTTGGCAGGTCGGAGCCGAGCACCGGCAGCGTGCCGGGGATGGTGGCCAGTGCGCTCTGGCTCTTGTGCATGCCGCCGCGGGGGAGCGAGCGCAGCAGGCCCATGGTGTACGGGTGCTTCGGGCTGTCGAACACCTCCTGTGCTTCGCCTTCCTCGACGATCTTGCCGGCGTACATCACGCCGACCCGGTCGCACATGGAGCGGATGACGCCGAGGTTGTGCGCGATGAGCAGGATGGCGGCGCCGGTCTCGTTGCGCAGGGTGCGGACGAGGTCGAGCACCTCCGCCTCCACCGTGGCGTCGAGGCCGGTGGTGGGCTCGTCGAGCACCAGCAGCTTCGGGTCGCAGGCCAGCGCCATCGCGATGACCACGCGCTGCAGCATGCCGCCGGAGAGCTGGTGCGGGTAGCGCCCCATCACGCGAGCCGGGTCTGCGATCTGCACCTTGCGCAGGGCTTCCAGCGCGCTCTTCTCCGCCTCCGCGCCCGACTGACCGAGCACGGTGAACGACTCGACCAGCTGCTTGCCGATCTTGATGGTGGGGTTCAGCGCGGAGCCCGGATCCTGGTACACCATCGACGCCTTGTGCACCCGGAACTCGCGCAGCTGACCGCGGTTCATCGAGGTGATGTCGTCGCCGTCGACCTTGATGGTGCCGCCGGTGATGACACCGTTGCGCGGCATGTAGCGCAGCGCCGAATATGCGGTGGTGCCCTCGCCGCACCCCGACGCGCCGACCAACCCGTAGGCCTCGCCGGGCGCGATGTGGAACGACACACCGCGCAGGACGGGCCGGGGCACCCCTCGCACGGTGTAGGCGAGGTGGAGGTCGTCGACGTCGAGGGCGAGTGTGTCGACACCGCTGGGCACGTTGGTCGTGACGCTCATCGTTCGTACACCGCCTGGATCGAGTCGGCAATCAGGTTGACGCCCACCACCAGCGTGGCGATGGCGAGCGCGGGGAAGGTGACCGGCCACCACTGGTCGGCGGGCAGCAGGTCGCGACCTTCTGAGATGGCGAGACCCCAGTCGGGCGAGGGACGTTGCAGGCCGACGCCGAGCAAGCTGAGCGTGGCGACCGTGAAGATGGAGTAGCCGATGCGCACGGTGAGCTCGACGATGATCGGCGCCGTGATGTTGGGCAGGATCTCGCGGGTCATGATGAACAGGTTCGACTCGCCGCGCAGTCGAGCCGACACCACGTAATCGAGGTCGCGCTCACCGAGCACGGTGGAGCGCACCGTGCGAGCGACGATGGGGGTGAACAGCAGCGCCACCACGTAGATGATGATGATGTTGCGCGACCCGAAGCTGATGGTGTCGAGCACCTTGCTGTCCTTGCTGAGGGTGAGGATGAACAGGCCCACCAACACCACCGGCAGCGCGAGGAAGGCCTCGACGATGCGACTGAGCACGTTGTCGACCCACCCGCGGTAGTAGCCCATGACCATGCCGAGGATGGTGCCGAAGATGACCGACAGCACCGCCGCGACCGGCGCCACCATTAGCAGGTCGCGGGCGCCCATCATCACGCGCGAGAGGATGTCGCGGCCGATCTTGTCGGTGCCGAACCAGTGTGCGCTGCTCGGTGGGCACGGTGCGCGGCCGCAGCTGAGACCGTCGCGATCGGTGAACGGGTCGTAGGGCGTGATTCGGTCGCCGAGCACGGCGCACACGGTCCAGAACCCGCAGATGAACACGCCGATGATGAAGCCCGGCCGCTTGCGCAGCAGGTGCCAGCGTTCGCGCCGTGCCGTCTTGCGCTCGGCCATCGACGCGACGAGCACGTTGGGTGCTGACGGAGTTGCCGTGTCGCTCATGACGACCCCAGATCGAGACGGGCGCGGGGATTGAGCCACGCGATGAACAGGTCGGCGAACAACGTGGCGACCATGTAGATGAGTGCGGAGATGAGCACGGCCACCTGCAGCACCGGCAGGTCGCTGGCTGTCACCGCGTCGAGCAGCACCACCGAGAATCCTGGGTAGTTGTAGATGTACTCGACGCCGAGGATGCCGCTGATGAGGTAGCCCACCTGCACCGACATGACGGTGATGGTGGGAGCGATGGCGTTGCGCAACACGTGGCTGCGCATCACCTGCGAGCCGCTGAGCCCCTTCATCGAGGCGGTGCGCACGTAGTCGGAGTCGAGTGCCTGGATGGTGCCGGCGCGCATCATGCGGGCGATGTAGCCGAAGTACGCGAGCGCGAGCGCGAGTGCCGGGATGAGCAGGAAGCGGAGCTGGCCGAACAGCGACAGCTTCTCGGCTTCGGTGCTGTACACCGGCTCGAGCCAGCCGAGCTTGAGGCCGAGGCCCACCATCAGCAGTGCGCAGGTGACGAACTCGGGGATCGACGAGGCGGCGAGACCGAACAGCACGATGGCCCGGTCGGTCTTGCGGTCGCGGAACTTGGCGGCGATCAGCCCGGCCCCGATGGAGATGGGCGTGGTGATGATGAGCGCGAGCACGGCGATCTTCGCGGTCTTCGCCAACGGTGTGCGGATGTACTCCCACACGCCGAACTGCTCGTACTTCCACGACTGACCGAAGTCGAACGTGACCAGGCCCTTCATCAGGCGGAAGTACTGCGTGAGCAGAGGGTCGTTCAAGCCGTTCCGGACCCGGAAGTCGGCCACCGACGCTTCCGGCGCCTGCGCACCGAGGATGAGACGCGCGGGATCACTGGGCAGGAACGACATCATCAGGAAGACGATGGTGGCGAGCAGCCACAGCGTCACCAGCGAGAACAACACCCGTTTGACGACGTAACGCCACATGTGTGGGTCCTTGCGTGCGATCGGGCCGACGGATCGGCGAACGAACCGGGAACGAGTAGGCGAAGGGGGCCGGCCGCACGGATGCGACCAGCCCCCTCACCGTACGTGCTTGCTCAGACCTGTGACGCCTTGGCGAACAGGGTGTGGCCGAGTGCGGTGAACTCGACGCCGGTGAACGCCTTCGAGTGACCACCGAGGATGTTGTACCGGTACGGGATGGCCGCGGGGACGTCTTCCCACATGATCTTCTGGATCTTGCCGGAGGCCGCCTTGCGAGCATCGTCTTCTGCCGATGCCTGGAACTCGACGATGGCGGCATCGAGGTCGTCGCTCGCGTACTGCGAGCTGTTCCAGTCGCCGCCGCCCTTGAACGCCTTCAGCAGGAAGACGTCGGGCGTGGGGCGGTGGCCGTAGTCGACGATGCCGAGCTCGGCCGAACCGGCGCACGGGTAGGTGACGCACCACTGCGAGCCGTAGAAGGTGGCGTCGCTCTCCACGTTGAGCGTGAGGTTGAAGCCGGCGTCGGCCAGCTGCAGCTGCAGCAGCTCGGCGAGCTGCGGGATCTCCTGCAGGTCGACCGCGTTGAGCGTGGCCTCGATGCCGTCGGGGAATCCGGCGTCTGCCAGCAGCGCCTTCGCTGCATCGGTGTCGCGAACCCGCTGCTCCACGGCGTCGGGATCGTAGAACGGCCACAGGTCGAACATGACGTGGTCGTTGGCGACCTTGCCCTTGCCGTCGAACAGTGCGGTGATCAGCTCTTCGCGGTCGATGCCCAGTGCGAACGCCTGGCGGACGCGGACGTCGGTGAACTGACCCTCGTCGAGGCCCATCCAGATCTGGCGGTGCGTGGAGGCGTCGATCTCGACGGTGTTGAAGTTGCTGTCGTTGAGCAGGGCGTCGCCACCCACCACCGAGAACTGCTGGATCGCATCGACGGAACCGCCGGACATGGCCGTGACCATGGCGGCGAGGTCGGAGAAGAACTGCATGTCGACGGCCTCGAGCGGGATCTCGCCGCCCCACCATGCGTCGTTGCGCTTCCACTTGATGCCCGTGTTGGGGTCGTAGGTCTCGAGGATCCAGGGGCCGGTACCGGCGGGCGTGCCGTCGAGCGTGGTGCCCGGCTCGTACGAGACGGGCGTGATGGCGGCCTGCGTGTTGAAGATCGACACGAGGTACGGGAGGCTGGCGTTGGACGCGCCGCCAAGATCGAACACGACCGTGAGATCGTCGGTTGCCGTCACCGTGCCGGCCACGAGGCGCTTCGCCGGTGCGGCGTCGCCGACCGGCGGCGGTGCGTCGGGGTCTTCCTCGGTGGGCAGCGAACCGCCCAGTGCGTCGCCGGCGGAACCGATGCGCTCCATGGTTGCCACCACGTCGGCAGAGGTGAAGGGCGAGCCGTCGTGCCACGTGACACCCTCACGAAGGGTGAACGTCCACACGCTGGAGTCGTCGTTGGCGCTCCACTCGGTGGCGAGCATCGGGCCGATGCCGGCGCCGTCGGGGCCGGTGAGGTACTCGAAGCTCTGTGCGATGACGTTGTAGGAGCCGAGGTCGACCATTGCGATGGGGTCGAGCGGGCTGGCGGGCTTGGTGGTGGCGACGCGGATGGTGCCGCCGGCGACCGGCTCGCCGCCGCCGACGGTGGTGTCGCTGCCGGCAACGGTGGTGTCGCCACCGGCCGGCGAGGTGCCGTCGGTGTCGCCACCCTCGTCATCGTCGCCGCAGGCTGCCAGTGCCACGCCGATGGCGGGAATTGCGAGTGCGGCACCGACGATCTGACGACGTGAGAACTGACCTCGCAACTGAGAATCCTGTACGGATTCGTAGTCCATGTGCTCCATGGATGTATTCCCCCTGTGAAAAGCACGGCCCCGATCGGCCGTTCTGCGCAACCTACTGTCTCTGGCCAGGAGGGTCAACGACATCTGGCTATTCGTTGTACGAATGCACCGGGAATTCACCGATGTGGTCGCCGTGTGAAGCGCACGTCTCGCCGATGTTTCTGCGTGGTGCCGCGACGGAACCGTGCCCTCCCGAACGATGGTTGTCTCGTGACTACGGTGAGCAAGGTGACCGCTCGCATCCGCGACCGCCAGGAGGTGCACTTCTTCCGCGCGTTGTGGCGCGCTGCTCCGGGTGCCACCGCGTGCTGGTGGGCGCTGCTGGTGCTGCGCGGCGTGCTGCCGGCGGTGGTGTCGGTGGCGCTCGGTGCGCTCATCGGCGCGGTCGCCACGGGCTCGTCGCTGCTGTGGCCGCTCGTGCTGTTCGGCGTGTCGTTCACGGTGTCGCTGGTGGCGTTCCCGTTCCTGCAGCTGGCCAGTTCGAACCTGGGCAGTCGCATGTCGGCGCACCTGTTCGACCGGCTCGCCACGCTCTGCACGGAACCGGAGGGCGTCGGCCATCTGGAGCGACCGGAGCTGGCCGACGACCTCACGCTGGCTCGCGACTTCGACCAGGGGCTCACCGGCCCGCCGCTCGACATCTCGATGGACTTCATCGCCGGCGGCCTCGTCGAGCTGGTCACCGGTGTGTCGGCGGCCGTGCTGCTCGCGTGGTTCCACTGGTGGGCGCCGCTGGTGCTGCTGGTGGCGTGGGGTTCCACTCACTGGCTGTTGCGGGAGAGCGGCGTGTGGAAGGACCGCAACACCAGCGACGTGCGCAGCGCGCAGCGCCACGCCGAGTACGCGTACCGGCTCGCGGTGGAGGCGGCGCCGGCGAAGGAGGTGCGCTTCTTCGGCCTCGGTACGTGGGTGATCGACCGCTTCGTCACCACCCGTCGTCGTCTCTACGACCTGCAGTTCGAGGCCACCAGGCTGCGCGAGAAGTCGGTGCTCGGATGCCTGGTGGTCGTCGCCGCGGCCAACGCGCTCGTGTTCTGGGTGCTGGGCCGCGATGCGCTCGCCGGAGATCTGAGCGCCGGCAGAGTCGCAGTGTTCGCGCAGGCTGCGCTCGGCGTGGGGGCCATCGCGTTCGGCGGGTTGAGCTGGGCGCTCGACGGCGCCGCCGCACCGGTGGCGGCGCTGGAGCGGTTGGAGGCGGCCACGCCCGCTGCCGGAGCGCTGCAGCCCGGGCGGCAGGCGACACCGATCGATTCGGCGCACGAGATCCGCTTCCACGATGTGCGTTTCGGATACCCCGCCACCGTGGACGTCGAGCCGTCGGAGGTGCTGCGCGGTGTCGACCTCATCATCCCGGCCGGATCGTCGCTGGCCATCGTCGGCCAGAACGGCGCGGGGAAGACCACCCTCGCCAAGCTGCTGTGCCGCTTGTACGACCCGACGGCCGGCAGCATCTCGGTGGATGGCGTGCCGTTGACCGATCTCGACGTGGTCGCGTGGCGGCGGCAGGTCACCGCGGTGTTCCAGGACTTCGTGCGGTTCGAGCTGCCGCTGCGCACCAACGTCGCGCCGCTCGGCGCGCCCGACGAGGTGATCCGCGCGGCCCTCGTCGACGCCGGCGCCGCGGCCGTCGCCGCCGGCGACCTCGACGTGGTGCTCTCCAAGGCGTACCCCAACGGCACCGACCTGAGCGGCGGCCAGTGGCAGCGGGTCGCCCTCGCCCGCGCACTCTGCGCCGTCCGGATGGGCGCGAAGGTGGTGCTGCTCGACGAGCCCACCGCCCAACTCGACGTGCGCGGCGAGGCGGAGATCTTCGAGCGGGTGCTCGCCGCCACCCGCGACTGCACCACCATCCTCGTGTCGCACCGCTTCTCCACGGTGCGCCAGGTGGACCGCATCCGCGTGCTGGAGGGTGGCGTGGTGGTGGAGGTGGGCAGCCACGACGAGCTCATCGCGCTCGGCGGTCGCTACAAGGAGATGTTCGAGCTGCAGGCCTCGCGGTTCACCGAGGTCGACGAGACGGGGCAGGAGGTGGTGTATGAGTCGCTCTGATCGGGTCCCGAGCGCCGACGCCGACCTGCCGCCGGCGTTCGAGTCGCTGTGGCGCACGTTCCGCCTGGGGTGGCGAGCGGAGCCGAAGTTGCTCGCGCTGTCGTTGGGCCTCGGGTTGCTGATGATGCTGCCCGACGCGCTGCTCGCGCTGTGGCTCGCCCTGCTCGTCGACGGGGTCGACCAGGAGCGGCGGTCATCCATCATCATCGCCGTGTCCGGCTTGGCCGTGTCGGCGACCCTCATCTGGTTCCTGTCGGTGCTGTCGCAACGGGTGCAGCGGCGCTTCCGCGACCGCGTCGCCATCGCACTCGAGTCGCACGTGGCCCGGTTGCAGGCGTCCGTGCCCACCATCGAGCACCACGAGCGGCCGGAGCACCTCGATCGGCTGGCGATGCTGCGCGAGCAGGTGTTCGCGCTGGACCACATGTTCATGTCGTTGTTCTCCACGCTCGGCTGGTTGTTCCGGCTCGTGGTCACCACGCTGCTGCTGGCCTCGATCCATCCGCTGCTGTTGCTCCTGGTGCCGTTCGCGTTGCCGGCGTTCTTCATCTCCACGTGGCGCCCTGCGGTCGAACGGCGCACGGAGGAGTCGGTGGTCGCGAACACGCGCCTGGCCCGCCACCTGTTCTCGGTGGCCACGTCGGCGCCGCCGGGCAAGGAGGTGCGCACCACCGGCACCGCCGAGTGGTTGGTCACCGAACGCCGCGCGGCGTGGGACCGGTGGTACCGGCCGGTCGCTCGTGTTCGCGCGCGCTCTGCGCTGTGGCTCGGTGCCGGATGGACCGTGTTCGCCGGCGCCTACGTCGGTGCCATCGTCTTCGTCTCGGCCGGACTCGACCGCAGCGTCGCGGTGGTCACACTGGCGATCGCGGCGGGGATGAAGCTCATCTCCTACGTCGGTGCCACGTCGAGCGAGCTCGGGTTCCTGCGCGGGTTCTGGCTCGACGCGTCGCGTCGACTCGTGTGGCTGGAGGACTACGCGGCCGAGCGCGGCCACGGTGGCGACGAGCCGCCGCCCGATCTCCTCGTCGAGGGCATCCGGTTCGAGCAGGTGTCGTTCAGCTACCCGGGTACCGATCGGTTGGTGCTCGACGGCGTCGACCTGTGGTTGCCTGCCGGTTCCGTGGTGGCCGTGGTGGGGGAGAACGGCGCGGGCAAGTCGACGCTCGTCAAGCTGCTCTCGCGCATGTATGCACCGACGGCCGGTCGCGTCACCGTCGACGGCTGCGACCTGGCCGAGATCGACACGCTGCAGTGGCGACAACGGCTGGCCGGTGCGTTCCAGGACTTCGCCCGCCTCGAGTTCGCGGCACAGACCTCGGTCGGGCTCGGCGACCTTCCACGCGTCGACGACCGTCCGGCCGCCGACCACGCCATCGAGCGTGCGGGCGCGGGCGACGTGGTCGACCGGTTGCCCGCAGGCCTCGACACGCAGCTCGGGCCCACGTGGCCCGGCGGCGCCGAGCTCAGCTTCGGTCAGTGGCAGAAGCTCGCCCTCGCTCGCGGCTTCATGCGCGACGACTCGCTGCTGCTCATCCTCGACGAGCCGACCGC
>CAZWCU010000082.1:0-16446 GCA_964632715.1 uncultured Bifidobacterium sp. | reverse complement strand
TCAGCGATCCATCAGCGAACTGGTCGACTGCCATGCGGACTCCGCTCGGTCGAGGCGGTCGGTGGCTTGCAGGCGGAGCCGGTCGGCGACTCCTGCCACCAACACGTTGCTGAGCGCGAGTGTGCCGACGTGGCTGTCGAACGGTCCCCCGCTCGCTGCCGCCACGGTGAGCGTGCGATCGGCCAGCGCGGCGAGCGGCGACAACAGGCTGTCGGTGATGGCCACGCACCACACTCCCCCTGCGCGGGCCGAACGGGCGGTGTCGATGACCCAACGGTCGTACCGGCGCAGGTCGATGGTGACGAGCACGTCGGTCGAGCGCAGCTGTGACACCTTGCGGCGGACGGCGACCTCGTTGCCGTCGAGCAGATGCACGTCGTCGCGCAGCGCCTGCAGGTCGCCGACCATCTGGCGCGCGACGCCGCTGGACGCGTCGCCGGAGAGCACGTGCACGCGGCACTTCGGTGCAGCCAGGTGCGCCACCACGTCGGCGAGTGCCACCGCCTCCAGTGCGCGCAACGTGGTGGACACGTTGTCGAGCTCGAACTGCAGGTGGCGACCGATGGCGTCCGTGGCGGCGGGTTCGCGGATGCGCTCCGCTGCGGGCCGCAGCTGGCTGGCGAGCGAGTGCTGCACCGATGCCTGCAGACCGGTGAAGCCGTCGTAGCCGAGCTTGCCGGCGAGCCGCACCACCGTCGCCGCGCCCGAGGAGGCAGCTTCCGCGAGGTCGGCGACCGTGCCGAACGCCACCAGCTGCGGCCGCTCGAGCACCACTTCCGCCACCCTGCGTTCGGCGGGCGTGAGCGAGGTGTTGGCTCGACCGATGCGTTCTGCGACTTCCACGGGCGGCATGGTAGTGGTCGTACCTCCCTCCTCGCCGCCGCGATGATCCGAACGTTTCAGTCGGCCGCTATAGTTGGAATGAATCTTCCAGTCGAGAGAGGCGACCCATGACCACGCTCACCGAGCACGTGCTGCCCAGCGTCATCGAATCCCCCGCATGGCCCGCCATGCCCGTGCCGTCGACCGCGATCGGTTCCCCGGAGTTCGTCCGAGCCGCCGGTCACGCGGCACGCCTGCTGCCGGCCGTCGTGCACGACGCGCTCGTCGACTTCACCGACGCTCCCCCGCAGGCGGGCGCCATCGTGCTGCGCGGCCTCCCGGTCGGCGAGCTGCCGTTCACTCCCCCGTCACCGACCGCGCCGTTCGTCAAGGACTCCGTCAGCGAGTTCACCCTGCTCACCGTCGCCCGCCGGCTCGGTCAGCCGGTCGGCTACCTGCCGGAGCACGGCGGCGACCTGGTGCAGAACCTGGTGCCCACCAAGGCCGGTGCCGACCGTCAGGTGAGCACTTCGTCGAAGGTGCAACTGATGTTCCACACCGAGGCCGCCTTCCATCCGCACCGGCCGCGGTACCTGCTGCTGCTCTGCCTCCGCGGCGACGAGAGCGCAGCCACCACGCTCTCCTCCATCTTCGAAGTGCTGCCGCGCCTGCCCCTCGACGTGGTCGACACGCTGTTCCAGCCGCGGTTCCGCACTGCGGTCGACGAGAGCTACCTGCACGGCCGCTCCAACGAGTTGGGTGCTCCGATGGCGGTGCTGCGCGGCGATCGCGATCGTCCGCTGATGGTGTTCGACGCCGACCTGATGGTGGGCATCGACGAGGAGGCCGACGCCGCGCTGCGAGCACTGTCCGCGGCGGTGGAGAGCCACCACACCGGCTTCGCACTGCAGGCGGGCGACATGCTGATCGTCGACAACAACGTCGCCGTGCACGGTCGCACGCCGTACGAGCCGCGCTTCGACGGTTACGACCGTTGGTTGCAGCGTTCGATGGCGGTCGCCGACCTGTCACTGAGCGACGGCGAGCGCAACGGGCGAGTCATCGTCACGCACTTCGGTTCCTGAGCGCTGCTCCGCACCGGACCTGCGCCGTTAGGGTGCCCCGGTGACGAAGCTGCTCGCCCGACTGTGGTTGTTCCTCTGGCGTTGGCAGACGATCGATCCACCACAACCGATGCCCGCGAAGTGCGTGATGATCGCTGCGCCGCACACCACCAACTGGGACTTCCCGCTCACGCTCGCGATGGCGAAGGTGAGCGGCATCCGCATCAACTGGTTGGGCAAGCGCTCGCTGTTCAAGGGGCCGATGGGACCGATCATGCGCCGGCTCGGCGGAGTGCCCGTCGATCGCGAGGCGCCCGGCGGCATGGTGGCGTCGCTCGTCGCCCAGTTCGCCGCCCACGATCAGCTGGCCCTCGTGGTGCCGGCGGAGGGCACCCGGTCGTACACCGACTCGTGGAAGTCCGGCTTCTACCGCGTCGCGCTCGCGTCCGACGTGCCACTGGTGCTCTCCTACGTCGACCGATCCACACGCACCGGAGGGTTCGGCCCGGCCGTGACACTCACCGGCGACGTGCACGTCGACATGGAGATGTTGCGTGCGTTCTACGCCGGCAAGACCGGCCTCAAGGACGGACGCCTCGGCCCGGTGCGGCTGAAGGAAGAAGACCCGCCGGTCGGCTGACGGGCACGGCCCGCCGAGCGCCAGCCACCCGCCCGCCGCCGTCTCGTCGCCTGCGATCTGCACGCTGCCGTCCGGGATTGGGCGACCCCACAGCCGCAACAGCACCTCGAGCGCGGGACCGCTGATCTCCGCCGCGGGCTCGACGCCTGCCGCGGCCAGCACAACGTTGCCCTCGCGGCCGTCGATCACCCAGCTGCCGCCGGTGTCGGTGAGGCGCACGGCAACCACCGACCGCGGCACGGTGAGCGACTCGCGCGACACCACCCGCGGGAGCATCACGGTCCAGTACTCGTCGACCCCGTCGGCGGCGAAATCTGTGTCGATGGTGGGCTGCATGCCGATGGCGCGCTCGGCGTCCCACCGGTGCACCGACGCCTCCTGTGCCTGCCGTCGGCGCCACAGGCCCGCCACCTTCGGTTCCACCGGGAACGGGTGCCACGTCGGTGTGGTCGGGTCGACCGAGTGCAGCGTCGCGAGCAGGCGGTCGGCACCGGCGCGCACCCAGGCGGCGAGCGCAGCAGGTTCCGACGGCACCGGGTCGTCGGCTGGGTCCAGGTGTGGCACCGCGCCGGTGAGGATGGCGGCGCGAGCCCAGCGCTGCACGCCGCCGAGGTGGGCGCCGAGGTCGGTGAGCGTCCAGCCGGGACAGCCGGCGATGGGGGCGTCGGAGGGGCCGTTGGCGATGGCCGACACGAACGCATCGGCGTCGGTGGCGAGCAGGTCGAGATGGTCGAGGCTCATGTCCGGAGCCTACGACGATGCCTCGGTTCGTCCCGGCAGAATAGGCGCCGATGATCTCCGACCGCGTTGCCACCATGCCCACTGCGCCCGCGAGCGCGTTCGCCAGCGACAACGCAGCGGGTGCTCACCCGACCGTGCTCGACGCGGTGGTGGCGGCCAACGCTGGGCATGCGCTCGCGTACGGCTCCGACCCCTGGACGGAGGAGGCGACCGCTCGCTTCCGCGACCTGTTCGGCCCCACCAGCGAGGCGTTCCTCGTGTGGAACGGCACCGGCGCCAACGTCATGGCGCTGGCGACGATGGTGCATCCCGCGGAGAGCGTGGTGTGCACCGAGTGGGCGCACATCGCAGTCGACGAGGCCGGCGCCCCCGAGCGCGCGCTGGGCGCCAAGCTGCAGGCGCTGTCGGCGCCGACGGCGAAGCTGGTGCCCGAACAGTTGGAGGCACTCGATCACCTGCAGGGTGTGCAGCACCACGCGCAACCGGGCGTGGTGAGCATCACGCAGAGCACCGAACTGGGCACGCTCTACACCGCTGACGAAGTGGCCGCGCTGTGCGACACGGCGCACCGCATGGGCATGCTCGTGCACCTCGATGGTGCGCGCATCGCGAACGCCACCGCTGCGCTCGGCGGCACTCGTGCCGCGCTGCACAGCTTCACCGTCGACGCCGGTGTCGACGTGGTCAGCTTCGGCGGTACCAAGGCCGGGTTGCTGGGTGGCGAGGCCGTGGTCTACCTGAACCCGTCTCTCGCGCAGCGGGCCAAGTACGTGCGCAAGATGGTCAACCAGTTGCCGTCGAAGATGCGTTTCGTCGCCGCACAGTTCAACGCACTGCTGCACGACGACCTGTGGATCTCGCTCGCCGGCAACAGCAACGAGATGGCCACGCGGCTCTATCTGGCCACCCGCGACATCCCCGGGGTGCAGTTCGACCATGCGCCGCAGGTGAACAGCGTGTTCCCCGTGCTCCCCCACGATGCCATCGCTCCGCTGTGCGACTGGTGCTTCTTCTGGGACTGGGATGTGAGCCGTGACCAGGTGCGTTGGATGACCGCGTGGGACACCACCGCCGCCGACGTCGATGCCTTCGCGGCCGGTGTGCGGCACCTGCTCGGCTGACGCTCGCTGTTCGCCAGGATTTCTGAGAAGAAGTCTTTACGGGAACGTTTCGATCGCGTATCCTGTGACTACTTGCTCAGTGCAAGTACTTCGCCGGCATGAACAAGGGGATTCCATGGCAGCGGTCGATCTTTTCGTACAGCGCGTCATCACCGACGATCGGTGGATGAACGATGCGGCCTGCAGAGGCCTCACGCATCTGTTCTTCCCGCCGCCCGCGGAGCGGCCGCAAGCTCGTGAACGTCGTGAAACCACGGCGCGCGACGTGTGTGGCAGCTGCCAGGTGAACGGCACCTGTCGCGAGTTCGCCCGCACCAACCACGAGTACGGCTACTGGGGTGGCGAGAGCGAAGACGAACGCCACGCCGCCGGCTTCCGCCTCATCGCCCCCATCGGCGTGCGGGCCCGCAACATCATCTGACCCGCTCTGTCAGCCAGGTTCCCAGGTGGCGTTCAGTGCCACCGGTTTCCTGAAGATCACTCCTGTAGTGGTCACCGGCTCGGTGAGTCGCACGTCGTCGAGTAGTTCGAGCACCGCGTGGACGGCTGCCCTCGTCTCCACTCGCGCCAGTGTGGCGCCGATGCACAGGTGCGGTCCCTGGGCGAAGGCGAGGTGGTTGCGCGAGTTCTGCCGTTGCACTCGGAACTCGTCGGGCTCGTCGAAGTGCGCGGGGTCGCGGTTCGCGGCAGCGAGCGACACGATCACCAGGTCGCCGGCTGCGATGCGGCGACCGCCGAGTTCGATGTCGCACGTCGCGTAGCGGTCCACGCGTGCGGCCGCCGGCTCCAACCGCAATGACTCCTCCGCCGCCTCGACCAGCGTCGGGTCGGCTCGCACCAGCGCGAGTTGCGCCGGATGGACCAGCAGATGGTGCAGCACGTTGGCGGTCATGCCCTCACTGGTCTCGATGCCGCCGAACAGGAACACGGCCGCGTTCGACACCAGCTCACGATCGTTCAACACGGTGCTCACGTCGTGGAGCAACGTGCCGGGCTCGGCAGCCGCACGGCGCAGTGCGCCGGCCAGCGAATCGAATGCAGCCGCGCCGCGCTCGCTGACCGCTCCCCCGGCCGCCACGCCGTCGACCGCGGCCACGATGGCGTCGTACCAACCGAGCAGATCGTCGGTGGGCACGTCGTACAGGCCGAGTGAGTCCGCCGCCACCGACACGGCGAGCGGCCCCGCCAGCTCGCGGCGCAGCTCGGCCGACCGGTGCGGCCGGAGTGACTCGACCAGCCGGCGGGCGTGTGCCGTCGTCGGCTCCGTGTCGCGGCGGGCGACTTCGCTCGGGCGCAACGCATTGGCGAACGGCTCGCGATGCCGACGGTGCTCCACACCGTCGAGGGAGAGCATGCTCGGCCCCACGACCTGCGCGGTGCTGAACCGCTGGTCGTCGACGGTGAAGGTGACCGGGTCACGCATCACATCGGCGGCCAAGTCGCGGGTGAGCACCACCCAACCGTTCATCGCAGCGAGCAACGCGACCGGGCCCTCGGCGCGCAGCGAGGCCAACAGCCGGTGGTGGTGCGCATCGAGCTCGGCGAGCGACGCATCTGCGTTCACGGGCGGCAGCGTACCCATCGCCCCCTCTACGATGCGGGGCGTGAGCGAGTCACTCCCCCATCGCACCGCCATCGCCGCAGCGTGGGCTGCCTATGGCGATGCGCGCCGCATCGTGGCGGTCGACGAGGTGAGCGCGAACGTCTCCACCAACCGCGTGTACCGCATGCACCTCGACGACGGCAGCTCGGTGGTGGGCAAGGTGTCGTCGTACGGCTCGTACTTCCTGTTCTACGAGGATCACGACCGCCTCAACCGCTGTGCCCGGCTGCTGGAGGGCACGCGCTTCCACGGGATGCTGGCCGAGGTGTGGCGGCGCGACGACGGCCGCATCTTCACCTGGTACGACCACCACATGTGGGCCGTGTTCTACGACGACGTGCCGCGCCGCGACAGCCTGCCGCGTGTGCTCTCGGTGGCGCAGGTGCACAACCTCGGTCGCGAGATCGCCGAGTTCCACCTCGCGTGCACCGATCTGGCGCCGAAGATCCCCGCCGGTTCGAAGACGGTGAAGAGCGACGCGATCCACTTGCTCGACCTGCTGGAGAGCCCGTTCGCACCGCGCAACTTCGACATGCCGCCCGAGTCGATCGGCGTGCTGTGGAAGCACACGCACCAGTTCCTCGAACGTCTCGTCGAGGTCGGGTACGACGAGTGGCCGAAGATCCCGGTGCTGATCGACTGGAACCTCGGCAACTTCTCGGTGGCCACCGAACCCGATGGTTCGTTCCGACTGTTCAGTCGCTGGGACTACGACTGGTTCCGCATCGAGCCACGCGTGCTCGACTTCTACTTCCTGTCGCGCGTGTCGAGCAAGACCGGCGATCGCACACGCTTCACCTACGGACCACACACGCTGGTGGAGCCGACGTTCCTCGAGTTCCTGCGGTCGTACCGCAAGGTGTTCCCGATGACCGACGAGGAAGTGATGTTCCTCCCCGAGGTCTACCGCTTCTTCATCCTCAACTACGTGGTGCGTGAAGGAGCCCGCTTCTTCCGACCCGACTTCTGTGCGAAGTTCCGCAGCGACGCGGTGCGCACGTACCTGCCCGCGTTGGCGACGCTCGACGCCAGTCCGTTGCTCACCACCGCGTCATGAGCTGGCTGCCCGTCGAGCTTCCACAGCAGGTGGTGGTGGTCGGCGGCCTCGAGTTCGTGCCGCTCACGCCTGCGCTGGTCGAGCCCGACTACGCGGCCGTCATGCGCGACATCCCGATGCTGCGGGCCTGGAGCGGCGAGGACTGGCCCACCCCCGACTTCCCGGTCGAGGAGAACCTCGCCGATCTCGAGCGCCACCACCGCGAGCAGAGGGACCGGGTGGCGCTCACCTACAGCGTGCTCGTCGACGGTCGAGTGCTCGGGTGCATCTACGTGTGGCCGCTGCCGCAGTCGCTCAGCGGCCGCGGCATCACCGTGCCCGCCGGGCTCGAGCTCCCCACAGCCGACGTCGTCGTGCGCGGGTGGCTGCACGAACGACCGGCGGCCGAGCTGATCGCCGCCAGCACATGGTGGCTCGGGCGCGAGCCGTTCAGGTTCCCGCGCCTGTGGTGGCAGACGAACTCCCAGTGCCCCGAGCAGCTGGCCGCGTGCGATGGGCTCGGCCTCACCGACGTCATCGAACTGCCGGGCAGCGACCGCAGCTGGTACCTCCGCGCGGCCCCCGTCGACCCGCTCCAGTTCCACGTCGAGCACCCCGGTTCGGCCGACGCACAGTTCTGCCTCGGCCGATACTTCGACGAGCTCGGCCGCCGGTTCGACGGTGGCTTCGACCCGTCGCTGAGCAACGCCCCCGACGCCGACGTGTTCTCCGCCCCGACCGGTCTGTTCGTGGTGGCCCGGCTGCGTGGCGAGCCCGTCGGCTGTGGTGCACTGCGGTTCCACCGCGATCACTCCGCCGAGATCAAGCGGATGTGGGTGGCCGACTCGGCTCGCGGCGTCGGGCTCGGTCGGCGACTGCTCACCGAGCTCGAACGACTCGCGGCCGAGCGCGGCAACGCCGTCGTCCGCCTGGAGACGAACCGGTCGCTGGCGGAGGCGATCGCCCTGTACCGCTCGGCCGGTTACGTGGAGGTCGACCCGTTCAACGACGAGCACTTCGCGCATCACTGGTTCGAGAAGCGGCTGTAGCCGCACCCTCCGCCCACGGCGCGGCCGGCGTGCAACGATGGCGGCGTGGGAACCATCGACTACACGCAGATCACCGTTGCCGACGAGGGCCCGGTCACGATCATCACGCTGTCGCGGCCGGACAAGTTGAACGCGTGGACGCCGCGCATGGCCGAGGAACAGGTGCAGGCCATCCGCGCCGCCAACGACGACCCGCGGATCGGTGCGATCGTGATGACCGGCGCCGGTCGCGGTTACTGCGCGGGCGCCGACATGGAGGCCACGTTCCAGACTCGTATCGGCGGCACCGATCCGGGCAACGACACCGCAGGCGGAGTGGGCGGCATGCCGGCCGGGCTGGATTGGGTTGCGTTCCTGCGTTCCAGCAAACCGATCGTGTGTGCCGTCAACGGCGCAGCGGTGGGCATCGGTGTCACCATGTGCCTGCCCGCCGATCAGATCGTCGCGTCCACCGCGGCGAAGTTCGGCATGGGGTTCATCAAGATGGGCCTGGTGCCCGAACTGGCCAGCACCCGGTTGCTCGCGGCACGTGTCGGGTTCGGGCGTGCCAGCGACCTGTTCCTGTCCGGTCGACTCATCAGCGGCACGGAGGCACACGCGATCGGTCTCGCCGATCGCCTGACCGAACCCGACGAGCTCCTGTCCACGGCGCTCTCGGTGGCCAACAGCTATGCAGCCAACCCCGACCCGCAGTTGCGGATGACCAAGCAGTTGCTCACCGAGAACGTGGTCGAGACCGACCTCCGCGCCATCCAACAGCGCGAGCAGGTGATGCTGGCGGAGTGCTGGAAGAGCCCGGAGCACAAAGAAGCGGTCGCCGCGTTCCTTGGCAAGCGGCCGCCCGTGTTCCGGCCAGAGGCCTGACGTGGCGTCCGATGTGCCGCCCGTGTTCGACGTGTGCGTGGTCGGCAGCGCCAACCTCGACCTCGTGGCCACTGTCGAGCGACTGCCCGGTGCGGGGGAAACCGTGCCCGGCACCAGTTACGCGGAGTATCCCGGCGGCAAGGGTCTGAACCAGGCGGTCGCCGCGGCGCGGGCGGGTGCCTCGGTGGCGTTCGTCGGTGCGCTCGGCAGCGACGCTGCCGGCGACGCGCTCCGCGCGGTGATGGCCGACGACGGCATCGACGCGTCGCACGTGGCCACCGCGTCGGTCGCCACCGGCAGGGCGCTGATCGGAGTGTCGAGCGCAGGCGAGAACTCCATCATCGTCGTCGCGGGTGCCAACGGCACCGTCACCGGCGAGGAGCTGCCGGCCTCGAAGGTGTTGCTCGCGCAGTTGGAGGTGCCGCTCGCAGCCGTCGAGCGTGCGTTGGCGACGGCGCGTGCGAGCGGCGCGGTCACCGTGCTCAACCCCGCTCCCGCCGCCGCCCTCGGTGCGGAGATCCTGCAGTGGTGCGACATCGTGGTGCCCAACCAGCACGAGGTGGAGCTGCTCGGCGGCGTCGCCCATCTCTTGGCGCTGGGTGCCAGAGCGGTGGTGGTCACGCTCGGAGCGGAGGGTGCCGCGCTGCACACGAGCGACGGTGTCACCCACATCGAGCCGTTCGACGTCACTCCGGTCGATACCACCGGTGCGGGCGACACGTTCTCCGGATCGCTCTGCGCACGGCTCGCGGCGGGCGACGCCCTGCCCGACGCACTGCGTTTCGCCTCCGCCGCGGGCGCACTGTGCACCACGAAGGCCGGTGCCGTGCCGTCGATCCCGCACCGCGCCGAGGTCGAGGCGCTGCTCAGCCGAGGGTGACGGCCACCCAGCCAGCGAGCTCGTCGGTCTCGACGACTCGCATCGGCGCGAGAGCGGCCAACACGTGCTGGTGCGCGGAGGCGAGGATGCCGCTGATGACCAGCGCGCCTCCCGGCGCGACGGTTCGGCGGAGGTCGTCGGCCAACGCCACCAACGTGGGAGCGAGGATGTTGGCGACCACGACGTCGAACGTGCCGGGCACGTCGGCGAGGTCGGTGGTGCTCACGTCGACGCGGTCGGCCACACCATTGGCCACTGCGTTCGCGGTGGTGGTGGGCACGGCCGCGGGTGCGATGTCGACCCCGACGGCGTTCGCCGCGCCGAACACGCACGCGCCGATGGCCAGGACGCCCGACCCGCAGCCGACGTCGAGCACCGAGCAGCCGGGTGTGACGAGACGACGCACGGCACGCAGGGACAGGATGGTGGTGGGGTGATCGCCCATGCCGAACGTGGCGCCGGGCTCGATGTGCAGCACGGTGACCTCTGCCGGTGCATCGAACGGCACCCAGGCCGGCCGTACCACGAGATCAGGTTGCACCCAGATTGGCTCGGCGAACTGCCGCCACGTGTCGGCGACCGCCTCGTCGACCTCCACGAACCGCCACGGCCACGGCAGCTCGAACGCGGTGTCGGGAGCATCGTCGCCGAGCGACGTCCACAGTTCGACGGCACCGTCGACACCCTCGCGCTCCTCGATGGCCACCACTCCCAGACCCCAGAGAGCGTCACCGGCGAGCTCGGCGTCGTGCGGTGCGACGGTGACGACCAGTTGCCGCATCAGTCGAGCCGACGCAGCTCGGACTTGTAGCGGGCAGCCCGCGACACGTACGACTCGACGCCGCGGTCGATGTCGGCCTGGCGGGCGCGGCCCTCCTTGATGGTGGCGGGTGTGCCCACCGCCAACGCCCCGCCCGGCACGACGGTGTCGTTGAGCACCACCGCGTTGGCCGCGACGATGGCGCCGGTGCGCACCACGGCGCGGTGCAGCACGATGCTGCCGTTGCCGACGAGGCAGCCATCCTCGATGGTGCAGCCTTCGAGGTGCACCATGTGCCCGATGACGCAGTCGCTGCCGACGACGGTGGGCCACTCGGGCGTGGTGTGCAGCACGCCGTTGTCCTGCACGCTGGTGCGGTCGCCGATCGAGATGTAGCCCTCGTCGCCGCGGAGCACCGCGCCCGGCCACACCGAGCTCTGCGCGCCGATGCGCACGTCGCCGATGATGACCGCGTCGGGATGGATGAAGGCGTCGGGATGGATGGTGGGGACGAGATCACCGAGCGCGTAGATGGGCACGCCACGAGGGTACCGATGCAGATCACGGTGGAGCGAAGTGCCGTCCAGCAGATACCGTGGAGGCCTATGTCCCGCAGGATCGAAATCGAACTCACCAGTGCGCGCCCCGACGGCACGTGGACCTGGCGGGCCGCAGGTGCCCAGAAACCCAAAGGTGTGCTCGACGGCGCGCTGCTCCCCGCCGGTGCCACCATCGGCATGGTGCTGAAGGCCGACGCCGAGACCGAGCTCGACGGCACCAACATCCTCTCGGTCACGCAGGGCAAGCAGAAGGTCGAGAAGGGCAACACGCTCGAGCTGATCGCCAGCGACAAGCCGTTCGAAGCCGTCACCCAGACCCTCGCCCGTCGTGAGCGCAGCGACCGCGGCGACCGCAACGATCGAGGCGACCGTCGCGACCGTGGCCCGCGCCCGGGTGGCGACCGTCCCGGTGGCCCCCGCCGCGACCGTCCGGCCGGTGCGCCCGGCGAAGGCCGCGAGCGCGGCCCGCGCTCAGATCGTGGCCCGCGCCCCGGTGGCGATCGGCCGAACCGCCCCCGTTTCGAAGCACCGCCCGAGCTGCCGCAGCGCCCGAAGGCGAAGCGCCTCAAGCCCGGCCGCGCACATCGCAACGCCGTCCTCGCCGCGCTGCCGGATTCGCAGCGTGCCGTCGCCGAGCGTGCACTCCAGGGCGGTCTGCCCGCAGTCCGCCAGGCCGTCAACGAGCAGAACGCACGCCTCAAGTCGGAGGGCAAGGAAGAGATCCCGGCCGCCGGCCTCCTCGCCATCGCCGAACAGCTGCTGCCGCAGCTGCGCGTGGCCGAGTGGCTCGACCGTGCCGACGCCGCCATCGCCGATCTGGAAGACCTCGACCTGCGCGACCTGCGCAGCGTGGTCGCCTCCGGTGAGGACCCTGCCGTCGCTCGCGACGAGGCCACCCGCGACGTGTCGGCCCGACTCAAGGAAGCGCTCGTCACCAAGCAGGAGAAGGAGCTCAACCTGTGGTTCGGCGACATCGACGCCGCCATCGGTGTCGGTCGCGTCGTGCGCGCACTGAAGCTCTCCTCGCAGCCGCCCAAGGCCGGCATCCGCTTCCCCACCGAGCTCGCCGGCAAGCTGGCCGCGGCGTCCACGGCCAGCCTCACCCCTGATGCACTCCCCGACCGTTGGGTCGCCGTGCTCGAGGCCGTCGCCTTCAGCCCCATCCGTAGCCAGGTGCAGCCCACCGAGAAGCCCACGCAGGTGAGCGACGAACTGCTCGCCACCGTCAAGCGCGTCGGCTCGCTGCTGCCGCAGGTGGCGGCGCTGTTCGGTGTGGAGGTCGACGCCAAGTCGCAGCCGAAGCCGCTGCGCCCCACTCGTCCCACCGCTCCGGCCAAGAAGGCAGCTCCCAAGCCGCCCACTCCCCCAGCCGCGAAGGCACCGAAGCCGGCTCCGGCCGAGAAGGCTCCGGCCGCCGAAGCACCGGCCGCACCCGCCGTCGAGGAGACGCCCGCCGTCGTCGAGGAAGTCGCCCCCGTCGTCGCCGAGGAGACCGCTGTCGTCGTCGAGGACACCCCAGCGGTCGAGGAGACGCCTGTCGTCGTCGAGGAGACCCCTGTCGCCGAAGCGGCGGCTCCCGTCGAGGACGCGCCTGCCGTTGAAGAGACGGCCGCCGTGGAAGAGACTCCTGTCGCCGACGAGGCTCCTGTCGCCGACGAGGCTCCTGTCGCCGACGAGGCTCCTGCAGCGGCCGACGACGCCACCGAGGCCTGATCGCCGGTTCGGCGTCGCGGCGCTCGCGCCCCTACAGTCGGGCTCATGTCCGACATCGTGAAGTATGAAGTCCAAGGCCGCGTCGCGCTCATCACGCTGAACCGTCCGGAAGCCCGCAACGCCGTCAACGGCGACGTCGCCGACGGCCTCGAAGCAGCGATCGATCAGCTGGAGGCCGACCCCGGCGTGTGGGTGGGCATCATCACCGCCAACACCGAGGGCCAGGAGAAGCCGGTGTTCTGCGCGGGTGCCGACCTGAAGGCCATCAACTCCGGCAATGCGGCCGGGCTCAACACCAAGCGTGGCGGCTTCGCCGGGTTCGTGTACCGCGAGCGCACCAAGCCGGTCATCGTTGCTGTCGACGGTCTGGCCACCGCCGGTGGCTGCGAGATCGTGCTGGCCGCGGACCTGGTGGTCGCCACCACGCGCAGCTCGTTCGGCCTCGCCGAGGTGAAGCGCAACCTCATCGCCGGCGCCGGCGGTCTCTTCCGCCTGCCGCGGGCCATCGGTCAGGCCGCCGCCATGGAGGCCATCCTCACCGGCGAGCCGATCCCCGCCCAGCGTGCGTACGAGTTGGGTCTCATCAGCCGCCTTGTCGAGCCCGGCACGGCCGTCGAGGCCCCGATGGAGCCCGCCGCCAAGAACACCGCCCCCGCCCCCCTGGCCGTGTGGGCCAGCCGCAAGGTCGTGCTCGCCGCCGCCTACAGCGACGACGAGACCCTGAAGCGGATGACCAACGAGGAGTTCGCCAAGGTGATGGGCTCCGAGGACACCAAGGAAGGCCTCACCGCCTTCATCGAGAAGCGCCTCCCCAACTGGCAAGGCCGCTGACCCAACCTCGCACCCGTCCATCCGAGGGTTTGTGCGGGCAGATCCTGGACGTGAGCCTCGTAGTGGAGGAAAGCCTCGGATGGACTCAGAGGGGGGCGGAGAGGGTGATCTTGCGGGCGGTGATGCCGGCGCGCTCGTAGAGGTTCTTGGTGTGTCGGTCGCCGGGTAGGGCGGTGCCCTCGATGGTGGTGCAGCCGCGGCTGCGTGCCTCGGCGAGCGCCGCCTCGAGCATCCAGTCACCGAAGCCGACCTCGCGGGCCTCGGGGTGCACGTAGACCTGCATCACTTCCGCGACAGGACCGTGGTACGCCAGCTCGAGGTAACCGACCACGACCTCGTCGATGGTGCCCACCCACGCCGCACGCAGCGGGTCGATGAGCACCGCAGCCCAGTCGCCCACCTCGGCTCGCTCGGCCAGGTGGGCCGGCCCACCGCGTTGCTCGATCAGCGCGGTGCGTGCCTCGCGCTCGAGCTCGGCGACCGCGGCGAGGTCGTCGGTGGTCAGCGGGCGGACCGTTTGTTCCATCAGGTGCTCAGCAGCTGATCGACCTTGGCCAGGATGGTGCGGCGCTTGCGGTGCTGCGCCTCGTAGGTGCGGATCAGCTCGAGCTCGACGTGCGGCAGCCGTCCGAGCAACTGCACGATCTGCGCCGCCGCGAGCTGGTCGTAGCCGTCGAACGGCGGATGCGTGAGCTCGTCGGCCTGCGCAGCGGCCAGGGGCTCGGCGACGACGCGCTCGAGCACCGGGTTCGCCTCGACCGCCGTGGCGAGCCGCTGCTCCAGGTTCTGGCGGCCGTAGGTGACGGCCATCTCGCCGACCCAGCGGGCGAACCGCACGCGGTCGTGCAGTTGTGCGTGCCGCTGCGCGACACCGGCCGGCACGTCGATGCCCAGCTGCTTCGCCACACCCACGGGGGCGTAGAGCCACACATCGAGGACCTTCTCGACGAGTGGGCGTGGCGACGGCATCAGCGGCTCAGCTGAAGATGGGGCACTCGTCGTCGCCCACCGGGCAGACGGGGGCACCCTGGCGGACCAGCAGGAAGCAACTCGGACAGAGCTGCTCGTCGGAGCGCTTCGGCTGCAGACGATCTGCCGCCTCGCCCTTCTCCTCTGGCTCGTCGTCCTCGTTCTCGTCCTCATCGTCGGCGGCGACCAGGCGGTCCTTGAGGATGGTGTCGAGGTCGGCTTCGACGTCGTCGGGGGCGATGATGTCGTCGTCCTCGTCCTCGTCCTCGCCGGCGGGGACGGCACGCCGTACGGGACCGCTGGTGTCGTCGTCGTCCTCTTCCTCGTCGGCGGCCACGAAGTCGTCGTCGGCGACGAACTCGTCGTCCTCCACCAGCACGTCTTCGTCGAGCTCGTCCTCATCGAGCTCGGCAGGGTCGATATCGACTTCTTCGTCGGTCTCCTCGAACTCTTCGTCGGGCTCGGTGGTCATCTCTTCGTCGTCGTCAGCCATCATCGTTCCTTGTCGTTGCCCAATTCGTCGCCCCGCGGAGGCGGGATACTACGGCGAGCGTCAGCGGAGGTTACTCAACCGTGCAGTGACAACGGTCACGCCATGCCCTCAGGTGGTGCCGCGGCGTGCTTCTGCACGCCGTTCGGCCTCCAAACGCTCCAATTCGGGCGCTTCGGTGGTGAGGTGGGTCATGGTGGACGCGACGGCCTTGTGGCCGGCCTGCTCGGCGATCAGACGGTGCATCTCGAGCGCGATGCGGCGGTACGACGGGTGACCCTGCGGCGACGAACGCAGCTCGAGCATGTGGATCGCCTCACGAGCGTTGAACTGCATCGTGTAGCGCATGCGGTAGGCCATGCTGACCGCGTACTGGGCCTGCTGCGGGTACTCGTCCTTCAACGCGTCGTACAGCGCAGCGGAGCGGGCCATGGCGTCGTCGAAGACGTCGGTCATGCCGGCTTCCTCGACCAGTTCGGGCCGAACGTAACCGTGGTTGGGCGTGAGCGACTGCCACTCGATGGTGAGCATGCGATGCCGCTGCAGGTCGCGGAAGGCCCCGTAGTCGCTGAGCACGTCGAACCGGTAGTCGACCCGCTCGAACGCACGACCCGGCTTGTGCCGGCGGTTCTCCCGGTCGCCCACGTAGGCCTTCAGCAGCGCCAGGCGCTCGGTGGGGCCCAACGACTTCACCCGCTCGGCCAGCTGGCTCTCCGGGAGGTGTGTGAGCGGATAGCAGATGGCTGCGAGCAGCTTGTCTTCCGCATCGGGATCGAAGTCGACCAACTGCACGGCCGGCACCTGCTCGACCGGCGTGCCGCCGAACAGCGACTCGACGAGCTCGGAGGTGTGCTCGCGGGTGCCGGCCAGGTACTGGCTCCAGCGCCCGCCACGGTCGGCGAGATCCACGCGCCGCAGGAAGCTGGGGATGACCTTGCGCAGCTCGTGCAGCATCAGGTCGGCGTAGTGCCGGGCCTCCGGGAGCGGGTGCGAGCGCATGCGCACCAGCAGTGCCTCGAACGCCTGCCCGCTGCCGTAGATGCCCACGTTGCTGAGCGACGCGGCCGGCAGCACGCCGCGCACCGCGTCGAGCGCCTTGGCGCGGGTGGCCATGCGGTACACGAAGTCGCTGTCGCCGGGATCGCGCGGCACGGTGGCGCGCACGTGGTCGGTGACCCGGCTGAGCAGCAGGCTGTAGCTGTCGAACATGCGATCCATGTCGCCCACGTAGCGGGTGCCGAAGCGGCCGGAGAGGATGGCGGGGTCGCGGTAGAACCGGTAGCGGCCACCGAGGCGGGCGTCG